>NZ_JACSMB010000062.1:0-210 GCF_018618455.1 Exiguobacterium sp. s142 | reverse complement strand
GTCCTGACGAGGAACTCGGCCTGTGCCGCCGTCGGGTGGAGCCTGTATTTGTAGCCCTTCAGCATGTCTCCGCCTCCTCTCGGCCGATGATCGTGATGAACGTCTTCCTCATCCGATACCCGCGGCGGGGGAAGGGAAATCTGACGGAATCACGAACTTCTGTTCGTCATATCTGTCACAGGGGTGGCCAAGAGGTTTATGTACGGGCGA
>NZ_JACSMB010000061.1:0-220 GCF_018618455.1 Exiguobacterium sp. s142 | reverse complement strand
CCTTGATCTAGCGTTTCTAAGACACACGGTCCGAACGGACCATGCATATTTTTCTTGGTTTGATGTCTTGATGAATCTTCAGTTTTCAAAGAACAATCGAGGGACGAACCCTCAAAACTGAACGATGGGCAATGCCACATGGGCATTTTCCTTAGAAAGGAGGTGATCCAGCCGCACCTTCCGATACGGCTACCTTGTTACGACTTCACCCCAATCATCT
>NZ_JACSMB010000007.1:0-133548 GCF_018618455.1 Exiguobacterium sp. s142 | reverse complement strand
AATAGCGTTTTTGAGCCACACAAAAAACTCCCTTCAAAAGTAAAACAGGTTATATTTTTTAACCTGTCTACTTTTGAGGGAGCATATCACGGCCTCTCGCTTATTTAATTTGTACAGGATGACTGACAAAGAACTGGAGTTGGTTCGTGACCGGTAACGTTTCGAGCTGATTGAATACGGCATCGTTATACGTCAATTTCAATCGAGATTGACTGGCCGCATGCGCCGGTACTTGGCGGTCGAAATATTCGAGAGGGGTCAAACCGTCACCTTGTTCAAAAGAACCGCGGAAAACGTTCACGACAAGCGGTCCTCTGCTATAAAGTCCTCCATTCACTTCGAGGATGGAACCTACCGCATATACTTTCGTTTCTTCTCCGGAGTCGCTATACATGAACGCCTGAAGTGTTGTCGGCGTGTCATCGAACTCGTTAATCCGGTTCAACAAAATCTTGCCTTTTGACAAGAGGATAAGGGAGTTCCCACTCTCTGCATCGATTGGAAGGATATTGGCACGATCGATGAACGTGTCCTTGAGTGTATATACGGTCGAATTAAAGGATACGTTCCCCCTAATCGTCAAGTTTCCTCGTACGATCAATGGTCGAGCAATCGTTAGTTTGTCGAGCGATTCAATCACGACGTCCCCATCTAATAAAAGAGGAGCACTTGACTCGGTGATGGACTCGGTGACATACATGGCGCGATCTGACAGGGTTGAAGGTAGTGTCAAAATGGTCGGAGCGTTTAAAGCGTTATAAGCATCCGCCCGTAAGTATGAAGTCGGTCGCTCGATAATTGATGAACCATCTTCCGATAAAACCCGTTCGAGCTCGAAGACTTGATCGGTCGAAGCAACCAATCCCTCTTCAAAAATTTTAGAGTCGACGTTGCTCGTGTAAGCGAGCGGGGTATCGAGACGACGATTCAAAAATTCGATGATTGAATAGTCATATTGGAATGGGGAAAAGCTACTTGGTGAGACTCCCGCATCTGCCATTTCGCCAGCCCGTTCTGTTCCAGCAGTGAAATAGTTTTTTTGTTGGCAACTCGCGCATGTTCCTTGATCCGACAAATCGATTCGGCCATCCAAATGCAACAGACTTGAATCAACGTTTTTAATAGTGAATCGATTGGGACCAAGTTGATAATTGGCATCTCTCATGAATGTAAGCGGCCCATTTGAATACATATTTCCTTTAACGGTCGGCATTCCGTTCACCGTCAACTGCTCGTCCGACCCGAGTACGTAATACAAAAACGCGGGCAGAGCCGTCAAATAAAGGTCTTGTGTGTATTCGACCGACAGGAGCGGTTGCTCAGGATTCGTCTGTCGGCTCGCGACGACGTTTACTTGTAAAATCTTCGTGAACGGTGCAGTATCGAGCAGGTTCGCGTCCGCATTCTCTTTTAATTGAATTGAATAGTTGATCTCGCTGTCGCTCTCGCTGTCGCTCTCGCTGTCGCTCTCGCTCGGGAGATTAAGGAACGGTTCGTTTGAGACGAGTGCGCCTTGAATCGCGTCATTAAAAGCGGACTCCGATTCCATATGAGCCGGTACATCATTTGCGTCATGAAGTGGGAAACGATTTCGAACATCCGCCGCAATCAGATTGAGCGCACTTTTTGCGTCTTCGTTCAGCTGCGTATCTTCCGTGCGGATGACCGTCAGCTTATTCGTGACCAAGTTCACTTGCATGGCAGCGAGCGATAAGACGGCGAGCGCGGCCATCGTCACGAGTACGAGTACGAGCACATAGCCTTCTTCTCGTTTATGCATAAGTGGTGCCTCCTTTCTTCTCAAAATGGGATCGAGCTTTTAAACGTTTTAATGGAATCGGGATTTGCCTTCAACGATAGGTTCATCTCGATTTCAATCAAGCCGCTCGTTATATAGTCCGGACGCCGTGGATCATAGACGGGCTCGATCAGTTGAATTGAAATATCATCTAACAAGACGTTCGGGTTGCTCGGCACGTATGAATCTGCTGATAAGTTCAAGCTGATCGGTTCGTATCCGGCTTCCCGATAAATCATCCCAGTCGATGAGATGCGAGGTTCGGATAGTTGGTGGAATTGGTAGGTGTCATTTATTTCGGTGACGGCATCAAATTCACTCCGGTTGACTTCGGATAGGATGGACGTGACTAAATAATCGGCTTCACTGCGCAGTTCGCTCGTTTCGTTCGTCAATTGAAAACCGAGCGTACCTGAAATGAAGGCAGTGATGATGACACCGCTTAAAATCGCGGCGACAACGACAGTCACGAGAAGCTCGACGAGCGTAAAACCTTCGGATGCTTTACTGAACGAGTTCACTTTCTGGGACAGCCGTTTCAGGGAACGGCTCGCGTAACGTTGCATTCGAAATCACTCCTTTCAACGTGACAGGTGTTCGGAGTCGATCGGTCGTCACGGAAATCTCGACTTCGATTGTATTTGGCGGCAGCGTTGACAATTGGGAGATGGTAGCGACGTACGTCTCACCATGAATCCGATAATCAGAACAAAAATCACATTCTGAACTCACGCCGTTTCGATTCAACAGTTTATTCAAGTCAAGCGTTTCTTGAACAGCTGAGGCTCGTCGATCTAATGTATGCAGTGCGTTTTGAGCGACTTGGTTGGCGATGGTCGTACTCAGACTATCATTCGTCGTCTTCAGACTTTGGCTGAATATGTTTAATAAGGAGAACGAAACAATCGATAAAATGACGATTGACACGAGTACTTCGACGAGCGTAAAACCTTTTTCGGAACGGGCCAACGCATTGACCTCCTTTTCAAATATAATAAAATACTAGGAAAAAAGCGTATGATTACCTAAATAAATGTTAATTTATGTCCAATGCATATTATACTAAAGTTAGAGTACGAACGGATAGTAAATCGAAAGTCTCAGTTTTTTACATAGGGGGAATTGGAATGAAGCAATATGGGATGCACTTTTTCATCCTGACATGTCTTGTGTTGCTCGTGTCGTTACCGACAATCGGGCTCGTCAACTATCTCGACGCGTCAGCGAAGACAAGTGCTACATATAAAGACACGCGTGTCGCCGGGATCGACATATCGGGGATGACGAAAGAAGAGGCGGTCGTCCGCCTCGACAACGCCGTCAAAGACTTTACAAATGTACCGTTCATGGTGACGCTCGTCGACGGGACGGCGCTCGAAGTCGGGAAAGACGTCGTATCATTCAACATCGACGACACGCTCGAAGACATACCTGGACCAGGGGACTATCCGCTCATTACATCAATCGATGAAGAGCGAATCGCCCCGTACTTAGAAAACCAACCCGTCACGATGACGATGGTGACGCCACCGCTCGTCGCTTCAGCGTCTAAGCTCGATTCGAACGTCGCCCTTGAAACGGTCGCGGCAGAGAACGAAGTCGTCGCGTCGATGACAGTCAGTCCGACGCCGGCAATGCGCTCGGCGTTAGAGCGGATGAACGGATTTGAAATGAACGCAGGCGACATATTCAGCTTGAAGTCGTTCGGTGAAGATTTCGAAGCACTCACCACGCTCGGCTCGCCGCTCTATAAATTGTTTGCGGCAACTCCGTTCAAAGTGCTCGAGCGTGTCCCGCATGAAGTACTTCCGAGCGGTATCGAGCTTGGATACGACGTCAAAGTTGATGCCGGCTCGAACTTCGCCGTCCAAAACACGGAGCAATCGTCTTACGCTATCATCGTGCTAGAAGAAGGGAACGCGATGACGGTGCAACTGCTCGGGGAGACGTTCGACGGTGCGTACGAATCGCGGGTCGAAGAAGTAGCAACTGTCCCGTATCAGAACGTGATCCGCTTCTCCCCATCCCTCCCGGCCGGAAGCTCTTCGGTGACGCAATCGGGTCAATCGGGAGAGTCAGGGAAGTTGTATCGCATCCGTGTCACCGAGGCAGGCGAGACGCGTGAACTGTTAGGTCATGACTTCTATGAGCCGGTGCCGGAGATCGTGACGAAAAGTTCAGTCCCGTTACCGCCGCCTGAGCCGGTTGAACCGGTCATTCCGACATTCCCGGACGAAACACTGGACGACGACCCATTTAATGACGATGAAACGAATGACGGATTGAATGAAATCGAAGAGCAACCGCCGGTGCACGAGGACGTCCCGGCGTCTAGCGAGGAGGCAGTCGGATGATCGGATATGTAATACTGCTCGCCTTTTGGGTGCTGGCCACGTTGACGCTGTTTGCCTTGTCGATCCCATACGTACGGAAGCGCGAAACGAAACTCGTCGTGTCGGTACTTGTGGCCGTGTTATCGCTCGGTATGTATACGCTGTATGCGGAATCGCTTGAACGGACGTGGTGGGCTTGGCTCCTCATCGTCATTGGTTTAGCGGGCGGCGCAGCGTTGAGCGTCTTCATTGAACAGCGAGACGTCGAGCAGGAGGTACCTCAGAGGATGGTGAAGTAAGGTGAGACGAACGAAAAAACGATTGGGCGAGATGTTGATCGAGGCTGGATTGATTACGAACGAGCAACTCGACGAGGCGCTCGCCCAAAAGCGGCGAGGCGAAAAACTCGGCGATGCACTCATGCGGTTGCACTATTTGACCGAGACACAATTGATTCAAGTGCTTCATGAACAACTAGACGTGCCTGTCATCGCACTATATTCGCAAGACATTAACGTGACCGTCACAAAACTCGTGCCAAAAGCGATTGCCCAAAAGCACGACATCATGCCGATTGAATTACAGGGAAACACGCTATTCATTGCGACGGCGGATCCCCTTGATTTGATTGCGATTGATGACGTCCGGCTGCAGACCGGGATGAATATCGAGGTTGGCATTGCGACGCGTGAACAGATCCGGAAGACGATCAGTCGGTATTACGAGATGGACGCCTCGCTCATCGAGATTTTAAAAGAAGAGGCCCCAGAGCTCGAACGGCAAGAGACGGCGTCACGTGACGACGCCCCGGTCATTCGGCTCGTCAACCAGTTGTTTTTGAGCGCGATCGATCAACGGGCGTCAGATATCCATTTCGATCCACATGAGAAGCAACTACACGTCCGCTTCCGCGTCGATGGTGATTTACGGACAGAAGCGGTTTATCCAAAGAAAATTCAAAGCGTCATGCTGACGCGACTTAAAGTGATGAGTAATCTAGACATCACGGAAAGTCGGCTGCCTCAAGACGGTCGGATCAAGTACACGCTACGCGATCGCCCATACGACTTCCGCGTTTCGACGCTCCCGACGATGTACGGCGAAAAGATCGTCATCCGGGTGCTCGATTCTTCACAAGGGTTGACCGACTTGACGAAACTCGGGTTCGGCGACCATAACGAGATGTTGTATCGCGACATGTTGAAGCGGCCGAACGGCATTATTTTGATCACAGGGCCGACCGGTTCGGGTAAATCGTCAACACTGTACGCATCGCTCAAAGAATTGAATGACGAGTCGAAGAACATCATCACAGTCGAAGATCCGGTCGAGTATCAACTTGACGGTATCAATCAGGTCCAAGTCAATGCGAAAGTCGGGCTTACGTTTGCTTCCGGCCTCCGCTCGATCCTCCGCCAAGACCCGAACATCGTCATGGTCGGGGAGATTCGGGATACCGAGACGGCCGAGATTGCGATCCGGGCCTCGCTCACCGGACATTTGGTCTTATCGACGCTCCATACGAACTCGGCGATCAGTTCGATCACCCGCCTCGTCGATATGGGGGTCGAACCGTTCCTCGTCGCGGCTTCAACGTCCGGCCTTGTCGCCCAACGCCTCGTCCGCCGCGTCTGTCGCGACTGTGGTCATGAGCAACCGGTCTCGAAACGGGAGCAAGAACTGTTCGACGCCGAACATGTGGCGATCACACGCGTCATCCGCGGAAACGGGTGCTCGTCGTGTAACTTTACAGGCTATCGTGGGCGACTCGCCATCCATGAAGTCGTGCCGATTGATGAAGAGTTGCGTCGTTTGATCATGAACCAAGCGACCGAGGCCGAGATGGTCGAGCAAGCGAAGCGATCCGGTGCCCGGTTCTTGCTCGCCGACGGTCTCGAGAAAGTCGCTCAAGGTTTGACGACGACCGAGGAAATACTGAGAACAGTCATAACGGAGTGAATCTATGATCCATCAATCAATCGAAGTGATTTTAACGAAAGCGGTCGAACAACGTGCCTCAGACATTCATCTGACCGCCGGTTCGCCACCGATTTTCCGGATTGACGGCAGTCTGATCACGATGGGCGAGGAGAAAGTGCTCCCCGTCCACATCGAAGGATACTTGCAGGAAATCATGACCGACGAGATGCGAGGCCGCCTTGAGATCCAGCGCGACCTCGACTTCTCGTTCGGTGTGCCCCGCGTGTCGCGCTTCCGCGTTAACGCCTACTATCAACGTGGCACGATCGCCATCGCGTTTCGTTCTATTTCCGGGGAAATCCCGACGTTGAACGAGCTCAATTTACCGCCGGTGCTCAAGCGGCTCATCGAGAAACCACACGGGTTGATCCTTGTGACCGGACCGACGGGGTCTGGGAAATCGACGACGCTCGCGGCGATGATCCATGAGATCAACCGGACGCAGCGAAAACGCATCATCACGCTCGAAGACCCGATCGAATATTTACACACGCACGATCAGAGCATCGTCGACCAGCGGGAGATCGGATCGGACGTCATGAAGTTCGTGAACGGTCTCCGGGCGGCGCTCCGTCAAGATCCGGACGTCATCTTGCTCGGGGAGATGCGCGACTTAGAGACGATCTCGACGGCGATGACCGCCGCTGAGACCGGTCATCTCGTCATGGCGACGCTCCATACGTCGAGTGCGATGTCGACCGTCAGCAGGATCATCGACGCTTTCCCGGCCGAACAACAAGACCAAATCCGGACCCAACTCGCCAACGTATTGCTTGGGGTCGTCAGTCAGCGCCTGTTCCCGCGTGTCGACGTGCCGAAGGGTCGGGTCGCGGCGATGGAGATCATGATCGGGAACGCAGCCGTCGCCAACTTGATCCGGAACGAGAAGGAGTTTCAGCTCCCGACCGTCATCCAGACGAACCGGCAGAACGGGATGCAATCGATGGAAATGTCGATCGAACAGCTGATTCGTCAAGGGGTCATCAATCCAAGCGCCGTGCCAAGCGAAGAAATGAGGTGAGACTATGGCCATCTTTCAATACGAAGGAAAATTGCTGAACGGGAAGCGCAAGAAAGGGCGGATCACCGCCGTGTCGCTCCGGGAAGCCAAAGATAAACTTCGGCAAGAGTCGATTCTCGTCACTGACTTGTCCGAACTCGAGTCGACCGGACTGAACACGGAAGTCAACTTATTGCCGGAACGCGTCAAGATCGAACATTTGATCATGTACGTCCGTCAGTTCGCCACGCTCATCCGGGCCGGCGTCCCGATCGTCCGGGCGACGTCGATTTTGCGCGTCCAGACGGAGTCGAAGCTGTTGAAGAAGACGCTCAGCCAAGTCGAGGACGACCTTCGAGAAGGGATCGCCTTCTCGGAAGCGATCAAAAAACATCCGCGTGTGTTCTCGAACTTCTTTAGCTCGATGGCGCTCGCGGGTGAGGCGAGCGGTAACTTAGAAGAAGCGCTCGACCAGATCGGGCTGCAGCTTCAGAAACAGTACGATATTAAACGTAAAGTCATCTCGGCACTCACGTATCCGCTCGTCGTCTCGATTGTCGCGATCGGCGTCGTCGCTTTCCTCATGGTGAACGTCGTCCCGACGTTCGCGAGCATTTTCGGACAGCTCGGTGGTGAGCTCCCGCTCATCACCCGGATCGTCGTCGCCGTCTCGGACTTCGTCGCCGCCTATTGGTGGTTGCTGTTCGGTGGCGCGCTGCTCGGCGTTCTCCTGTTCTCGTGGATGTTAAAGCGCGACAAAGAACGGTTCTTGATTGACGGGTTGTTGCTGAAGATGCCAATTTTCGGTCCGATCGTCCTCAAGTCCCAGATCGCGCTCTTGACACGAAGCTTGGCCGTCTTGTTACAAGCGGCCGTGCCGATCTTGTCAGCGATCGAGATCACGGAGAAGATCGTTTCGAACCGGGTTATCCGTAAAGGGCTCGGGCAGGCGCGCAATATGATGGCGCAAGGAATCCCGCTCCACGAACCGCTCGAACGGAACCCGAACTTCCCGCCGCTCATGACACAAATGATTGCCGTCGGCGAAGAGAGCGGGGATTTAGATTCGATGTTGAACGAAGTCGCCGAGTTTTATGAGACCGAGGTCGAGACGACGACAGACCGGTTGAAGTCGATCATCGAGCCGCTGTTGATCGTCGTGTTGGCCAGTATCGTCGGGGTCATCGTCATCGCCATCGTCGTCCCGATGTTCCAAATTTACGGCGACATCCAAAATCAGTAGAAAATTCTTAGTTTATGCATATAAACTACTTTTCAACACTATATTTTGAATGTATAGTAAAATTGTTCTACTAGTCCTAGTACTTATGTAATGAATCCAGCACAAAATACAGTAAAACACACAAAAGGGGAGAATCAACCATGTTAGAAAAAATGAAAATGATTTGGCAAGATGCCAAACAATTGAAAGATGAGCGCGGACTCACACTCGTCGAGTTGCTCGTCGTCGTCGTTATTTTAGGAATTATCGCAGCCATCGCCGTTGTAGCGATCGGTGGGATTATCGAGAACTCGCGTAAAGATGCGATGGTATCAGATTCTAAACAAATGGTTAATGCTGCAAAACTTTACGTAGCATCAAATCCTGTTAGCGCGACTACTAAGTTAAACTTTAAAGGTGCTGCAGATGGTACTATAGATGCAAGTTCATACATTGACTCTATGAAAGATCCTTACGGAGATTCAGTATACGATGCAGCTGTAGTTACAGTTGCAGTAAGTGGAAGTAATTACACTTATTCTGTATTTTTAGATGGAGTTAAAACAATTGGAACAGATGTAGCTCCAATCCCTGAAAGCGGACTTAAAAGAACTGTCATTACACCGCAATAATCTTTCCGGCTGGCGCTGGGCTCTCGCTCAGCCTAGCCGGTTTTCTATTTTTGGCATATACTTACAAGTAAGGAAGTGACCAGTTTTGGTTGACCTCATTGGACTCATTTACAGCATCGTGCTCGGGATGATCATCACCTCGTTCACAAACGTCGTCGGGCTCCGCGTGCCACGCAAGCAGTCGATCGTGACGCCGCGGTCGCATTGTCCGTCGTGCGGACACGTCTTGTCCGCTTGGGAACTCATCCCGGTGTTCGGTTACATATTGTTACGCGGCAAGTGCCGCGGCTGTGGCGGACGGATCGCGCCGACGTACCCGCTGTTCGAACTGCTCGGGGCGGTCGGTTACGGCTATAGCTTTTGGCTGTATGGCTTCTCCGGGACGACGCTGCTCGCGTTCGTCTTCTTATCGACGCTCCTCGCGCTGGCGATGTCAGATTTGTCGACGATGCTCGTGCCGAACGTGATTCTTCTATTTGCGGCGCCACTCTTACTCATCCTCGCTTATGCGTCCGGAGCGACGTGGTGGAGCCCACTCGCCGGGGCGGCGCTCGGATTTTCTGTCCTCGTCACCGTTTTTTTCGTCTCAAAAGGGGGACTTGGGGCCGGCGATGTCAAACTATTTACAGTGATCGGGCTCGTGCTCGGACCACGTGACGTATTGGTCGCCTTATTTTTAGCGAGCTTGATCGGAGCAGTCGTTGGACTGTTGCTCATCGGACTGAAACGGATCGGCCGCAAGCAACCGATCCCGTTCGTCCCGTCCATCGCACTCGGTACGATGCTGACGTTTTGGTTCAGCGAACGTTTTTTTGATTGGTATTTTGATTTGATGTAGGGGGAAACAAGCATGAGCCGGGCTATAGAGAAAGGAACGGTCGCGTACTTCTCGTTCGATGCGCTCAGCATCCACGGGGCCGTGATTAAACAAGGCGTCTTTAAACGAAGCGCTTCCGTCCAATTGGCGAAAGGTGCCTATGCGGAAGGTTTGATTCAAGACGAGAACGCGTTCGGACTCGCCTTTGACGAGTTGTGCCGTAAAATAAAAGTAAGAAAAGGGATGGTGTGCGCCGTCGATATGGCGGAGACGGAAGTGCTGTCCCGCAAAGTCGAGATTCCATCGAACATTCCGAAAGACGAGATCCGTGGCTATTTGTTCATGGAGATCGGCAGCTCGATCATCTTGCCGTTCGACGACGTCGCCTTCGACTACGAAGTGCTCGGTGAGACGGACATGAAGACCGAGGTCATGTTGCACGCCGTCTCGGTCGATTTGACGAAAGCGATCCGCGCCTACATGAAGAAACGCGGCTTCGCCTTGAAAAAAATCGTCCCGCGTCCGATTGCGATCGCGAACGGGGTGTCTCGACTCGAGACGCTCGACCCGCTCAAGTCAACGCTATTGTGGCACGTGACACCGTTCGCGCACCAACTACTCGTCCTCGAGGAAGGGCAGGTCCGCTTCATCCGTGCCATCGAGAATGACTTATCGTATCGTGCCGACACGACAGACGGCATCGTTACATATACGTTCAACGGCTCAAACGAGGCGTTAGCGAATCGGACCGATGAATGGTTGAATGAACTCGCCCGTTTCCTCGATTTCTACCGTTACTCGCTTCGTACGGACGGACGGCCAATCGACGAACTGATCATCTCCGGGACGGTCCCTGAACTCGATGACCTCGTCCGGACGATCGAACTGGAATCGATGGTCCCGATCAAACGCATCGATGACCCGTTGCCATTGTCGCACGCGACGCCGCTAACCCATCAGATGTTGCCGCTTCTCGGGATGGCGACGCTCGACCGCGACCATGACGCCAACTTCATCAATGCGACCGACGTGACGCTGCGTTGGCCGATCGTCGCGAGTCTGGCCGCCTTATTGATCGGCGGCGGACTGACCGGCTATCTTTATTATGAAGTGAACGGGATCGGACAGGACAAAGCACAAGTCAACGAACAGTTACAGCTCGTCCGCATCTACCAGACCGAACAAGTGAACTCGAAAGGTCAGCAAGTCATCTCGCTCGAGCAGACAGTGACCGCGCTGACGACTGAAGAGAAGCAGGCGGTCCCGGCGCTCCGTGCGCTGACCGAACAGCTGCCGCCGACAGGTTACGTCTTGACGTACAACTACGCCGACGGTTCGCTCATGAGCGTCCGGACCCAGTTTGAGACGTTACCTGACTTGAACGCGTTCCAACGAGCGTTGTTGAACGATCCACGGTTCGATAACGTCAAACTGCTCGGCGTGACGACCGAGACGAAAGCAGAAGCGGACCAAGACGCGGAAACGGATACGGGAACACCGGTTCTCAATGCGTCAGATGAGCCGCTCCCACGCTATATCGGAGAGTTTACGTTCACGTTCATCGATGCCGAACCTGAGACGCCTGAAGGCGAGACGGAACAACCCGAGGAAGATGAGGAGGTGGTGAGCGAATGAAACGTTCAACGATTTATTTGATCTTTACAATTTGTTTGTTCGCAGCCATCGCCGTCCCGTCGTACTTCGGCTACCAGTACTTTATCAACCAAGGTGAATTGAAGGCGCTCGAGCGCGAGCTGTCACTCGAACAGACGAAGCTCGAACTGTTGCGCCAAGAAGGCGAAGTCGTCGACGTCGCCGACTCGCAGCGCTTGCAGACACGTGTCCCGACGGAGCCGGCGCTCGATACGGTCGTCGAGACGTTATCGCAAGCGAGCCAGCTGTCTGACGTGCGCGTGACGAGCATCGCTTTCGCGGACGGACTCATCGCCGAATCGGAAGTGCCGGAACCGATCACCGAACCGGAACCGAACGATGTGAGCGAGACGGCCGAACCGGCTGAACCGGTCGAGGTCACACCGGTCAACGCCTCGTCCGTCCGCTCGACGGTGTCGCTCCAAGCGGAGACGTATGAGGCGCTCGTCCTCTTCCTCGAGTCGGTCGAGTCGATGAACCGGATCCACATTTTGCGGACCGTCCAGTTCACTGGACCTGCCGAAACGGGCCCGAACACGACCGAACCGGCCGCACCGCTCGACTTCACGGTCGAACTCGATGCGTTTTACCGGCCCGACCTCGATCAACTCGTCCCGGACCGCTACGTGCCGACGCAGACGTTCCCACGAAAAGATATCCCGGTGTACGATTACACTACACCGTAAACGAGCGTCCCTTCGAAAAGAAGGGGCGTTTTTTTTGGCGGCTTGGATTGTGTTCGGGTGACGCTTTGCCTACAATCAACAGAGAAGCGTGAAACGGCAAGGAAGCCCGTTTCGAAAGTATGGAAGGAGTCGATACAATGAACACAACACAGAAACGTGTCATCCTCGCCTCGATGTCGCCGCGGCGGACCGAGTTGTTGAAACAAGCTGGCATTTTGCACGAGGTGATCCCGTCAAACGTCATCGAAGGAACTGACGGACGTGAGCATCCGGACGAGTACGTCGGACGTCTCGCCCGTGAGAAAGCGATGGACGTCGCCCGGGACAACCGCGACGCGATTGTGATTGGGTCGGACACGGTCGTCGTCCTAGACGGAACGATTTTAGAGAAACCGAACGATCGCGATGATGCACGCCGGATGCTCGAGCACTTGTCAGGGGCGACCCATGAAGTGCTCACTGGCGTCAGCATCATCGGACCAGACCGGCACGACTTGTTCGTCACGACGACGCACGTCACGTTCATCGACATCCCGGAGTCTTGGCTCGACGGCTACCTCGATTCGTCGGAGCCGTATGACAAGGCCGGTGCCTACGGGATCCAAGGGTCGGGCGGTTTGTTCGTCGAACGGCTCGAAGGGGATTACTATAACGTCGTCGGCCTCCCGCTCCGGCCGCTCGTCGAGACGCTCGAGCGTCACGGGGTATCGCCGCGCTTTCTGTGAATGATGCGAGAGTAGGTGAAGGAATGACTATGGTGCTCGACCGAAGTGTTGAATCCGCTATTGCCAGACTGCTTCAAATCGGTGGACGGGGCGGGGACCCGCAGGCGACGGCCCGGCGGTTGTCAGATGTATATCCGACGCTTCGGGCGCTGTCACAGGCGTCCGTGCACGACCTCTGTCAAATTGAAGGGATGACGAAGAAGAAAGCCGAGCAGTTGCTCGCGGCGTTCACGATCGGCATCCGTTACGTCGAGGAGCCGAAAGTCGACATGCCGACGATCCGGTCGCCGCAGGACGCGTACGAGCTGCTGCGTGATGAGCTCCGGCTACTTAATCAAGAACATTTCGTCTGTTTGTACTTAAACACGAAAAACCAATTGATCGCGCGCAAGACGTTGTTCGTCGGCGGGTTGAATTCGTCGATTGTTCATCCGCGCGACGTCTTCCGCGAAGCGCTCAAGCTGTCGGCAGCGTGTTTCATCGCTGTGCATAACCATCGTGCGACACGTTCGTAACTGAAAAGGTTACGCACGCTGTCTGAAAGTCAAAAGACTGGAAGAGAGTCGTGAACTCTTCACTCGATAGGTAAAATGATAGGGTAACGCCTTGAAGTGCCTACTCTAATACTCCGACATGCAATATTCAAATGTGTATACGGATATTGTGTGAAGCTCGGTAAAGTCGGCTGAAAGTTGTCGTAGTGCTAATTTTAGTAACCGAAAGCTAACCAGAGGTGGTTGGTACAACTGATAGGTCGGGAGTCGTAAAAAGCTTAATATGGTGAGAATGTGGTAAAACACTGACGAACTAGCGAATGAAATGTCTGTAAGTGGAGAACTCAGAAATGAGTGGGCTTGATGAAAGAATCAAGTACGTTCCGTGGGCGAGTACCTATGGTGGTTTCGAAAGCTCCATGCACCGTTATAGGCGGTGGAGAGGACGTCAGGCAAGAGCTAGCACCTAAGTTAAGATATGGATAGAGTGAAGGGAACGTGGAAAGCTACCGACATGGAGAGTACACACTCGATGAAGTGGTAGGAAGGAAAGGATTCGTCCATAACTTCCTTTAACGGTAGTGAGAGTAGTGGCATGAGCGTTGAAGTTCTTGTAATGAGAGCCGAGCAATAGCCACTAGTCGAATGTATATTAATATTTATTTCAACTCAATCACCTCAAGGATTCTCGTATGACTAAAAAGGTCACGAGTCCAGTTTGGAGCGTGATAAACCTTGAAAGAAAATTATAAGAAAATCCCAAGAATGAAGAACACACGGTTACGCCATGCTGAATATTATGGAATGACCGAAACGTTAGATAAGCTTTTTGCAGAAAGTAAAGAAAGCAAACAATTTACGAATCTAATGTCGATTATCACTTCAGACGATAACATTCTACTCGCTTACCGTAATATTAAGCGAAATAACGGGAGTGCTACGGCAGGTGAAGACAAAGTTACAATCAATGATATCGAAAAACTGAGTACTAACGAGTTCATTGCCATTGTAAAGAAACGATTCGTACATTATAATCCTCGAAAAGTTAAACGGGTGGAAATTCCAAAACCTAACGGAAAAATTAGACCGTTAGGAATACCTTCTATGTGGGATAGAATAGCACAACAATGTATCTTACAAGTTTTAGAACCGATATGTGAAGCTAAATTCTATAAATACAGTTTCGGTTTCCGACCAACCAAATCTGCCGAGAATGCAATTTCTGCTTGTGCAGGACGGATTAACAATAACAAAATGCAATATGTTGTGGATGTTGATCTTCAAGGTTTCTTTGATGAAGTAAAACATTCAAAACTAATGCAACAAATATGGACTATGGGCATCCGAGATAAGCAGTTACTCGTTATTATTCGGAAGATGCTTAAAGCTCCAGTTGTCCTACCAGACGGTAAAATTGTTTATCCGAAAAAGGGAACCCCGCAAGGTGGCATACTTTCTCCGTTATTAGCTAATATCAACCTAAATGAATTTGACTGGTGGATTGCGAATCAATGGGAAAGTAAGAAATGTCGAAACATTAATGACCACCTTGTAAAGAAAACGGGACTGTATAGTCATCAATATAGATATGAGCAATTGCGTAAAACTTCTAAACTGAAAGAAATGTACATTGTACGCTATGCTGACGACTTTAAAATTTTTACGACAACACGCTCCAACGCCAATAAAATATTTATGGCTAGTAGAATGTGGTTGGAAGAACGGCTAAATCTTCCGATTTCCGAAGAGAAATCTCAAATCACAAACCTGAAAAAGAAAAGCAGTGAATTTCTTGGGTTTGAATTGAAGATGGAACGTAAAGGAACCGACCGTTTTGGACGTAAAAAGTTTGTCTGTCAGTCCCATATAGCAGAAAAAGCACGAACGAGGATTAAAAAGCAACTCAAAGACCAAATCAAACTTATGCAAAAAGCTCCAAGTGGAACTGACCTAATCAAAAACGCTCAGATCTACAATAGTATGGTTATTGGCATTCATAACTATTACCAAATCGCAACACAGGTAAATGAAAGTCTGATGCCAATACAATACCAACTGACGTTAGTTGAACGTAATAGGTTGAAACAATTTTCGCTTAAGAAAACATCTAACTATCCAATCAAAGACAAAGGAATTAAGCCTTATTTAAAATCAAAAATGACCAGATATATTAATGGGTATCCCATCATACCAATTGGATTTGTCAAAACAAAAAATGCGTTAATGCCTAAAAATGGTGTAAATAAATTCACCAAAGAAGGACGGGAATTGATGCATCAGGAACAAAAAGCTGTCCCGGACTGGAAAGTGCAATGGATTAGGAAACACCCAGTCGCAAATGGACGAGCATCAGTAGAGTTTAATGACAATCGAATTTCACTTTTCATTGCTCAAAATGGGATGTGTGCGGTAACTGGGGAAGAATTAATTCTGACTGAAATGGACTGCCATCATAAGACGTTATGGAATGTCACAAAAGACGACAGCTACTCCAACCTAGTGCTAATAACTAGGGATGTCCATCGGCTAGTACATTCAACAGAAAGCGAAATTATCCAGAAATATATCAGGCCACTCAACTTAAATAAGGAACAGTTGGTTAAGATAAACAAACTGCGTCTACTGATTGGGAACAAAGCAATTACAAATGGGGATTACTAATAATTGAAACAAGATTGAGGAAAATGAAATAAATAGACATTCGATGGAACGCCGTGTGCGATGAAAGTTGCACGCACGGTGTGAAGCGGGGGAAAAGGCGGAGGTAACTTCAAAGCCCTACCTATCGCTATCGAGCGGGGACGCGACGCCGAGCCGGGAAGACATCGAAGTGTCCGAGCGCTTGGTCGAAGCGGGCAACATTGTCGGGATCGCTTGCCTCGACCACGTCATCATCGGCGAGGATCATTATGTCAGTATGAAGCAACGCGGGTATATGAACGGGTGAAATTAGGAGACGTTTCCCATATCCCTCTTGAAGTTTGGTATACTAACGGACGAGGTGTTCGTATGGAGAAACTAGTTTGGATTGTTATGATTGGAATCGCGCTAGCCGCGAGTTTTGTTCCGCTCGAGCCGTTCGCGTTGTCGCTCGTCGTCTTCGCGTTGTTCGTCTTTGTGAGTATGGCGCTATTTCAACAGTTTTCAAAAGACGGGCATTGGCTTGACCGCTACCCGCCGCTCGTCGGCGTCGGTGTCGGAATTGTGTCGCTCATCGTCTACATCGGTCTGTTCATCGCCTGGGTAAATGCGTCAGGAGACAGTCAAGTGTGGCGTGTCATCCCGCAACTCATCTTCGTTTACGTCGGGATTTATTTGTTCACCGCGACGATGGCGAGCTTTTTGGCGGGTGCGACGCGCGAGCGACCGTCCCGTTTCTTTCGGCCGATCCTCATCTTTTCGGTCGTCTTTTACGCGGCAATGCTGTTGCTGCCGCTCCAACCCGGTCTTTAAATGATCGGTTCATCTAAGCAGACGCCTTCAGACGTCTGCTTTTTGATTTGCGTTTTTTTTGAAAAGCAGGCACACTAATATACGGTGGAACAGGACTGAGATGAAGGGGATTGTAAATAACCTGTAATCGATTGAACGTTTTCAAACATGATTTTTCCGTTATAATAATAATTAGTGTAATCAGGAGAGGGGCAGTACGTATGTTTCGTAGTTTTAACCGAGAAATCGGAATCGACCTTGGAACGGCAAATACGCTCGTTTATGTAAAAGGTCAAGGAATCGTTGTTCGTGAACCGTCCGTAGTGGCGTTCCGTACAGATACAGGTAGAATTGAGGCCGTAGGTAATCAGGCCAAAGATATGATTGGACGTACGCCGGGGAACGTCACGGCACGCCGTCCGATGAAAGATGGGGTTATCGCTGACTTCGAAACGACTGCAACGATGATCAAATATTTCATGGAGCAAGCGCAAAAATCGAAGAGCGGGTTGTTCTCATCGAAGACGAACGTCATGATCTGTGTGCCAAGTGGCATCACGTCAGTTGAAAAACGTGCGGTTGAAGATGCGGCCAAGCAAGCGGGCGCTCGCGAAGCGTACACGATTGAAGAACCGTTCGCGGCAGCAATCGGCGCCGGTCTCCCAGTTTGGGAACCAACAGGCTCGATGGTCGTCGATATCGGTGGCGGTACGACCGAAGTCGCAGTGATCTCACTCGGCGGCATCGTGACAAGCCAGTCGATCCGTGTCGGTGGTGACGAAATGGATGACGCCATTATTCGTTACATTAAAAACAAATACAACCTCATGATCGGGGAACGTACGTCAGAAGCGCTCAAGATGGAAATCGGTTCGGCCCGCATCGACGAGTCGAACGAAAACGAAACGATGGAGATCCGCGGACGCGACCTCGTGACCGGTCTTCCGAAACAGATCGAAGTAGGGGCAGTTGAAGTGTGCGAGGCGCTTTCAGACACGGTAGACGCGATTCTAGCCGGTGTGAAACAAACGCTCGAACAAACACCGCCAGAACTCGCAGCCGACGTCATGGACCGCGGCATCGTCCTGACAGGCGGCGGCGCGCTCCTTAAAAACTTGGACGGTGTTATCTCTGATGAGACGCACATCCCGACACTCATTGCGGATGAACCGCTCGATTGCGTTGCGATCGGGACTGGAAAATCTCTTGAAATGATGGACGTCCTCCGTTCAAAATCAGGCATCTCGTCACGCCGATGAAAGGTGTTAAACGATGAGCCGGTTTGTACGCAATAAAAAGCTCATCATCACGCTGATCGGTATCATCTTATTTCTCGTCATTTTAGGGGTTTCGATTCGAGGACGGTCGGAATCCGCCTGGTACCAAGACGTCACGCGTGATGTGGTCGGAACGTTCCAACGGGTGTTCACGGTGCCGATCGGCTGGATGGATAGTACCGTGTCCTCGATTTCGAACGTCCGTGAAATTTATGAAGAGAACCGTGAATTGAAGCAACATTTGACGAAATACGCCGAAGTGTCCGTCGAAGCCGACGACCTGCGCCGTGAGAACGAGGAGTTGCGTCAAATGGTCGCGGCGGGCGAAAGCTCGCTCCGTGACTTTGATTTGATTCCGGCCGAGGTCATCGGGCGCACGCCGAACGACTGGCAGCGCTATGTGACGATCAACGTCGGGCAAGAACGCGGCGTTGAAAAAGGCATGGCCGTGACGGCCGCCGGCGGCATGGTCGGACGCGTCATTCAAACGAGCGCCTATACGTCACAAGTTCAGCTCCTGAGCGACAACAACCGGACGAACAACGTCTCGGCGGTCGTCAAGGATGCGGACGGTAAAGCGGCGTACGGAACGATCGACGGCTTCGACAGCGAGACGAACGAACTCTTTTTCACAAAGGTTTCGAACAGCGTCAAGTTGAAAGAAGGCGAGATCGTCTCGACGTCAGGGCTCGGCGGACGTTATCCGGCCGGTCTCGTCATCGGTAAGGTGAAGTCGATCGAGACCGATGAATATGGTGTGTCTCAAGTTGCCCGCATCACGCCAGAGGCGGACTTCAACGAGTTCTCGCAAATGTTTGTCATCGATCGAACGCTAGACGAACCGTTTTTGACGGGTCCCGAGGAAGGAGGAGCAGCGGGTGAGTAACATGAAAGTGTTCATCGCCCTGTTCCTCCTCTTTCTTATTGAAGGGACATGGGCTGCCATCTTTTCATGGCACTACGCGACGCCGTTCGTGTATTTGACGTTGATTGGGTTAATGTACGTCGGTTTGTATGGCCGGTTTGAGTCGGCACTCGGATTCGGTCTCGTATTCGGGTTGTTGTATGACATCGTCTACACCGACTTGCTCGGAATTTACTTATTTACTTTTTCACTCATTCCTCTCTTAGTCAGCTTCGTGTTAAAATATATAGGTGAGAACTTCTTCTCGGTCGTCATCACGTTCACGTTCATGATCCTCGTCTTCTCCTTCGGGATTTACGGTATCATGGCAGCGGTCGGTGGGACGACCATGACCATACAAACACTATTAGTTGAACAGATTCCAGGGACGCTCGTCGTCAATGTGATCGCCGTCGCGATTCTTTATTATCCGATGACGCGATACGTGGCGGTGCGCCCTGTAGCGAAAAGAGGGTAGCCATGATGGAGCGTAAACGACACATTACGATAAAAGGACATCGCAACGGTATTGCAATCCACTTCAATCCACGGAGTGGCGTCGATGAGGTGCTCGGAGAGCTTGAGGCCACGTTACAAGAAATGGAGCCGCCCTCTGGGGAGATTGCACTCAAGTTGCACGCGGGTACTCGTTATTTGGACGAGGAGCTGTCACGTCAAATTCGTGAAGTCGTTGCTCGTCATGGCGTTTTTTATATCGAGGAGCTGTCGAGCGAGGTCATGTTGACCGAAGAGGCGAAAGCGACTTACGGGAAAAAGACGTTCCATTATCATAGCGGGACGATCCGCAGCGGGCAAGTGCTCTCATTTGAGGGTTCGGTGCTCATTATCGGCGACGTCAATCCGGGGTCTGAAGTTCGGGCGACAGGAAGTATCTATTGTTTAGGCACGATACGAGGAAATGTCCGGGCCGGTGTCGAAGGATGGGAGGACGCAGTCATTACCGCAAGTCTGTTGCATCCGCTGTTTCTAGCGATCGGTGAGCACGTGCTCACGCCAGACGACGATACCGAGATGCCAGAGATCGAGATGGGCTGCGCGTATCAGACGAATCATGGCATTGAAATGACGCGTCTCCGCCAAGTCATGTCAGGGCTTAAAGACGCATATGCAATGGAATTACAGAGAGGGTGAGTTTGATGGAGCAAGTAGTAGAGCCTGTACATACAGCAAAAGAAGTGAAGAAAGGTCGGGCCATCGTCGTGACGTCGGGGAAAGGTGGCGTCGGCAAGACGACGACGACCGCTAACCTCGGGACGGGTCTCGCATTGTCCGGACACTCGGTCTGTCTCGTCGATACGGACATCGGTCTACGGAACTTGGATATCATCCTAGGACTCGACAACCGGAGCATCTATAACCTCGTCGACGTCATCAACGGGCAGTGCAAGCTGCACCAAGCGCTCGTCCGTGACAAACGGTTCGAAGAGATGTATCTGCTGCCGGCGGCCCAGTCAAAAGACAAGACGTCGGTCCAACCGGAGCAAGTCAAAGAGATCATCGACCAGTTGAAAACGGAATATGATTTCGTCTTGATCGACTGCCCGGCCGGTATCGAGCAAGGGTTCATGAACGCCATCGCCGGTGCCGACGAGGCTATCGTCGTGACGACGCCTGAGAAGGCGGCCGTCCAAGACGCGGACCGCATCATCGGTATGCTCGAACAAGCGGAACACGTCGCGCCGCCTAAACTCATCGTCAACCGCGTGAAGAATCATCTCGTCGCATCGGGCGACATGCTCGACATCGATGACATCATGCGCATCCTGTCGATCGACCTGCTCGGCGTCGTCGTCGATGATGAAGAAGTCATCGCCGCGGCAAACCGAGGTGTCCCGGTGACGATGAACCCGGACAATAACGCCGGACAAGCGTATCGCAACATCACGCGCCGTATTCTCGGTGAGTCGGTGCCGCTCATGTCCATCCAGACGGACCAACAACCGACCGGATTTTGGGCACGACTCTTATTGAAGTTTGGAATGAAAAAAGCCTAAGGCAACGAAAGTTGCCTTTTTGTGTCGAAAGGAGTGCTCGTATGAAACTCATCTATGAACGGACCCCGTCGATCGAGCGGGCCATGCTCGTCGACGGCGAGCGTCTGCTTGAAGTCGAGGAGCGCTTTGTCGACCAGCTCTCGGTCGGGACGATCCTTGAAGCTGCGATCGAGCGGATCCATCCGTCACTCGGCGCCGCTTTCCTCGTCAACGGCGAGACAACGTTTTTCTTGCCGATCGCCGAGACGCTCCGGGCGCTCGCTGTCTACCCGGAAGTACTGGGCATCGGTCAGGCGGCCGTCGTCGGGGAGAAACGTCTCGTCCAAGTGACGAAAGAGGGCATCGGGGGTAAGCACCACAAAGTGACCGAGAACATTCGGTTCGGAGGGCGCTATCTCGTCTACTTCCCGTATGGACGGCGCCAGTTGTTCAGCCGTAAGCTCGACCTCGCTACGCAGGACCGGTTATCGAAAGTGTTCACGCTCAATGAGGCGGAAGGTGTGTTGTTCCGGACCGAATCAGGACAAGCCAGTCCTGAGGCGCTTCGCGAGGAGCTGGCCTTGTTGCGGGGCCGGGCTACTGACGTCGAGACGGCGCGCCGCGGTCAAGACGAACTGCTCTGTGAGCAGTTCGTCCGGCGCCATTCGGTCGAGTCGGTACTGTTGAACGATAAAGAGGCGCAAGAACGTTTGAAGCGGCTCGACGTCCCGGTCGAACGCCACGTCGGCAAAGGCCGGATGAAAGAAGCCGCGCGTTTAGACACAGCGATCGAGAAGCTCGAGAACCGTGTCGTCTGGCTCGAAGGCGGGTCTTACGTCTTGGTCGAACAAGTCGAGACGATGACCGTCATCGACGTCAACAGCGGCAAGAACGTCGCCGTCAAAGATAAAGGGCGCGCCGCCGACACGATCAATGAGGCGGCACTGTATGCGGTTATGGAACAGCTCCGCCTACGCAATATCGGCGGCATGGTCGTCATCGACTTTTTACGCGGGTCAAAAGATGGACAAGACCGACTTTTGAAACGAATGAAAGAACTCGGGGCCCGTGACCCACGTCGTGTCGAAGTGTACGGCTTCACACGGATGGGACTGTTCGAACTATCGCGCGAGCGGACCGGACGTTCGATTCAAGACCGGATGACGTATAACGGTGCACCGTCGAAGCTGGCCGTGTTCTCACGGCTTGAGCGCACGCTCATGGAGCTAGACGGAAAACAGGAGGCGGTCGTACTGTCGCTTCCTTCGAAGTGGCAAGACGGGGCCTGGGACGCGTCAGGTCTTCATGTGTTCTTTATAGAAGGAGAGCCCGACGTCGCTTTTCATGGTACACTCGAGGAATGTGAGAACTTCGTATCTCGTCATTGACAAGCTTCGCGCGAGAGTGGTAATATCTATAACGTTAGTTCGTTTGGAAGCACCCAAATGGCTACAACCGCACAGAACGGGTTGAAACGGTTTCGCCCTGCCCTGGATGGCGAGTCTGAGTTTAATAAGGAGGTGCACGTATATGTACGCAATCATCAAAACTGGTGGTAAGCAAATCAAAGTTGAAGCAGGTCAAGAGATCTACATCGAAAAACTCGATGCTGATGTCGAGGGTACTGTAGAATTCGGTGAAGTTCTTTTCGTTGGTGGTGACGATGTTAAAGTCGGAGCTCCATTCGTAGAGGGCGCTAAAGTAGTAGCAACTGTCGTTAAACACGGTCGCGCGAAAAAGATCACTGTCTTCAAAATGAAAGCTAAGAAAAACTACCGTCGTAAGCAAGGTCACCGTCAGCCTTACACGAAAGTTCGCATCGAGAAAATCGAAGCGTAATTTCTATGATTCAAGTAACGGTCAGACGAGACGAGACGAAGTCGATTCGTTCCGTCGAAGTGACAGGTCACGCCAACTTTGCTGAACCCGGTTCTGACTTAGTGTGTGCCGGCGTTTCCGCTATCATTTTTGGGGCGTATAACGCTGTTGAGGTACTCGCAGGCCAGTCGCTTCTTGTAGAAATGGCAGACAAAACAGAGGGTGGTTACTTTTATGTCGAGACATATCCTGAACTATCACCGCAGGATATGACTCGCACCCAGCTGTTATTAGAAGGGATGCTCGTGCAACTAGACACGATCGCCCAAAGTTACGGTGATTATATCCAAATTGAACAATAGGAGGTGGACCTCATGTTACAATTGAACCTTCAGTTCTTCGCATCGAAAAAAGGAGTTGGATCGACTAAAAACGGTCGTGACTCGATTTCGAAACGCCTCGGCGCTAAACGCGCTGACGGACAGACAGTTTCAGCTGGATCGATTCTCTACCGTCAACGCGGTACGAAAATTCACCCAGGTGAAAACGTCGGCCGTGGTGGCGACGACACATTGTTTGCTAAAGTTGACGGCGTAGTACGCTTCGAGCGTCTTGGTCGCGACAAGAAACAAGTGAGCGTTTACCCAGTTGCGTAAGTAGAACCACGCAAAAGACTCTAGCCACTTATTTGGTTAGAGTCTTTTTTACTAGGAGAGGATCAAATGGACTCACAGGCAACGCTGAAATTATTATCGACCGTCCGTCACGAATGGATGAATCGGCTTCAGATGATCTCCTTGTATGCGGCGCTCGAGCCTGATAGACTCGAGGAGCTGTACGAACGTTATCGTCAGCACGCCGACGAGGAGAGTGCGCTCGTTCGCTTAAATATGCCGGCGACTAGTCTCGTCATCATACAGGCGAATTGGGAAGGGCGGTTGACCTATAAGGTATCGACCGACCGTGCGTCGTTGGACGACGCACGCGTGGCGGATAAACTTGTCCGTCTTCTGTCAGGAACGGATGGACCGATTCATGTGACGTTCACGGACGGACTGGCGGTTCGCGTCTTCGGCAACGTGCCGGGAGATGTGTTCACGTCAGACGAAGTGCACGAACAGACTGTAGAATGTTCTACGTTTCGTTTAAAAGGAGGGAATTAAATGTTTGTCGATCAGGTGAATATTTTTGTAAAAGCTGGAGACGGTGGTAAAGGAATGGTCGCGTTCCGTCGCGAGAAGTATGTTCCAGACGGTGGACCAGCAGGTGGTGACGGTGGTCACGGTGGCGACGTCGTCTTTGAAGTAGAAGAAGGATTACGGACGCTCGTTGATTTCCGCTTCTCGAAGAAGTTCATCGCCTATAACGGTGAAAAAGGAATGTCGAAAGGGATGCACGGACGTAAAGCGAAGCCGCTCGTCGTCAAAGTCCCGCCAGGCACAATCGTCTTCGATTCAGTGACGGATACTGTCATTGCCGACCTTACCGAGCACGGCCAACGGGCCACGATCGCTAAAGGCGGCCGCGGTGGACGCGGAAACTGTCGATTTGCGACGCCGTCGAACCCGGCACCAGAAATCGCTGAAAACGGGGAACCAGGCCAAGAGCGCGAGTTGCGTCTTGAACTGAAACTCCTCGCCGACGTCGGTCTCGTCGGATTCCCGTCAGTCGGGAAATCGACGCTCTTGTCGGTCGTCTCATCGGCACGTCCGAAAATCGGAGCGTACCACTTCACGACGATCACACCGAACCTCGGTGTCGTCAAAACAGCTGACGACCGTGACTTCGTCATGGCCGACCTTCCTGGACTTATCGAAGGTGCGAGCCAAGGCGTCGGTCTCGGTCACCAGTTCTTGCGTCATATCGAACGGACGAAAGTCATCGTCCATATGATCGATATGAGTGGGATCGAAGGACGTGACCCGTTTGAAGACTACACGACGATCAACCGTGAGCTCGAGTCGTACAATTTACGTCTCCTCGAGCGTCCACAGATCGTCGTCGCCAACAAGATGGATATGCCGGATGCGCCAGAACTTCTTAAAGAGTTCCAACAGAAAGTCGGAGATGACGTCAAAGTCTTCCCGATTTCGGCACTCGCGAAAGAAGGACTTCGCAACTTGCTTATCGAAGTAGCTAATCTCGTCGACGCGACACCTGAATTCCCACTCGAAGAGCTCGAAGCGAAAACGGCCACACCACGTGTCGTCTATCGTTACGAGAAGGAAGAGAAAGGGTATCAGATTCATGTCGATGAGTACCAACGCTTCGTGATCACGGGGCCGCGCATCGAGAAACTATTCAAGATGACGAACTTCGATCACGATGACTCGATCAAACGATTCGCCCGTCAGATGCGTCAAATGGGCGTCGATGAGGACCTTCGTAAGCTAGGTGCTCAAGATGGCGACGTCGTTGCGATCTCTGATTTTGAATTCGAATTTGTCGAATAATTTTTTAAATAGGAAATGGAGTGTGAAGTAAACGTGGACCCTGTGCCCTCGTCTAGTTTAATTCTTTATGCAGTTTTGATTCTTTTGTCAGCTTTCTTCTCTTCAGCAGAGACCGCGCTCTCGAGCGTGAACCGCGTCCGGATGATCCGGATGAGCGAGGATGGGGATAAGCGTGCTAAGCGCGTCCTCCACCTCGTCGACCGGTTTGACGACACGCTCTCGACGATCCTCGTCGGGAACAACGTTGTCAACATCGGTTCAGCGACCGTCGCGACGGCGATTGCCACGTCAATTTTTACCGGTGGGACGGGGTTGTTGATCTCGACGTTCGCGACGACGGTGCTCATCTTGATCTTTGGTGAGATTTTGCCGAAGTCACTTGCAAAAGAGTTTGCAGAGAAGTATTCGCTCTTAATTAGCGGAACGCTCGTCTTCCTCGTCAAAGTGCTGAAACCGATCACGATTGTGTTCACCGGCCTCAAGCGCTTGACGCTTCGCATGATCGGGATGGCCGACAAAGAACCGTCGGTGACGGAAGAAGAGTTGAAAGTGCTCGTCGATATGGGTGAAGAAGAAGGAGTCCTCGGTGAGAAAGAAGCCGAACTGGTGCATAGCGCCTTCTCTTTCAACGACATCACCGTCGATGATGTGTTGACGCCGCGGATCGACATCCTCGCCGTCGACATCGACGATACGCTCGAAGAAATCAAAGACACGATCTTTAGCGGGGGGCATTCTCGTCTCCCGGTGTATAAAGACTCGATTGACAACGTCATCGGGGTGTTGTCGGAACGTGACTTCCTTCGCTCGATGATGCGAGATGAAGTGACAGATGTGCGGGCGCTCATCCGTCCGCTCACGTACGTGTCACCGCAGACAAAATTGATCGAACTGCTTCCAATTCTGCAGCAAAAACAATCACACATGGCTGTCGTCCTCGATGAGTTTGGTGGGACGGCTGGTCTCATCACGCTCGAGGATATGCTTGAAGAGCTCGTCGGCGATATTTGGGACGAGCACGACGAATCGATCGTCTACTTGAGACGGCTTCGAGACGGCGTATACGAGTGTATGGCCGACATGGACGTCGATCAGTTCGCTGACGAGATGGGGATTAAAGAACCTGAAGTAGATGCCAACACGATGGGTGGTTGGATCGTCGAGCTGCTTGGCGACATCCCAGAGAAAGGTGCGCGTGTCACGTATGACGACATGACGTTCACCGTTCTCCACGTCGAAAAACGACGCATTCGCAAACTGTTAGTCGAAACGAGTCAATCCGAATCGGCTGAACAGGCATAAGAAAAGGAGATCGCCACGTGGCGATCTCCTTTTTGTTTAGACGGTATGGTGGCGCTCGACGCGCTCGAGCAACTCGTAAGGACGAACCTTGTAGATTGCGTGCGGGATGTACGTCGGGTCGATCGCATCAATGAGACGCATCTGGAAGTGGTCACGTTTGATGTAGTCCGACACGTTCGACGCATCGATCGGGAAGAAGCCGACCTCGTGTGTCTCGCCTGCTTGCGGACGAAGGTCGCCCGAGACGTAACGCCCATGGAACGAGACGCAGAGGACGCGTGACGACACGTTTTGATAGATCCCGATGATGCCGTCGATCTCGATGTCGGCCCCGGTCTCTTCTTTCACTTCACGATGGATCGCATCGATGATTGATTCGTGTTCTTCGACCTGTCCGCCCGGCATCTCGTACGTGTCGCTCCGGTGCGTGTTTTTGACGAGCAGCACCTCGCCGTCATCGTTCGTGATGTAGGCGGTCACGGAGACGATCGTGCGCGGCGGGGTGTAGTGCCCGGTCGGCATCATGAACTCTTCGCTCGACTTGATGTATAAGTCTTTACCGAGACGGGCCCGCTTCTTCATCGCCTCGCGACGGAGTGCGCTCGAGCGGTAATCGCGTTCGACTTGTTCATAGTGCTCACGGTCGCGGTATTCCCAAAGTGCCATGACCTCGGTTTGGTCCTCGGTCACCCAACGGCCGACGAGCCGTGCGCCGTGCGATACCTGAATCGGATACAGGTATGTATGGAAAAACTCAGTGAATTCTTGCAAGCGTTCGGGACGGATCGTATACGTTTTTCGACGATGGAACATGAAAATTCCTCCTTTGACGGTTGCTGTCTCTGTGCTTTAGAAATAGATTGATTTCCTCACTATGACGTATTCGCCATACGTATCAGTTTACCCTCTATTTAAAAAAAGTCAGCCCGAACTTTTGTTCAGGCTGACTTTTTCATGAAGTTCGGATGTGAGCGGATATAGCGGGCGACAAAGAAGATGCCGATGCCGAGCCCGATATAAGGAAACAGGCCGTGTGTGTATTCGCCGATATATCGCCAATTACTGCCGAGCATCATGCCGACTTTGACGAAGACGAACGACCAGACCGCGAAGACGATCGTTGTCATCGTCAGGAATTTACGGAACGACAACCGCATCACGCCGGCGCTGATGGCGAACAATTGACGCCAAATCACGCTGAGGCAGACGATCCACGCCCCGTACTTCTCAAACCACGACTCGGCTTGAAGCTGTTTCTCCTGCTTGATCCGAAACGAGCGATACAATCGCAGGGCGACCGGTCGTCCGCCGTAGCGGCCAATCCCATACAATGCGACCTGGGTCACGACGAAAGCCGACCAAGCGAGCAAAAAGATGAACAGGAATGACGCGTCAAGGGAACCGACGAGATAACCGCCGTATGCGAGGACGAGCTCGTTTGGGATGACTTGGATGAAGATGCCGAGCGGGATACTGAAGACGCCGCATCCGGCCAAGAGTTGCTCGAGGAAGTGCCACATGACAGATCACTCCTTTCAATACGTAGTAGGGAATTTGTTCCATCCATCAGTATAACGGACAAACTAGGAAAGCAAAAGAAAAGATGTCACAAAGGCGTGACATCTTTTAGTCGAGTTCGGAAACGAGCACGCCGAGGCGCTCAAGTTCAGAGACGGCGGCATCAATCGCGTCCGCACTGTCGGCTTCGAGCGTGTGAATGTGCAGCCCACCCGTCAAATGGGACAGTGGGGCAGCCTGGTTGGCCTCGACGCGTTCGAGGAAGGCCCGGACGTCGCGCCGGCTCTTCACCATCAACTGACCAGTCAGCGACCCGTAGACGGGGTGATCGATGATGACGTCACGAATCGTGACACCTTCGTCGACGATGGCGTTCATCTCGGCTTCCATGTCCTCGGCTTCGTGCCGACAGACGACTTTTCGTGTGTAGGCGGACGGTGACGCCTCGCCGGGTAGATAGACGTAGCCGCGGGCGGTCGCGACGATTTGGTGGCCTTTCGCCTTCAAGAGCGACAAGTCTTGGACGATGACTTGGCGGCTGACCGCGACGCGGCGGGCGAGCTCGGAACCGGTGATCGGTTCCGTACTCGCTTCAATCAATTCCAATAAAGTGCGCCGGCGTTCTTCACCGGCTAAACGTTTGTTCATGGTGTTCAACTCTCCTTGCTAAAGTGACGATGGCATCGGCGAGTGCCGCCGTGGCTTCGGCGGTTGTCTGTTCGCCGAAGGAAATCCGGACGAGCCCGTGGCAGGCGCTCGTCTCATAGCCGAGTGATTCGAGCATGCGGTTCGGTCCGTTTTGACCGGCCCGGCAAGCCGAGCCGGCCGACACTTGGAAGCCGAGTGCGTCGAGTTCGGTCATCCACCATTGGCCGTCTCGTTTGTCCGAGACGAATGAGAGGATGGCCGGACTTTGGTCGTCGAACTCGAGCCAGTCAACATGTGACGATGTCTTCTCTTTCAAGATAGCACGAAACGCTAAGAAATTTCTTTCGTGACGTGTCCGATTCTCGTGCCGATTGGTGAACGCCTTGACGAACGCAGAGATGCCGGGCACGTCAATCGTCCCGGGACGGATGCCGTACTGATGGTGACCCGGGTAGTAGGGTGGAGGCAATAGACGTTCCATATAGAGACCGCCGACTCCTTTCGGCCCGCCGACTTTATGGGCGCTGAACGAGTAAGCGTCGATCCCGTCGACCGAGACCGGTATTTTTCCGAGCGCTTGTACTCCGTCGATATGGAGCAGTACTTTCTTATATTTAAGTTTACAGAGGATGTTATGGAGCGGCAAAATCCAGCCGGTGTCCGAGTTGACGTGCTGAAACGTGACGAGTCCGATATCACGATCGAGCAAGTGGAGGAACTTGTCGTGGTCGAACTGGCCGTCTTTCAGCTTGAGGCGATGGACGATCACACCTTCAGCTTCCCACTCGTCGAGGAGGAGCGAGACCGAGTCGTGCTCTTGCCAGGACGTGATGACCTCGCTGCCTTTCATGCGTTTGCGCAGACTCGTCAGCGCGATGTAATTGCTTTCCGAGCCGCTCCCGGTAAACAACAGCTTCCCTCTCAGCATATCGAGACCGAGCGCCTGCTTGACGAGCCGGCGCGCCTCTGTCAAATAGTCCTCGGCTATGAACCCATGCGTATGAAGCGACGAGGGATTGCCGGGGACGCCTTTGGCCATGGCGACGTAATGGTCAAGGGCGGGTTGGGTCATCGGGTGTGTCGCCGCGTAGTCAAAGTAACCGTTCATCGAAGTATCCCCTTTTCTCATGTTGTCTTCTTCACAAAATTATGCGAAACTAGTTTACAAGTCAACATTACATATGAAATACAGGTGATATACAAATGTCTTTACAGTTAAAACAAGTCGATGTTTTGATTATCGGGGCGGGGTTGGCCGGGGTCACGGTGGCGCTCCATTTGCCGGAGACGTACCGCGTCCTCCTCGTCTCAAAACGTGACGTGACCTCCTCGAACTCTGACCTCGCCCAAGGCGGGATCGCGAGTTCATATTTGGAGCCGTCGAGTCTCGATCACGCACACGATACGCTCGTCGCTTCCAAGATGACGGCGCAAGCGGACCGGGTCGTCACGCTCGTCGAGGACGGCCGTGGTGTCGTTTCAGAGATGGAGCGGTTCGGTGTCGTGTTCGACCGGGACGAGTCCGGGTATAAGATCGGCCGAGAAGGTGCCCACGGGAAACATCGGATCTACCACGTCGGTGGTGACGAGACGGGACGTCATGTGATGACCGCGTTACGAGAACGGCTCCCGCAAAACGTTGAAGTGATGGAACACGTCTTGATCGACGGACTGACAAAAACGGGCGGCCGAGTCGTCGGTGCGACCGGTTTCCAAGGTGACGAACGAATCCATATTCAAGCGGGCGCGGTCGTCTTGGCGACAGGTGGCATCGGCGGGCTCGTCGATTGGACGTCGAACTGTCGGGCCGTGACGGGGGATGGACTCGTCTTGGCGAGCGCTGCCGGTGCCGAACTTTCCAACTTGACCGAGATCCAGTTTCATCCGACACTGCTAGCGGTCGAGACGCCGCACCTCGTGACCGAGGCGCTGCGAGGTGAGGGCGCGGAACTCGTCGATGAGGACGGGTGTCACGTGATGCGGCACCATCCGCTAGGCAGTCTGGCGCCCCGTGATGAAGTGGCGGCCGTGCTCACGCGTCACTGCGGCCCGGTCTATCTCGATACGAGTCGCGTCAAAGACATTGCGGCAAGGTTCCCGAAATTGTGGGCGACGTGTCAGGCCGAACGGATCGACGTCGCTCGCGTCCCGGTCCGGCCGGGTCTGCATTTTCATATGGGCGGGGTGCGGGTCGATGAAACCGGGTCGACGGGTGTGGCCGGGCTTTATGCGGTCGGTGAAGTCGCCGACACGGGTGTTCACGGGATGAACCGGTTGGCTTCTAATTCACTACTTGAATGCTGGGTGTTCGGAAAACGGGTCGCCGCATCGGTGCGACTTGAAGAAGGGCCGTTCACGGTGACTGAAGTGACCGCTTATGAGTTATCGAAGGAGACGTTTCAAGCGTATCGTCGGCGATTAGGCAACTGGCTGACAATCTCGCCTGAGTTTGGAGAAATGAGAAGTTTCTTAGAAAATACCCAACAACTGGCACGGACGAAACACGTGACAAGACAATTGGCAGAACGAACATTACAACTTGAGGCGGGCCGGATTTTAGCACGCTCCTTTATGAGAACGGAGGAGTTCCATGAACAGAACGTTACTGCGCGAACAGCTCACACAATTTCTAAATGAGGATATCGGATTTGGAGACGCCTCGAGCGCGCTCATCGACCCGATCGACGTGGCGACAGCCGTCGTCACCGCCAAGACGGACGGGGTCTTCTCCGGTGTTGACGTCGTGATGGAACTCGCGGCGATGCAACGGCTCGTCGTCGAACAGTGCCGTGACGATGGGACGGATTTGAAAAAAGGGGACGTCATGTTCGCTTTGCGCGGCAAGACGCGGACGATCCTCGAGACGGAACGGATACTGCTCAACCTTGTGCAACATATGTGCGGCATCGCCACGCTGACAAGGCGCTGTGTCGAGGCGCTCGCCGACCCATCGATCCGGGTCACCGACACACGGAAGACGACGCCGGGACTGCGGATGCTTGAAAAATACGCCGTCCGATGTGGTGGGGGATACAACCATCGGCTGCGTCTCGACGACGCCGTCATGATCAAAGACAACCATATTGCGGCACTCGGGGGCATCACGCAGGCCATCGAAACGGCGAGAACTCAAAACGGGCATACGACACCGATCGAAGTCGAGGTCGAGACGATCGAGCAGTTGCGTGAGGCGATCGCGGCAAGTCCTGACATCATCATGCTCGATAACCGGTCACCGGAAGAGTTGAAGGCGTGGGTTGCGCTCGTGCCGTCCCACATCACGACGGAAGCGTCGGGTGGGATCACTGTCGACACAATCGCCGCCTACCGCGGTACGGGCGTCGACGTCATCTCGGTCGGACAGTTGACGAATTCGGTGACGGCTCTCGATTGCAGCTTAAATCTTAAAGGAGGGGTCAAATATGCAGTTACTCGGAACGATGCCAGCACAATACGCTAATATGACGATCGAACAGATGGAAGCACGGATCGAAGCCATTAAAGCACGGCTCGGCAGCCGGCTGTTTCTACCGGCACATCACTATCAAAAGGATGAGGTCGTCCAGTTCGCGGACGCGACCGGAGATTCGCTCCAGCTCGCACGACTCGCCGAACAAATGAATGGGGCCGAGTTTATCGTCTTTTGCGGCGTCCATTTCATGGCCGAGACGGCCGACATGCTGACACGCGACGACCAACTCGTCATCTTGCCGGACATGCGGGCCGGTTGTTCGATGGCGGATATGGCCGATATCGACCAGACCGAGATTGCTTGGGAGGAATTGACCGACTTGTTCGGTGACGACATCATCCCGATCACGTATGTCAATTCGACGGCAGCCATCAAGGCGTTCGTCGGAAAGAACGGCGGTGCGACCGTCACGTCGTCAAACGCACACGACATCGTCCGTTGGGCGCTCGAGACTGGCGAACGGATTATGTTCTTACCAGATCAACACTTAGGGCGCAACACGGCGTTTGATCTCGGTGTACCGCTGGCGGCGATGGCCGTCTGGGACCCGCTTCGTGAGCGTCTCGACTACGAGGGCGACATCGAAGACGTACGGGTCATCCTCTGGAAAGGGCATTGTTCGGTCCACGAGAAGTTCAATGTCGCCCAAATCGAGGCGTTGCGGAAGCATGACCCGGAACGACGCATCATCGTCCATCCCGAGTGTACGTTTGACGTCGTGCAGGCGGCGGACGAGGCCGGGTCGACGTCGTATATCATCGACCAGATCGAGGCGAGCGCTCCGGGGACGAAGTGGGCCGTCGGGACGGAGATGAACTTGGTCAATCGACTAGCAATGACGCATCCCGAGCAAGACATCGTCTCCCTCAACCCGTACATGTGTCCGTGTCTGACGATGAACCGCATCGATTTGCCGCATCTGTTGTGGGCGCTCGAGTCGCTCGAGACGGATCCGGTCAACATCATTCGTGTCGATGAGGAAACGACGAAATGGGCAACGCTCGCCCTCGAGCGGATGTTAGCGAGATAACGGACAGGCGATCGCCTGTCCTTTTTTCACGGCGTTTTCTATGGTACAATGAATGCAGTTTTCCTATGAAGAGGAGATAACAAAGTGATTGAATTCGTAAAAGGATCCGTCGCCTACGTGTGTGCGGAATATATAACGTTGGATGTTTCGGGCGTCGGCTACAAAGTACATGTGCCTAACCCGTTTTTTTATCGTGAACAAGACGAACATGTAATCGTGTTTACGCACCATTACGTCAGAGAAGATCAACAGACGCTGTACGGTTTCCGGTCACGCCGGGAGCGCGAACTGTTCAATAAACTGCTCGGCGTCAACGGCATCGGACCGAAAGGCGCGCTCGCCATCGTCGCCTCGGGCGACATGGACGCGTTGATTGACGCGATCGAGACCGAGAACGAGAAGTACTTGATGAAGTTCCCGGGCGTCGGCAAGAAGACGGCCAAACAAATGGCGCTCGATTTAAAAGGGAAGTTGTCAGAGCTCGCACCGGACTATGTGCCGAACACAGGCCTGTTCGCACAAGGCTCGTCAGAACTTGACGAAGCGTGTGAAGCGCTCGCCGCCCTCGGTTATTCGGAACGTGAGATCACACGTGTCCGCAAAGAACTGAATTCAGAAATATTGACGACAGACGCTTACATAAAGCGCGCCCTGCAATTGTTGTTGAAATAAGGAGGAACCTATGGACGAACGATTGTTGTCACAATCCCACCAACAGTATGAAGACTCTGAAGAGTGGAGCCTGCGTCCGCAACGGTTCGAGCAGTATATCGGACAAGAGAAGGCGAAAGGGAACTTATCCGTCTTTATCCAAGCGGCAAAAATGCGAAGCGAGACGCTCGACCACGTCCTCCTTTACGGGCCACCTGGTCTAGGGAAGACGACGCTCGCACAAATTATCGCCAACGAGATGGGTGTCGGCATCAAGACGACAGCCGGTCCCGCCATCGAACGCCCAGGTGACTTAGCAGCAATCCTGTCGACGCTCGAGCCGGGGGACGTCCTGTTTATTGACGAGATCCATCGGCTCAGCCGGACGATTGAAGAGATCCTGTATCCGGCGATGGAAGACTACTGCCTTGATATCGTCTACGGACAAGGCGAGATGGCGCGCAGCGTCCGCATCGACTTGCCGCCGTTCACGCTCGTCGGCGCGACGACACGGGCCGGCATGTTGTCGGCCCCGCTCCGTGACCGTTTCGGGGTGACGCTCAAGCTCGAGTATTACGAAGCGCACGAACTCGCGGCCATCGTCAGCAGGACGGCCCAGCTGTTCCGTCTGTCGATCTCACCGGAAGCGAGCGGCGCGATCGCCAAACGCGCACGCGGGACGCCACGGATCGCCAACCGGCTGTTGCGTCGTGTCCGTGACTTCGCGCAAGTGGAAGGGACGAAAGAAATCGACCCAGCCATGGCATCGAGTGCGCTCGATCGCCTGCACGTCGACGCCCTCGGGCTCGACGAGGTCGACCATCGGCTCTTGCGGGCCATGGTCGAACGGTTCGGCGGCGGTCCGGTCGGGCTCGAGACGCTCGCCGCGACAATCGGTGAAGACGCCCAGACGATCGAGGACGTCTACGAACCATACTTGTTACAACAAGGCTTCCTCCAGCGGACACCGCGAGGACGCATGATCACACAATACGCTAAGACGCATTTTGGATACGAAGAGGAGTAAATGATGCAAGATATTCAATTGAACGTAAACGACTATGATTTTGACTTGCCAGAAGAACTGATCGCCCAAGTCCCGCTCCTTGATCGGACGAGCTCACGTTTGCTCGTCCTCGACCGGGACACAGGTGACATCGAGCACCGCCACTTCCGTGACGTGCTCGACTATTTACAAGCAGGCGACGCGCTCGTCGTCAACGATTCACGTGTCTTGCCGGCCCGTCTGTTCGGGGCGAAGCAAGAGACGGGCGGCAAAGTCGAGCTGCTGCTCTTGAAGCAGACCGAAGATGACGTCTGGGAAGCGCTCGTCAAACCGGCGAAGAAAGTCCGCGTCGGCGCCATCGTCGAATTCGGGAACGGATTGCTCCGGGCCGAATGCGTCGAAGAGCTCCCGGAAGGCGGACGCCGCTTCAAGTTCGAGTATGACGGGATCTTCTATGAGATTTTAGACGAGCTCGGCACGATGCCGCTCCCGCCTTACATCCGCGAACAGCTTGACGATCAAGACCGCTACCAGACCGTCTACGCCCGCGAACGCGGCAGTGCGGCCGCACCGACGGCAGGTCTTCATTTCACAGAAGAATTGCTCGAGGCTGCCCAGGCGAAAGGGGTCAACTTGATCCCGCTCACGCTTCACGTCGGGCTCGGGACGTTCCGCCCGGTCACGGCCGATACGATCGAAGAGCATACGATGCATAGCGAGTACTTTGAACTGTCCGAGCAATCGGCACGGGCGCTCCGTGACGTCCGCGCGAGCGGAGGCCGCGTCTTCGCGGTCGGGACGACGTCGACACGGACGCTCGAGACAATCATGCGCGATCACGGGGATTTCGTCGAGTCATCGGGCTGGACGGACATCTTTATTTACCCTGGCGTCGAGTTGAAGGCGATCGATGGACTGATCACGAACTTCCATCTGCCGAAGTCAACGCTCGTCATGCTCGTCTCGGCGTTCGCGTCACGCGACATCATCTTACACGCCTACCGGATCGCGGTGGAAAACGAATACCGCTTCTTCAGCTTTGGAGACGCGATGCTCATTACGAGGAAGGAAGAAAACAAATGACCAAACATGCAGTCACATACGAACACATCCACACGTGTAAACAATCAGGAGCGCGGCACGGGATCGTCCATACGCCGCACGGCTCGTTCGAGACGCCTGTCTTCATGCCGGTCGGCACGCAGGCGAGCGTCAAGACGATGGCACCTGAACAAGTGAAAGCGATGGGTGCGAACATCATCTTGTCGAACACGTACCACCTATGGATCCGTCCCGGACACGAGGTCGTCAAGCAAGCGGGCGGACTTCACAAGTTCATGAACTGGGACGGCGCGATCTTGACGGACTCAGGCGGCTTCCAAGTGTTCTCACTCGCTGACCTGCGTAACATTCAAGAAGAAGGCGTCCATTTCCGTAACCATTTGAACGGGGACAAGTTGTTCTTGTCACCAGAAAAGGCGATGGAAATCCAAAACGCGCTCGGTGCGGACATCATGATGGCGTTCGATGAGTGCCCGCCGTTCCCGGCGACGCATGAATACATGAAGAAGTCGGTCGAGCGGACGAGCCGTTGGGCCGAACGTTGCCTCGCGGCGCACGAACGTCCGGAGGACCAGGCGCTGTTCGGCATCATCCAAGGTGGCGAGTACGAAGACCTTCGCCGTCAAAGCGCCGAAGACCTCGTCTCACTCGATTTCCCGGGTTATGCGGTCGGCGGTTTGTCGGTTGGCGAACCGAAGGACGTCATGTATCGGGCGCTCGAGTTCACGACACCGTTCATGCCGGAAGATAAGCCGCGCTACTTGATGGGCGTCGGATCACCGGATGCGTTGATCGAAGGTTCGATTCGCGGGATCGACATGTTCGACTGCGTCTTGCCGACACGGATCGCCCGTAACGGCACGCTCATGACGTCTAAAGGTCGCGTGACGATCAAACACGCCAAACATAAGACGGACTTTGGCCCAATCGATGAGAAGTGCGATTGCTATACGTGTAAGAACTATTCACGGGCATACGTGCACCATTTGATCCGTGCCGATGAGATGTTCGGTCTCCACCTTTGCTCGACGCATAACCTTCATTTCCTCGTGAATTTGATGGAACAAGTCCGTCAAGCGATCCGCGAAGACCGTCTCCTCGATTTCAAAGAAGAGTACTTCGAAGAATATGGATATAACAAACCGAACGCCAAGAATTTCTAATTCTCTGACAGCGATTATGTGACAACGAATCGGTTTCACGGTATAATGAACCTGATATTGAAGGAAAGGGTGAATTCTACAAATGGAAACTCTCGTAGCACTATTACCGATGATCCTTATTTTCGTCGTGTTCTACTTCTTGTTGATCCGTCCACAGACGAAGCGACAAAAGCAAGTACAAACGATGCAAAATGCGCTTGAGCGTGGCGATCATGTCGTGACGATTGGCGGCCTTCACGGTGTCGTCCATCAGATCGAAGACACAGAAGTCACATTGAAATGCGACCAAGCACTTCTCAAGTTCAATCGCAGTGCGATTGCTGAAGTGACGAAAAAAGGAAACTCTTCATTCGCTGAGTAAGCAAATGACGCCTGACCAGTATATGGTCAGGCGTTTTTTCGTGCGGGTAATAGGCGAGGAATGATACGACGAGCCCCTTCTTGCCCGCCGTAGATGGCACGAGCGAACGGGCCGACGATCAAGTCGGCGTAAGCGCCAGTCATGTAGAAGTTGTCCGTCCAAGCGAGTGAGGCGTCGAGTACCGGTGTGCCGCATGGGGTGAGCGGTAAGTCGAGCTGCTCCATGAGCGGCCGTAAAAACGTCTCTTTCGGATGGAGCGGGCGGATCCCCGTGCAGCAGACGATCTCGTCAGACGGCAACGCAATCCCGTCGACGAATAACTGGTCACCGTCACGGACCGCTTCTCCAATGATGTGTCGAATTTCACCAAGTTGCACGAGCCGCTTCACTTTCAAGACGAGGTCGTTCGGGGACGTCCCAGGCTTTCGTTCTTGCTTGACGAAGTCACGTTTCTCGATCCAGTTGTCTTCCAACTGATGGAAAGCGCGTAACCCTTTTGGACCCATGAAACTGCGGTCGGCGTCGAACTGGCTCACCTCGAGCGGGCGCTTCGTGACGAGCGTGACGTCATGGCCTTTACTATGACGCGATATCGTATAATGTAACGCCGTGATCCCGCCGCCGACGACGGTAACGTTCGATTGTTCCGGCTGATCGTTAGCTGAAAAGACGTGTCGGCATGTCGGGATGTCCGCAAAGCCCGGTAGATGCATCGAGCTCGATTGACCGGTCGAAACGATGACCGTCTCGGCGGTAATCCGTCGAGTCGATGTCGTCACTTCGTAGACGTTGCCGGACCGTTTAATCGAGGAGACGGGTTGATTGCCTAAAAAACGAGAATGAAGATTAAAGTCCGCAATCACTTGATCACAGTGATCGTTGAACAACGCTAAAGACGGCCGGCCGAACGTATCCTTGAAATGATAAGAGCCATAGTCGTTCGCCGCCGCGAACTGTTTCAACGCGTATGGATTAGACGATATATGATGGACGCGCGTCGAGCGCAAATGTGACATTTCAATATGAGCGGTTTGAGATTTCCAGTTCTTGAGTAGTTGATCGTGAGCGTCAATTAGCAGAAGCTCTTCTAACGCACCGCCTTGTTCTAAATAAGATACAGCGAGGGTCATACCGTGAACGCCGGCGCCGATGATTAATACCCGTGTTGACAGATCAGTCATGCTTCCACCTCTTAAATAGTAATAGTTACGATTTGTATCATAGGGTAAGTGTCTGCTTTTTGTCAAACTTCATCAATCCCTCGAATCATCGACCTCATTTCCAAAAATCAAATTGATTAGTGAAAACGTTTGCATTAATGTCAAGTTGAGAAGAAATTGGAAATGAGGAAACGGACATGGACGTTAAACGATTATTACAACCGATTAAAAAATGGCAAGGTTGGGCTCGCGTCAAACGACTGAAAGGACGTTCGTCGATCAAACGAACGAAAGGCCGTTCATCGATGCGACGGAAGATGGCGATCGCGCTCGTGCCGACAATCATTGCCTTGCTCCTCGTCGGTGCGCTCGGTTCTTATCAATTAAAAAATGCCACTGCTGAGTACGATCGGGTGTTGAACGAAGGCCTCCGTGACATGTTGATCGCCGAAGATTTGGCGTTGACCGTCACAGATGCCGAGCGCTACTTGAATTATTATTTACTCGTCTCGAACCCGAAGACGTTAATCAGTTTAGAAGCGTCGCAACAAAAGCGCGACGAATTGATGGATGCACTTAAAAAGTCTTCATCTGACGACAAAGTGCTCAGCTGGCTTGGGGATCTAGAGAAGTTTAATCAACTGCTCGACACCGAGATGGCACGTGCCATCGAACTGCGCCAACAACAAGATGAGATCGGATACAAGACGGTACTCAACACGAGCGTGACCCCGACGACCGATCGGGTCCGGATGACGGTCACCGATCTCGTCGCCCATCAAGCGGAGATGCTAGACGATGAGACGGCGGCGGTACAAGCAAACGCCGGCACCTCGATCGTCTGGATGATCATCATCAGTATTATCGGTGTCGCAATCGGGCTGTTGTCGCTCTATGCGCTCCAAAAACTGTTCTTAACACCGATCAACCGTCTCGTCCGTGAAGCACGGGTCGTCGCGGAAGGGGACTTGACCGGGGAGGACATCGCCGTCGAATCGAATGATGAGCTTGGTGATCTCGTGACGGCCTTTAACGAGATGAAACACAACCTCGTCGGGTTGATCCGCCAGGTCGGAGCTGCTTCGGATAAAGTGACGGCGTATTCGGAAGAGCTATACGCGAGCACGGACCACGTCGCGACGACGACTCAAGGCGTGGCTGGACTGTTCGAAGACATGAATATCGCGGCCCAAGTGTCGGCCAAGCGCGCCGAGGAAGGGACGTCTGGCGTCAATCAGGCCGTCACCGGCTTGAATCAAATCGCTGCCGCCTCCCAAGGTGTGAATGAACAGACGATTCATACACTTGAGGCTGCGAGCGGCGGACTTGAGACGATTCAGTTGGCCGAGAGTCAGATGCAAGAGATTCAACGGGCCAACGACCTGACCCAACAGATGGTCGAACGTTTATCGAACCAATCGCTTGAGATTGAAAAGATCACCCGGTCGATCACGGCCATCACCGAACAGACGAACTTGCTCGCTTTGAACGCCGCCATCGAGGCAGCGCGGGCAGGGGAGCACGGGAAAGGGTTCGCGGTCGTCGCCGCTGAAGTCCGAAAACTCGCCGAAGAGTCGAAACAATCGGCCAAGAAGATTCAAGCGGTCGTCGTCGATATCCAACGGGACACGAAACAAGTTGAGGCGGCGTTTGACGTGACGAGCGGGCATGTGACGAACGGCGTCGCCCAAATGGGTGAAGTCGCCGGGGCGTTCCGTGAAATCGTGTCGGTCATTCAAGAGACATCGCGTCAGATGAGTGAAATTGCCGCAGCGACAGAGGAAGTCAGTGCGAATACGACCGAAGTCGCGGTCTCGGTCGAGGACATGTCGACGAACGCGGTCTCGACGCAACGCAGTGTCGAAGAAGCGGGGGCGAACGTGGAAGAACAGCTCGCCGCGATTCAAGAAATCAATGGCATCGCCGAGACGATGAGCCATATGTCGGTCGAGTTGAAAGATCTCGTCCACTTGTTCAAAACAACATGAACGACAAAAATGTCCCTCCGACACGAGTCGGTGGGACATTTTTAAGTGCAGTCACATTAAAAGGATGAGGCTCGCTGCCATGACCATCATTCCGGCGACCATGCCGTAAATCGAGTGATGGGCCCGGCCGTATTCACGGGCGGCCGGTAACAGTTCATCGAGCGAGATGAATACCATGATCCCGCCGACTGATGCGAACAACAAACCGAAGATTGTATCGTTCAAGAATGGCATCAAAATCAAGAAGCCGACGATGGCACCGACCGGTTCCGCTAGACCTGACAGGAACGAGAGTTTTAACGCTTTCTTCCGCGAGCCGGTCGCATAGTAAATCGGCACCGACACGGCAATCCCTTCCGGAATATTGTGCAAGGCGATGGCAATCGCGATGGCGATACCGACGGCCGGATCATCGAGCGCGGAGATGAACGTGGCCAGTCCTTCAGGGAAGTTATGAATCGTGATGGCGAGCGCCATGAACAGACCCATTTTGTGAAGCCGTTGCTTCGTCTCCTGATTTAGCGGAGCGGGCTCATCCTTAGTTGCGGTCGTGGCCAGTTCTTGAGACGATGGGTCGTTTTGCATCGTCTCGACGAACTTGACTTCATGCGGGTTTTCAGGGGAAGGGATCAACTTATCGATTAACGCGATCAGGAGCATCCCTCCAAAAAATGCGAGCACGGTATAAATTGTGCCGGCCTTTTCCCCATGGGCACCGACGAGTTCGACAAGCGCTTTCGGGAAGATTTCAATGAACGAGACGTAAATCATGACCCCAGCCGAGAAGCCGAGCGAGATTGACAGAAAGGCTGTGTTCGTCCGCTTCGCGAAGAAGGCAATCATGCTTCCGATCCCGGTCGCGAGCCCAGCGAATAGTGTCAACAAAAAGGCGAAAACAATTGTACTATCCATTGTAGAGGACTCCTTTGCAAACGTAATATATTTTCGATAATCATAGCATAACGCAAGTTTTGCCCTAATGCAACTTTTAGTCGTTCGGGCAAAAAAGCCAGAAAATCTCGAGGTTGATGTTACAATTTTAGGAAAACGATTGATAAATGTTTAGAATATTTGTAATGTTAACGGGAGAAGTTTTATATAGAACACGTATCTAGAAAGGAAATAGCCGTATGTACAAAAAAGGGAATATCGCGATTTTTGCGGTCATCATGATCGCAACGATCTTGCTCGCCGTGTTCACGACGCCATGGGTCGTCAAGAACACGAACCTTGGACTCGACTTAAAAGGCGGGTTTGAAGTGCTGTACGAAGTCCAGCCACTCGAAGATGGTGATGTCATCGACCAATCGGCGATGAATGCAACCGTTCGCGCTATCAACAACCGTGTCAACGTCTTAGGTGTCTCTGAACCGGATATCCGGATCGAAGACGAGAATCGCATCCGCGTCCAACTCGCGGGCGTATCGAACCAGAACGATGCGCGGGAAGTGCTGTCGTCGACAGCGCAGCTCACGTTCCGTGACATCGATGACAACGTCCTCCTCGATGGGAAAGACCTCGCACCGCGTGGGGCTGCCATCAGTTATGACCAACAAGGGAACCCGGTCGTCGAGTTGACGCTTCAGTCAGCGGAACAGTTCGGCGAAGTGACGTCGCAAATCGCAGAGCGTCCAGCCCCAGAGAACCGTCTCGTCATCTGGTTAGACTTTGAAGAAGGCGATTCATATGAAGAAGAGATTCAAAAAGAGAACTCGAAAATCGTCTCAGATGCTTCGGTCAACGGACCAATTCTATCTGACAAAGCGATCATTTCGGGCGGCGATATCGATGCCGAGAGCGGACAACGCTTAGCCGACATTTTGAACGCCGGCGCGCTTCCAGTCAAGCTTGAAGAGATTTACTCGACGTCAGTATCAGCCCAGTTCGGACAAGACGCGCTCGATAAGACTGTCTTCGCTTCGCTCATCGGGATTGCAGCTGTCTTATTGTTCATGCTGTTCTTCTATCGTTTACCTGGACTCGTCTCGATCATCACGCTCATCTTGTATATCAATTTGATCATGTTGTTCTTCAACGGCATCAACGCCGTCTTGACGCTGCCAGGGATTGCCGCTCTCGTCCTCGGGGTCGGGATGGCAGTTGACGCGAACATCATCACGGCCGAGCGGATTAAAGACGAGCTTCGTTCAGGCAAGTCGGTACTGTCGGCGTTCCGCGCCGGTAACCGCCGTTCGCTCAGTACAATCATCGATGCCAACTTGACGACGCTCATCTCAGCCGCTGTGTTGTTCTACTTTGGGACAAGCTCGGTTCGAGGGTTCGCCATCATGCTCATGATCTCAATTGCGATGACGTTCATCTCGAACGTCTTCATCTCACGTTATTTGATGCACCTCCTCGTCGCTAGTCGCTTGTTCGACAAACGTAAAGGTTGGTTTGGTGTGAAGGAGAGTGAAATCCGTGAACTTTAAGCTCACTGAATTAAACTATGTGAAACATATGCGCACGCTGTTCATCATCTCGTGTGCCGTCGTTATCATCGGTCTCGGTATTTTGTTCTTTCGAGGGTTAAACCTTGGAATCGACTTCGCGTCAGGGACGCGTGTCGAAGTGCAGACGGAGACACAAGTGTCACAACAAGAACTTGAAGCCGCCTTTACCGAAGCGGGCGTCGACGAGTCGATTTCTTCGATTCAGTACGCCGATGGCGGGTCGCTCGCGAACGTGACGTTCGTCGGTCAGCTCGGCCAGGATGAAGTCGCTTCAGTCAAGACTGTATTCACGGAAACGTTTGGAAGTGATCCGAATATTAGTACCGTTTCAGCCGAAGTCGGCCGCGACATCGCCCGTAACGCCATCTATGCGGTCGCCCTCGCGTCGCTCGGAATCATTCTCTACATCACGTTCCGGTTCCAATTCTCGTATGCGGTCGCGACCGTCGTCGCGATGCTACACGATGCGTTCTTCATGATCGTCGCGTTCTCGATTTTTGGGATCGAAGTCAACTTGTACTTCGTCGCCGCGATCTTGACGATCATCGGGTACTCGGTCAACGATACGATCGTCACGTTCGACCGGTTGCGCGAGAATATTCAAGCGTACGAAAAAGAGCGGAAGATCAAGTCGATGGACGTCTACCGCGACATCGTCAACACGTCGATTCAAGAGACGATCGTCCGTTCGGTCAACACGGTCATCACCGTGCTCGTGACTGCGCTCGCTTTGTACATCTTCGGAGCCGAGTCGATTCGCGGCTTCGCGGTCGCGCTTCTCATCGGACTTGTCATGGGGATGTACTCATCGATCTTCATCGCGTCATACCTCTGGCTCATGCTCAAAAAATTAACAATCAATAAAAAGAAACAAGCCACACCCGCCCCTGAGGCGTGATGAGAAGGTCTTCCGATTCGTTCGGAGGACCTTTTTCATATGTCAAGACGGCAAAACACGTCCCCGTTCTGATATAATCAACAGTTGATTGGAGTGAAGGATATGTATCATGCAAAGAAACGGTGGGTGTATCCGGAGACGGATGCGGCCGCGATCGAACAACTACAGACAGAACTAAATATATCGGAACAACTCGCGACGTTGCTCACGCAACGGGGCCATCGAGAGCCTGACGCAGCGAAGGCGTTCCTCCAGATCGAGGACGAACTCGAGTTCCACGACCCGAACTTGTTCGAGCAGATGCCGAAAGTCGTCGAGCGCTTGAAGCGAGCGGCTGACGAAGGCGAGATGGTGCTCATCTACGGGGATTACGACGTCGATGGGGTCAGTGCCTCGGCCGTCATGTGGCATGCGTTGACTGAGATCGGGGTCATGGCCGAGTGCTATATCCCGAACCGGTTCACGGAAGGCTACGGGCCGAACAAAGAAGCGTTCAGTTGGGCGGCAAGTGAAGGGTTCACGCTCGTCATCACGGTCGACTGCGGGATCTCGGGGATCGAAGAAGCGGCGCTGTTGAAAGAACTGAACGTCGACTTGATCATCACCGACCACCACGAGCCGAAAGCGACGCTACCTGACGCGTTTGCGATCATTCATCCACACATCGATCCGTCGTATCCATACGACAAGCTCGCCGGAGCCGGAGTCGCCCTTAAAGTGGCACACGCCGTGCTCGGGCGGATGCCTGACGAGCTGCTCGACTTGGCTGTCCTCGGGACGATCGCCGATCTCGTACCGCTCGACGGAGAAAACCGTCTGCTCGCGAAGCTTGGTCTCAAGGCGCTCGATGAATCGAAGCGGCCCGGGATTTTAGCGCTACGCGAAGTGTGTGCCTTGACGGACAGCACGCTCAACGAAGAGTCGGTCGGGTTCGCGTTCGGTCCCCGCATCAATGCGGCCGGACGACTTGACTCGGCGATGCCAGCCCTCCAGATGCTGCTCGCCGAAAGTGTCGAAGAAGCACTCGTCTTAGCGAATCAACTCGATAAACAAAACAAAGAGCGTCAAGACATCGTCAAGACGATCGCGAAAGAAGCGACCGAACTCGTCGAAGCATCGATGACAGACGACCGTGTCCTCGTCGTCGCGAGCGAACGTTGGAATCCGGGTGTCGTCGGCATCGTCGCCTCACGTCTCGTCGAGGCGTACTATCGACCGGTCATCCTGCTCTGCCACGATCCGAAGACGGGGAAAGCGAAGGGTTCGGGCCGCTCGATCGATGGTTTTGACTTATTTAAAGAGCTTTCTAAAAACGAAGATATTCTCCCGCACTTCGGGGGACACCCGGCAGCGGCCGGGATGACGCTCATGTCAGAGAATGTGGCGGAGCTGAGACGACGCTTGAACGAGCAAGCGGAATCGATTCCGGACGAGACGTTCGTCGCCCGCGTGAACGTCGATTTGAAGCTCGACGTCAGTGACGTATCGCTCGACTTGATCGCAGAGATCGGCAAGCTCGCCCCGTTTGGGATGGGCAACCCGTCACCGCGCGTCGTCGTCGCGGACGCGAAACTGCGCGATATCCGTCAAATCGGGCGCGACAACACGCATCTTAAAGTTCAGCTTGCTGGAGACAAGCGCGAACTCGACGGCATCGGCTTCGGGTTCGGTCACGTCGTCTCGGAAATCTCGAAGATGGCACTCGTTTCGGTCATGGGGAGTCTCCAAGTGAACGAATGGAACGGGATGCGCAAGCCGCAACTCATGATTCAAGACATCCGTGTTGATGGGTTCCAAGTGTTCGATTATCGAGGCAAGAAAAACTCGATTGATGAATTGAGACAGCTTCCGAGTGACGCGACATCGTACGTGTCGTTCAGAGGCGAGTCGAACGAATTTTCACTCCACGATTTCAAAACGCCGGTCAAACGGTTCGTCGTCTTGCTCGATTTACCGGACGACGAGACGGCGCTGTCCGACCTGCTCAACGAAGACGTCGAGCGCGTCTATTGCGCGTTCGGCCAAGCGGGCAATTCGTTTTTCGAGAAATTGCCGAGCCGGGAAGATTTCCGAACGTATTACGTCCATATGGCCACGTGCGAACGGAAACACCTGCGTGAAAACTTGATTCGTTTGTCAATCGAACGAAAATGGACAAAAAATACGATTCAATTTATGCATCAAGTATTCTCTGAACTCGAATTTCTTGTTACAATGGAAGACGGACTGCCTGGAGTGAATCCAGAAGCACCGAAACGTGATTTGACCGAAGCGCCTTGTTACAAACGTCGCGTCGGACGAGAACAACTCGAAGAACGTTTCGTCTATGCGTCGTTGGCAGAGCTGAAAGAGCGGTTACAATCATTGCGATCGAACAAGATGCAGGAGGCTTACACATAAAATGGATTTCAAACAGCATATTAAAGAAGTAGCGGATTACCCGAAAGAAGGGATCAGCTTTAAAGACATCACGTCGCTTATGCAAGACGGACCTGCCTATAAGAAAGCGGTCGACGAATTGATCGTCTACGCGCAGGAACGTGGCGCTGAACTCATCGCCGGACCAGAAGCACGCGGGTTCGTCGTCGGATGCCCGGCGGCTTACGCCCTCGAACTCGGCTTCGTCCCGGTACGTAAAGAAGGCAAGTTGCCGCGCGAGACGGTTCGCGTATCGTACGGTCTTGAATACGGCACGGACATTTTGACGATGCACAAAGATTCAATCAAGCCAGGTCAGCAAGTCGTCATCCTCGACGATTTACTGGCGACGGGTGGTACAATCGAAGCGACGATCAAAATGATCGAACAACTCGGTGGTGTCGTTGCTGGAATCGGGTTCTTGATCGAACTCGACGGCCTCGGTGGACGCGAACGTCTCGAAGGATACGACGTGTTCTCGCTCATCCGCTACGAAGACTGAGGAAACGGGAAGCTCATGCTTCCCGTTTTTTGAATAGTTTTTGAGGAAAACAACCTACAACCTTTGACAGTTCGTCAGATTTTTTTGATAATGGTAATAAAAAATAGAACAACTTGTACGCAAACTACTACCATGCTGCGACGAATCCGAGACGTTGGGAGCGGTAAGAAAAAGGGTGTCGAATGTTATGACCAAAAAACAAATCGTAAGTATTGAGGATCTTCTCGACGCGCTCGGGAAGTATATGGATGAGCATGATGTTGCCGAAGTGAAACGCGCTTACGAATACGCAAAACTTCATCATACCGGTCAGTTCCGACGTTCAGGTGAACCCTACATCCTGCACCCGGTGCAAGTGGCCGGTATTCTCGTCGACATCGGCTTAGATGCGACGACGATTGTCGGTGCCTTGTTGCACGACGTTGTCGAGGACACGGATGTCACGCTCAAAGAACTAACTGACGAATTTGGGGTTGAAGTCGCCATGCTTGTCGATGGTGTGACGAAGCTTGGGAAGATCAAGTATAAGTCAAAGAAAGAAGAACTCGCGGAGAATCACCGTAAGATGATCATCGCGATGGCTGAAGACGTGCGCGTCATCTTGATCAAACTCGCCGACCGCTTGCACAACATGCGGACGTTGCAGCATATGCCGAAAGAGAAGCAAGTCCAAAAAGCCGAGGAGACGCTTGAAATCTTTGCGCCGCTCGCGCACCGGATGGGGATCTCGACGATCAAGTGGGAGCTCGAAGATATTTCGTTACGCTATATCAACCCGCAGCAATACTATAAGATCGTCTCGATGATGAAACAGAAACGGACAGAGCGTGAAGCGCTCGTCTCATCGGTCATCACCGAAGTGAACGCCGTTCTCGATGAAGTGAGTATCGAAGCCGATGTCAACGGTCGACCGAAACATATATACTCGATTTACAATAAGATCGTGAAGCATAATAAAGAGTTCAATGAAATTTACGACTTGATGGCGGTCCGGATCATCGTTGATTCGATCCGTGATTGCTACGCTGTCCTCGGGATCATTCATACGCAGTACAAGCCGATGCCGGGTCGTTTCAAGGACTATATCGCTATGCCGAAACCGAACATGTATCAATCGCTTCACACGACGGTGATCGGACCGAAGGGTGAGCCGCTCGAGGTGCAGATCCGGACGAAGGACATGCACTTCATCGCCGAGTTCGGGATTGCCGCGCACTGGGCTTATAAAGAAGGCAAAAACGTCGCGACGAACGGGTTTGATGAAAAAATCGCCCATCTTCGTGAAATTTTAGAGTTGCAAAAAGATACGACCGACGCCGAAGAGTTCATGGAGTCGCTCAAAGTCGACTTCTTCAGCGACATGTTGTACGTCTTCACGCCAAAAGGTGACGTGTTCGAGTTGCCGAAAGGCTCGGTCCCAATCGACTATGCGTACCGCATCCATACTGAGATCGGTCATCGGATGACCGGTGCGAAAGTGAACGGACGCATGGTGCCGCTCGACCATAAACTTGAGACGGGTGACATCATTGAGATCATCACGTCGAAACATAGTTATGGACCGAGCAAGGACTGGCTCAAACTCGCCGTCTCGAGTCAGGCGAAGAATAAGATCCGCCAATGGTTCAAGCGCCAACAACGTGAAGAGAACGTCGAGAAAGGCAAAGAACTCGTCGACGTCGAGATCAAGAAGCTCGGCTTCGAACCGAAAGAAGTCATCGATGACCAGTCGATCAGTATCGTCGTCGAGAAGTTCAACTTCGGGAACGAAGAAGAGATGTACGCCGCCGTCGGCTATCACGGCATCACCGCGGCCCAAGTCGCGCACAAGTTGACGGAGAAGCAACGGAAAGAGCCGAAACTCGAACTGTCTGACGCGATCAACGAACTAAAAGTCAGCCAGTCACCGAAGAAGAAGACGGCCGAGGCCGGCGTCTCGGTCAAAGGGATCGACAATATGCTCATCCGGATGAGCCGGTGCTGTAACCCGGTGCCGGGCGACGAGATCGTCGGGTATATCACCCGCGGTCGCGGCGTCTCGATCCACCGGAAAGACTGCTTGAACATCATCAACGAGCAACACCCGGAACGCCTCTTGACCGTCGAGTGGGAAGCGGGCCAGGCGAAAGAGAAGAACTACAACGTCGATATCGAGATCACCGGTTATGACCGGTCGGGACTGTTGAACGACGTGCTCCAAGCCGTCTCAGCGACGAACACGAACATCATCGCCGTCAGCGGACGTGGGGACCAAAACAAACAAGCCCGCATCTCGATGACGATCTCGATTCCGAACGTGAACCATTTGCAAAAAGTCGTCGACCGGATCAAACAGATCTCGGACGTATACTCGGTCAGCCGAGTCATGATGACGTAACGAAAGGAAGATTTTAAGTGCGTGTATTGTTGCAACGAGTGAAGGAAGCATCTGTCAAAGTCGATGAACAGACGGTCGGACAAATCGACGCCGGCTATCTGCTCCTCGTCGGGGTGACCCATGAGGATACCGAGCAGGAAGTGAACTGGCTCGCCGATAAAGTGGCGGGGCTCCGTGTGTTCGAAGACGCGGACGAGAAGATGAACTTGTCGATTCAAGACGTCGCCGGCAAAGTGTTGTCAGTGTCGCAGTTCACGCTGTACGGCGATACGTCGAAAGGCCGCCGTCCCGCGTTCACGCAGGCTGCGAAACCCGATATCGCCGAACGTCTTTACGAACAGTTCAACGACCGTTTGCGGACGCACGGACTCGTCGTCGAGACCGGAAAGTTCGGGGCGATGATGGACGTCGGGCTCGTAAATGACGGTCCGGTCACGCTCATGCTTGAAAAAAACGCTTGACAGAAGGCGCCAAAATTCGGCATCATGAACCATATAACCTAACACCTACGATAAAGAGAAGTACGGTCACCCCACCAGCAAAGAGAGCGATGCCGAGGCTGAAAGCATCGACTGGATGATGACCCGAACGACACTTTGGAGGTGCTTCCTTGAACGTTTAGTAGGGGAAGCCGTTTCATCGGGCGTTAACCGATTTCGAGTGGCAGAGTATCGATTTTGGCTCTGCAACGAGGGTGGTACCACGGGAAACTTTAACAGGCTCTCGTCCCTTTGCGGACGAGGGCCTTTTTGTATTCTAAGGAGGGAATTTTGATGAAAGCACCACGCGGTACACAAGACCTGCTCCCGGGCACGGTCGAGACTTGGCAGTATGTCGAAGACAAGTTACGCGACATTAGTGCCCGCTACAACTATAAAGAGATTCGCACACCGATTTTTGAAACGACGGACCTGTTCACACGCAGCGTCGGCGAGACGACGGACATCGTCCAAAAAGAGATGTTCACGCTCGTCAAAAAAGGCAAGGACGAGTACACGCTCCGTCCGGAAGGAACGGCCTCAGTCGTTCGCGCTTTCGTCACGAACAAACTGTTCGGCAGTCCCGATCAACCGACAAAGCTGTACTATATGGGACCGATGTTCCGTTACGAGCGTCCGCAAAAAGGCCGTTTCCGCCAGTTGCACCAGTACGGTGTCGAGGCGATCGGCAGCAGTGACCCGGCCGTCGACGCCGAAGTGATCAGCCTCGCCTACACGATCTACAAATCGTTCGGCTTACAAAAAATCAAAGTCGTCGTCAACTCGCTCGGTGACGCCGAGAGCCGTAACGCCCACCGCGAAGCGCTCATCCGTCACTTCGAGCCGGTCGCACACGAATTGTGCCAGGACTGTCAGACGCGCTTGCACCAAAACCCGCTTCGCGTCCTCGACTGTAAAGTCGATCGCGATCACCCGGCGATGAAGTCGGCACCGTCGATTCTCGACTTTTTGAACGAAGAGTCGAAAGCGTACTTCGACAAAGTGCTCGAGCACTTGGACGCGCTCGGTGTCGCCTACGAGGTCGATCCGACACTCGTGCGTGGACTTGACTACTACACGCACACGGCGTTTGAAATTATGTCAGAAGCAGAAGGATTCGGCGCCATCACGACGCTTTGTGGCGGCGGACGTTATAACGGGCTCGTCCAAGACATCGGTGGCCCGGACATGCCAGGTATCGGATTCGGCATCGGGCTTGAGCGACTCATCCTCGCGCTCGAGAACGAGAACGTGCTCCCTGAGCTTGCGACCGGGCTTGATGTCTTCGTCGTCGCCCAAGGCGGTAAAGACGTCGAGACGACGGCGACGCGCTTGTTGCAACTCCTCCGTATGGAAGGGTTCAAAGCCGATCGCGATTACCTCGGACGTAAGTTCAAAGGTCAATTCAAACAAGCCGACCGCTTAAATGCGGCATTCACCGTCATCCTCGGAGACGATGAAGTCGAACGCGGCTCGGCCTCGCTCAAAGTCATGGCAACTGGAGAACAAGTCGACGTGCCACTCTCGGCCGTCGCAGACAAAATTCGTGAACTATCGGAAGGAGCAGGACAATGATCGGACGCACACATATGAACGGCCGCGTGACAGAGTCACTGATCGGCCAAGAAGTACAATTGAAAGGTTGGGTCCAAAAACGACGCGACCTCGGAGGACTCATCTTCATCGACCTTCGTGACCGCACAGGCATCGTCCAAGTCGTCGTGCGCCCTGAGAACGAAGCGGTGCACAAGCTCGCGGAATCAATCCGTAGCGAGTACGTCTTAGACATCAAAGGGACCGTCCTCGAACGTGAAAACAAAAACCCGAACATGCCGACAGGGAACATCGAAGTCATCGCTTCAGAGATCAACATCTTGAACGCGGCGAAGATGACACCGATCCCAATCGGCGACGAAGCGGAAAATGTCTCAGAAGACCTTCGCCTCAAATACCGTTACCTCGACCTGCGTCGTCCGGCACTCCAAGAGACGTTCCGTCTCCGCTCGAAGGCGTCGAACACGATCCGTAACTTCTTGACAGAAGAAGAGTTCCTCGAAGTCGAGACGCCGATCTTGACGAAGTCGACACCGGAAGGCGCCCGTGACTATCTCGTCCCGAGCCGTGTCCACGGTGGCGAGTTCTACGCGCTCCCACAATCACCGCAGCTGTTCAAACAGTTGCTCATGGTCGCTGGGTTCGACCGTTACTTCCAAATCGCCCGCTGTTTCCGTGACGAAGACCTCCGGGCCGACCGTCAACCGGAATTCACACAAGTCGACATCGAGACGAGCTTCATGGACGTCGAAGACTTGATGGCGATGATGGAAGCGATGATGGGGCAAGTGATGGAAGCGACGCTCGGTCGCACAGACACACCGGCCAAGTTCGAGCGCATGACGCACGAGGAAGCGATGCGTCGCTTCGGTTCGGATAAGCCGGACACACGTTTCGGTCTCGAACTCATCGACGTCGCCGACGCTGTCACAGGCGCAGGCTTCAAAGTGTTCGATATGGCGCTCGAGTCGAACGGACACGTCAAAGCGATCAACGTCAAAGGCGAGGCCGACAAGTTCTCGCGTAAAGACATCGACAAACTTCAAGAGTTCACGGCCGTCTACGGCGCGAAAGGCCTTGCTTGGCTTAAAGTGACGGCTGAAGGCTTGAACGGACCGATCGCGAAGTTCTTCGACGAGACGTACGCACAGAAGTTGATTGAAGCGACGAACGCGGAAGCGGGCGATCTTCTCTTGTTCGTGGCGGCAAAACCAACTGTCGTCGCCGACAGCCTCGGCGCCCTTCGTGTCAAGCTCGGTCATGAGCTCGGACTCATCGACGAGTCGAAGTTCAACTTCCTTTGGGTGACGGACTTCCCGCTCGTCACGTTCGAAGAAGAAGACGGCCGCTTCTACGCCAACCACCACCCGTTCACGATGCCAAACCGTGACGACCTCCATCTTCTCGAGACTGACCCAGCAAGCGTGCGCGCGCTCGCCTACGACCTCGTCTTGAACGGTTATGAGCTCGGTGGCGGATCGCAGCGGATTTATGAGCGTGACATTCAAGAGCGCATGTTCAAACTGCTCGGCTTCACGGTCGAAGAGTCGGTCGCCCAGTTCGGCTTCTTGCTCGAAGCGTTCGAATACGGCACACCGCCGCACGCGGGTATCGCGCTCGGTCTCGACCGTCTCGTCATGATCCTCGCGGGTCGTTCGAACCTTCGTGACACGATCGCCTTCCCGAAAACGGCGTCGGCGAGCTGTCTATTGACGCAAGCACCAAGCCCGGTCGCGGACGCGCAACTCGAAGAGTTGTCAATCCGGACAGCGGTGAAAGAGAAGAAACAAGGATAAACAAAAGGAGGCTCGCCGCGGCGAACCTCCTTTTTAGTCATTCTGCTGTTCCATCTTCTTTGCGGTCCGTTGAAGTGCCAACCCGAACGCGAACAGCGATACGATCACGGCCGTCATCGTATAGACGGAGTCGGTGAAAGCGAGGTAGATGCCGAACAAACCGAGGCCGAAGCTGAGGAGGAACCAAAGCATCAACTTCGGGTGCTCCTGGAGCGCTTGTTTCATGCGCTCGGCACGTTCAGCTGGCAACCGGTCCCATCGGTCACGAGCAGGTTCGAGTTGAACACTTGGCCGTTGCTCTTCAAGACGAGCGACCGTTTGTCGTCGCGAAAGTCGATGATCATGTCCTCATCGAGAAACACTTTCGTCCAGTTCTTGATGAGGATTGGCCCGACGTTTGAATCGATCTCGACGTCTTCTGGCGTCGTCTCGGTCACGTAACGGATCTCGAAGATGCCGCTATTGCCGCAACCGCAGCCTTCCGTCTCATAAAACAAATGCATCTGTCCGTCACGGTCGCCTTTTAAGGCGTTAATGCGCTTGTTCGCGCGGTCTGTAATCTGTACGTTCATTGTTATCACTCCTTACGTCCATTATACATCGTCTGAAAAAAGATTGAAAAAGACGTGCTTCCCATTTTCCACTTCCTGCAAAAAAGCGTAAACTATTTGTTTAGAAGGGGGAAAGGAAATGATCTCACGTTTTTTTAGTTATTACCGTCCACATAAGAAGTTATTCATCCTTGATTTCACGTTCGCCATCCTCGTCGGCCTGCTCGAGCTTGGCTTCCCGCTCGCCGTGAAATGGTTCATCGACGTTCTGTTACCGGGCGGCGAATGGAACTGGATCATTATCATCAGTATCGGCCTGCTTATTCTGTACATACTCGCCATGATGATGCAGTACGTCGTCAACTATTGGGGACATAAGCTCGGGATCAATATCGAGACCGATATGCGCGAAGAACTGTTCACGCACATCCATAAGCAATCGTTCCGCTTCTTCGACAACCATAAGACCGGTCACTTGATGAGCCGGGTCACGAACGACTTGTTCGACATCGGCGAAGTGGCACACCACGGACCGGAAGACTTCTTCATCGCCATCATGACGCTGCTCGGCGCGTTCGGGATCATGTTCTCGATCAATCCGCAACTTGCGCTCGTGACGGTCATCGCCGTTCCGTTCCTCGTCATCATGATCACGTACGCCAATAAAAACATGAACAAGGCGTGGCAGAAGATGTACGGCAACATCAGTGAAGTGAACGCCCGCGTCGAAGACAGCGTCTCTGGCGCGCGTGTCGTCCAGTCGTTCACGAACGAGACGTTCGAGATCAACCGGTTCCAACAAGACAACAACTTCTATCGCGGTTCGAAGATCGAAGCGTATCGGGTCATGAGTAAGTCGCTCGCCGGGATCTATATCACGACACGGCTCATGACATTGCTCGTCCTCGTCTACGGGGCGTACTTGACGTATGAAAACGAATTGACATACGGTGAGCTCGTCGGTTTCATCTTGTATATGAACTTGCTCATCAAACCGGTCGAGAAGATCACGGCGCTCCTCGAGATGTATCCGAAAGGGATGGCCGGCTTCAAACGGTTCACAGAACTGATCGATGAGGCACCGGACATCGAGAACCGTCCGGACGCGGTCGAGGTCAGTTCACTGAAAGGGAACATCGCTTTCCACGATGTCTCGTTCGGCTACTCGGACTACCGAGAAGTGTTGACGCATATCGACCTCGACATCACGACCGGGTCGACGGTCGCCCTCGTCGGGACGAGCGGTGCCGGCAAGACGACGATCTGTTCGCTCATCCCACGCTTTTATGACGTGACGGGTGGGGCCATCACGATCGACGGGATCGACATCCGTGACATGACGAAAGAGAGTCTGCGTCGCCAAATCGGGATCGTGCAGCAGGACGTGTTCTTGTTCGCCGGGACGCTCCGCGAGAACATCGCCTACGGTAAGCTCGAGGCGAGCGACGCGGAAGTCATGCACGCGGTCGAGAAGGCACATTTGAACTCGCTCGTCGACGAACTCGAGCACGGGCTCGACACACAGATCGGAGAGCGGGGACTGAAACTGTCGGGCGGACAGAAACAACGGATTGCCATCGCCCGCATGTTCTTAAAGAACCCGCCGATCTTAATATTAGATGAAGCGACGTCCGCCCTCGACACCGAGACGGAAGCGATTATCCAAGAGTCGCTTACGGAACTCGCGGCCGACCGGACGACGCTCATCATCGCTCACCGTCTTGCGACCGTGAAGAATGCCGACCGCATCCTCGTCGTCACCGCCGACGGCATCGTCGAGGACGGGACACACGACGAGTTGAGTGCCAAAGGCGGCGTCTTCGCCGGGCTGCTCAGACGGCAGCAGCTATAACTAGTCGGACAGCCACCAGTGATTCAAGTCTTGGTGGCTGTTTTGCGTAAAATGGGTATAAACAAGCATCAGTGTGTGTGAGGAGGAAATGAATTGATGAAAGCAGTTCAAGTTATCGGATACGGTGACGTCGATCAATTACAGGTCGTCGACGTCCCGGTCCCGACACCGAAAGACGATGAGGTGCTCGTGCGCGTACAGGCGTGCGGCATCAACAATACGGAGATATGGATGCGAGAAGGGGCGTACGGGACGGATCAAGAGTCGGGCTGGCGTCCGGAGGGAGTCCAGTTTCCCCGGATTCCAGGATCAGATATTACCGGAGAAATTGTCGGAGTCGGGAATCAAGTGGATGAAGGGATGATCGGCCGGCGTGTCGTCTTGTTTCCGTTCACGTCGAGTGGGGCTGACGGTGCGGAGCATATCGCTCCCGACATGTCGTTCATCGGCTCGGAATATGACGGCGGTTATGCGGAATATGTCGTCTGGCCGGCCGAGCTTTGTTATGACATGCCGCTCGACAGTTTCGTCGACAGCGCCGTCTTCTCGGTGAGCGGGTTGACGGCGTGGCACATGAACGAGCAAATTCAAATCCGTCCTGGTGAGACGGTCGTCGTCACCGGTGCGAGCGGCGGTGTCGGCTCGTTGAACGTGCAGATTGCAGCGCACGTGTTCGGAGCGAACGTCATCGCCATCATCGGCGATTTGAAAGACGCACCGAAACTGAAAGCGCTCGGGGCGAGCCACGTCGTTTCCTATCGGTCGAAGACGCTCGCGGACGAGATTTTAGCAGCGAACGGTGGACCGGTCGATGCCGTGCTCGACGTCGTCGGGGATGCGTTGTTCGCAACGTCGCTCGATGTATTGAAGAACGGCGGTAAGTTTTGCATATCCGGATCGGCCGGGGGACAACGGACCGATCTCGATTTCCGTACGCTCTACTTGAAGCACATTACGATGTATGGATCGGTGCTCGGGACACGAGCGGAATTCAAAGCGATGCTCCAAGCGATTTCGAGCGGTCAAATCAAGCCTGTCGTCGACCGCACATTCCCGTTAGAAGAGGCCCGGGCGGCGCAAACGTATTTCAAACAGCAAGGCAAGGTCGGTAAGATCGTCCTCGTCCCGTAACAGCAAAGAGAGGAAATCGGACCCCTTGAGTCCGATTTCCTCTCTTAAATTCAGGCGATATCGGCTTTCGCCCGGTCGATGACCGAGACGAGCCGGCGGAACTGTTCGAGCCAAAACTGGAAGAACGGACCGATCAAGAAAATCGACAGCACCGTCCCGAAAAAAACGGGACCGCCGAGCACCCAGCCGATCAAGCAAGCGGAAAGCTCCATCCACGTCCGCATCATGCGGACCGACGTATTGAAACGGTCGGCCAAGGCGAGCGTCAGTCCGTCACGCGGGCCGGCGCCGTAACCGATGGCGACATACAGCCCGGCGCCCATGCCAATGACGAAGATGCCGAGAACGAGCCAGGCGATATTGAGTGCGGTTCCGTCGAGCGTCGGCAACAAGTGGTGGTCAAGGATCAAGTTCATGAACACACCGACGAAGACGGCGTTGACGAGCGTCCCGAACTGGGGTCGGATGCGGTCCAATATGTATTTGCATAAGACGAGCAACAGGCCGACGAGGAGAATGATCGTCCCGACCGAGATCGGCGTGTGCCGGGCGAGCCCGAGATGGAGCACGTCCCACGTCGAGACGCCGAGGTCGGCCGTGATCATCATCGACGACCCGAGGGCGAGCAGGAACAAACCACCCATGAACAACGCCCACTTCAAACTGATTCGTAAAGATTGTATCCATACCGCCTGCATGTTGGTCGCCTCGATTCCCTAAAATGTTCCATCATCATATCATAATTGGTTTCAAGGCAAGAAAAAAACGCCTCAGCTTGGCTGAGACGTCATTGATTATTTTTTAGGTGTTTCTGCTTTTTTTGCTTTGTTCTTTTTATAATAATTGTAGACGAACGGAGCGACCGCCGTCGCGACTTTGATGAGTGTACCAAATTTTCCTTTTCTAGCCATGTTGTTGCACCCCTTTCTCTTCTCTAAAGAGTTATATTCCACACGTTGCGGAAATGAAAACATATTTCGAACAGGTTCGACACGATTGATGGCAGATGCATCACGCATAATAGAGCCAGGAGGCGAAGGATATGAAGACGATTATTTGGTATCAGAACGATTTACGGATCGATGACCATCGGCCGCTCGAAGAGGCGCAGAAACATGATGAAGCGATCGAGGGGCATTACTTTATAAGGGAAGGCGAGCTGAACGAAAATCGGTTCGGCGTCATCCCGCTCGGGGCCAGACGGCTTCAATTTTTAAAAGAGTCGTTAGAAGACTTGGCCGGATCGCTCGATGCGCTCGGGATCCCGCTCTACGTGCATGTCGGTCATCCGCTCGACATCCTCGACCCGACAGACCGGCTGTTGTTTCAACGGTCGATCGGGTTGAACGAACGCTTGCTTGAAAAAGATGTCATCGCACGTTGGCAAGGGGAGTGGCAATCGTTCGACGGATTCACGCTGTACCCACGCACCGAAATCCCGTTTAAAAAAATGCCGTTTTTGTTCACCGAGTTCCGAAAAGCGGTCGAGGACGATGCCCGTCCTGAACAGCTGGTCGAACGGACGAGCTCAGGTCAGTCGCGTCCGCTCCCGTTTCCTGTCCCGTTCGAGCGTCCGACGCTTGACGCCCGGTCCTCTTTTCCGTTTCAAGGCGGCGAGACGTCGGGGCTGAAACGTCTGAGCGACTATTTGGCAGGTCCCGTCCGCACGTATAAAGAGACGCGGAACGGCTTTGGGGTCGACGACTCATCCAAGTTGTCGGCTTTTCTTGCCAACGGGTCGCTCTCGCCGCGGCGTGTGCTCCATGAACTAGAACTTCATGAACGACAGCACGGGGCGAACGAGTCGACATATTGGCTCTATTTTGAACTGTTGTGGCGCGAGTTTTTCCAATGGATCGCGCTCGAGCAAGGGAAGCGGTTGTTCCGTCGCCAAGGGATACGTTCGAAGGACAAGGCGTGGAAAGTGGACGAGGATGTGATTCATCGGTGGCAGCAAGGCGAGACGGGCGTCGCGTTCGTCGACGCGTTCATGCACGAGTTGAACGCGACGGGATGGATGTCGAACCGGGGCCGGCAAATCGTCGCGAGCTATTTCGCCAAAGAGCTCGGGCAAGATTGGCGCTATGGTGCGGCCTACTTCGAAGCGATGCTCATCGACTATGACGTCGCCAGCAATTATGGCAATTGGGCGTATCAGGCCGGTGTCGGCAACGATTCACGCGACCGGCGTTTCAACGTCTCACGCCAACAAGATACGTATGACCCGACGCGTGCGTTTCGTGACACGTGGATGTGACGAAACCGTCACCGGAAATCGAGGTTTCTGATTGACTTCTTTTTACAGGTAGTGCTATAGTAAGGGCAACAGATGGGATACCTGAGGTGTACGAGAGCCGCCTTCGTTATTTTGAGCCAACACTTTGAATACGGGAGATCGAACTGCCAGCCGGATCAACTGCCTCATCACGTGCAGGAGGACTTGTGAAGGGGACGCTAGATCACCCACCTGCTTAAGCAGGTTCAAAAGCAGGGCATCGTCACGGCACTCCGGGCCCCATCGATTTTATTGTAAAAACGTCGCTAGACGTCTTTTTTTTGATTATAATTCCGAGTAAAATAGTGTGAAAAAATAGTATTAATTTGGAGGAAGATTATGTTACACCAGTTTTCGCGTAATGAGTTGGCCATCGGTCAAGAAGGTATTGAAACGTTGAAAGGAAAGACGGTCGCCATTCTTGGCGTCGGCGGTGTCGGCTCGTTCGCAGCAGAAGCGCTTGCCCGGAGCGGGGTCGGTCGGATCGTGCTCGTCGATAAAGACGATATCGACATCACGAACGTCAATCGTCAAATCCACGCGCTCCTGTCGACAGTCGGACAACCGAAAGTCGAGGCGATGGGGGCGCGTCTACTCGATATCAATCCGGACGTCGAACTCGTCCAGTTGAAGATGTTTTATACGGAAGAGACGTTCGAAGAGTTCTTCGCTCAAAACATCGATTTTGTCATCGACGCGTCAGATACAATTATCTATAAGATCCATTTGATCGTCGAGTGTAAACGTCGTGGTATCCCGGTCATTTCAAGTATGGGAATGGCCAATAAGATGGACCCAACCCGGATTCAAGTCATCGACATTAAAGACACGTCATACGATCCGATCGCGAAGATGGTGCGGACGCGTCTGCGTAAACATAACATCTATAAAGGCGTGCCGGTCGTGTTCTCGGACGAGTCACCGATCGTGACGCGCGAGGACGTGAACGAGGTCGTCGGTAAGAAAGACGCCCCGATCCGTAAAGCGAAGATGCCACCGAGCTCGAACGCGTTCGTGCCGTCTGTCGCAGGACTCGTCGCCGCCGGGTACGTCGTCAATCAAATGCTCGAGACGGCTGGTGTCGAGATCAATCGCATCCAGAACTGAGAAAACGACGCCGACTCGAATGAGTCAGCGTCGTTTTTCCCAATAGTCGAGCCGTTTTTGGAGTTGTTGCTCGAAGCCACGGCTCGTCGGTGTATAATATTTAGGACGTTTCCGGGCCAAATTTTCCGGCCAGTAGTTTTGCGGGACGTACCCGTCTTTCTCGTCGTGTGGATATTTGTAGCCGGCGCCATTACCGAGCTCGCGTGCCCCAGGGCTATGCGCGTCGCGGAGATGGACCGGGACGGGACCACCTTCGACCGTCCGGACGTGATGGATCGCCTTGTCGATTGCGGTGATGACGGCGTTCGACTTCGGTGCCGTCGCAAGATAGAGGACGGCCTCGGCCATCGGGATGCGCGCTTCCGGGAACCCGATATGTTCGCTCGCCCGTGCGGCTGCGTCGACGATGACGAGCGCGTTCGGGTCACTCAGACCGATATCTTCGGCCGCGTGAACGTACAGCCGGCGCATGATAAAGCGCGGCGATTCGCCCGCCTCGATCATGACGGCGAGCCAGTACAGGGCGGCGTCCGGGTCCGAGCCGCGGATCGACTTGATGAACGCCGAGATGACGTCATAGTGTCGGTCGCCCGTCTTATCGTATTTGATGGCTTTTTGTTGGATCGACTCTTCGGCGACGTCGAGCGTGATTTGAATCTTGCCGTCGACTTCCGGCGTCGTCAAGACGGCCAGTTCGAGCGCGTTCAATAAGACACGGTAGTCACCGTCCGCCATTTTGATATAATGGTCAACAGCCGCGTCTTCGATTTCAACCGGGTAGTTGCCGAGCCCTTTCTTGTCGGCGAGCGCACGCTCAAGCACGACCCGGAGCTCGTCTTGTCCAGGCGGCTCGAGCCGAAACACGGTCGCGCGCGACAATAGCGCCGCATTGACCTCGAAACTTGGATTTTCGGTCGTCGCCCCGATCAAGACGAGCTTGCCGGCCTCTAGCGCCGGGAGCAACGCGTCTTGCTGCAGTTTATTGAAACGATGGATCTCGTCTAAAAATAAAATCGTCCGCTCTTGCTCGAAATCAAACCGAGATTCGGCTGCACGGATGACGCTCCGAAGCTCATCTAGTTTTGCCGTGACGGCGTTCAATTGAACAAACGTCGCTTTCGTATAGTTTGAAATGACACGAGCGAGCGTCGTCTTGCCAGTGCCGGGCGGACCATAAAGAATAATGGTGCCGAGCCGGTCGGCTTCGATGGCGCGGCGCAACAGCTTGCCTTCACCGATGATGTGGCGTTGACCGATGACTTCGTCTAACGTCTCCGGGCGCATCCGGTTGGCGAGCAGCCCGCTATTCGATTGTTGAAATAAATCACTCATACGTACACGTTCCTTTCGACAAACGTTTGTTCGAACAGTATAACAGAAGGAGAAACCAATATGAAAATATCTACTAAAGGCCGTTATGGTTTAACGATTATGATCGCGCTTGCCCGTGAGACAGACAACAAACCGCTCAGTTTGAAGAAAATCGCGGCGCGCCATGAACTGCCAGAACATTACTTGGAACAATTGATCGGCCCGCTCCGTAACGGCGGTCTCGTCAAAAGTGTCCGCGGTGCCTACGGCGGTTATCAGCTCGTCAAATCACCGCGCGATATCACGGCCGGTGAGATCATTCGATTGCTCGAAGGTCCGCTGACGATCGTCGAAGACTCGGAGACGGACGACGCCGTGAAGCGAAAACTTTGGGACAAGATCAAAGCGGCGATCGAGACGGTGTTAGAAGAAACAACACTCGCCGATCTCGCGGAAGAAGATTCAGAAGGCTACATGTTCTATATTTAACGATGAGGTGAACGGATATGAACTATTTTGACCACGCGGCCACGACGCCGATGCGTCCCGAGGTGCTCGAGGCGATGACTCCCTATTTTTTAGAGCAGTACGGCAATCCGTCGAGCATACATGGTGTCGGCCGGAAAGCACGGGCAGCACTCGACGCGTCACGACGGACGCTCGCGACATGGATCGGTGCGACGCCAAACGAGATCGTCTTCACGTCGGGCGGGACCGAGTCAGACAATTACGCCTTGTTCGGCGCGGCTTATGCGAACCGACATAAAGGGAAGCATGTGATCACGACGAAAGTCGAGCACCACGCCGTCTTGCATGCGATGGGGCAACTCGAGCGTGAAGGGTTCGACGTGACGTACTTAGACGTCGACGAGTCCGGTGCCGTATCGGTCGCTGCGCTTAAAGACGCGCTCCGTGACGATACGATCCTCGTCTCGGTCATGTACGGCAACAACGAGGTCGGCACGCTCCAACCGATTGCTGACATCGGGATGTTGCTAGCCGGCCGGGATACGTTGTTCCATACGGACGCGGTCCAGGTGCTCGGCACAGAAGCGATCGACGTGCACGCGCTCGGCGTCGACTTGTTGTCGGCGTCGGCGCATAAAGTGAACGGTCCGAAAGGTATCGGTTTTCTTTTTATAAAAACAGGTGTAAAATTAGCGACGCGTTCTTTTGGAGGACAACAAGAACGGAAACGTCGAGCCGGCACGGAAAACGTTCCGGGTGCCGTCGGATTTAGCCGAGCGGCCGAACTGGTCATAGCCGAACGGAACGAGCGGGTGACAGCTTACCGAGAGATGGCTGACACGTTGCTACACACGCTTGATGAACTTGGCGTCGAGTACGAAGTGAACGGGGCGAACCGCTTGCCGCACATCGTCAACTTGTACCTGCCGGGCATCGAGCTTGAGCCGTTCCTGATCATGATGGACATGCGTGGTTATGCCATTTCGAGCGGCAGTGCCTGCACGGCTGGAACGATTGAGCCGTCGCACGTGCTGACGGCCATGTACGGTCAATCTGACCGGACGAAACAATCGGTCCGCATCAGTTTTGGACTGGGCAACACGGTCGATGACGTGACACGGCTCGCCGAACGACTACATGAGGTCGTCTCGACATTTATGAACGGAGTGAGATAGATGAACTTACGAACAAAAACCCCTGAAGACACGACGGTCGTCGTCGGGATGTCAGGCGGCGTCGATTCTTCGGTGACGGCCCATCTGTTAAAAGAGCAAGGGTATAACGTCATCGGAATCTTTATGAAAAACTGGGACGATACGGATGAGTCTGGATTCTGCACGGCGACAGAAGACTATGAGGACGTCATCGCGGTCGCCAACCAAATCGGGATCCCGTACTACGCGGTCAACTTCGAGAAAGAATATTGGGACCGCGTCTTTGAATATTTCTTGGCCGAGTATCGCCTCGGGCGGACGCCGAACCCGGACGTCATGTGTAACAAAGAGATCAAGTTCAAGGCGTTCCTTGATCATGCACTCCGCCTCGGGGCCGACTTCGTCGCGACAGGGCATTACGCCCGCGTCGAGTTCGTCGACGGCGAGCACCGCCTGTTGCGTGGGAAAGATGACAACAAGGATCAAACGTACTTCTTGAACCAATTGTCGCAAGACCAACTCGCGCGGACGATGTTCCCGATCGGGCACATGGACAAAAAAGACGTCCGTGTCATCGCCGAGACTGCTGGACTCGCGACGGCGAAGAAGAAAGATTCGACTGGCATCTGCTTCATCGGAGAGCGGAACTTCAAAGAGTTCCTCGGTCAATACTTGCCGTCACAACCAGGTGAGATGCAGACGCTCGACGGGATTGTGAAAGGACGCCACGACGGGCTCATGTATTACACGCTCGGTCAGCGGCACGGCCTCGGCATCGGCGGAGACGGAGAGCCGTGGTTCGTCGTCGGGAAAGACGTCGAAAAGAACATCCTCTACGTCGGCCAAGGCTTCCATCACGACGCGCTCTATTCAGACGCGCTCTTTGCGTCACAATTGTCGTGGACCGGCTCGGCTCCTGAGGCGGAATTCCGGGCGACGGCGAAGTTCCGCTATCGTCAACAAGACGTGCCGGTAACGATCGCGCCGCTCGAAGGTGGCGAAGTACTCGTCAAATTTGATGAGCCACAACGTGCCATCACGCCAGGACAAGCCGTCGTCTTTTATGACGGCGATATCTGTCTAGGTGGGGCGACGATCGACAAAGCGTATATTAACGGGAAACAACTCGACTATATCGGATGAGGTGATGACAGTGAACGCAAACGAACAAGGCATCCAAGCGATGCAGCAAGGTGAATTTGAACAAGCGGCCAAACATTTCAACGACGCCATCGAGGCGAACCCGACGGACCCGACCGGTTACGTCAACATGGGCACACTGCTTCAAGCGATCGGTGACCATGAACGGGCGGTCGTCTTTTACGACAAGGCTCTCGAACTCGACAGTGCGTTCGGTGCGGCCCATTACGCGAAAGGCGCGCTCGCCTATGAGCTCGAACAAGTCGACTTGGCCGAGGCGTCGCTGCGACAAGCGCTTCTTTCCGGCATGAATGATGCAGACTTGCACTTCATGCTCGGCTTGACGTACAAGGCTATGGGTGACTTCGTCCGCGCGTTGCCGCGACTTCGGGAAGCGAAAACGCAAGCGCCGGAAGACGTCGAGATCACGTTCCAATACGGTCTCGCGCTCGCGCAAAACGAGCAGCTCGACATGGCGGTCGACGCACTCGAAGACACGCTCGACTTGGATGCGTCGCATACGGACGCCCGCTATAACTTGGCCATCGCCTACGCATTCCTCGGTGAGCAGGACAAGACGTACGCCGAACTCGAACGCGTACTTGAACTACAACCGGACCATGAGCTCGCGCGTGACGCGAAAGCGAAAATGGATGAATTGCTCGGAAACTGATTACGAAAAGCGCCTCTCGCTATTTTTGCGAGAGGCGCTTTTCGTCCCGTTGTCAGTTCACAAGTTCTCCGGCGAACCAGACGAACAAGTTCAACGTCGTCAACAAAAGCGTGCAGGCGAGCACAATGTAGCTCCACACGACGCGTTTCCCTGATTTAGCCCGGCGTATACCATCCGTCAAAATGAGGAAGGTCACACCGAATGAGACGAATGTTAATGCGGCAAAAGAAGTCGGGCGATCGAGCGTCGGAAACGCATCAATCATGAAATACAATACAAACGTGAGCACTCCGAGACCAATCATGAGCAGAAGAGGGAAGAATCGCATCTGGCACAACCTTTTCCATTTTCTCTCATCTTATCATGAAGAGAGAACAGTCGAAAACAGCCGTCATAGCTGTTTCGTCGTGATCTTCACCGGCTCGCCGGCAAACTCGCCGTACGCCTCGTCCATATTTTTTGTATACAGTTCGATGACGTTCTTACTCGGGTCTTTAAAGTAGGCCGAGCGCTCTTTGCCGTTGACCGTCTCGTCCTCGTCCCACGTCCGCAGCTTCGTCGGAATCGCTGCCGCCTCGAGCACTTCGAGTGCTTGATCGAACGATTTCATCGGCACAAAAAAGGCGCAATGGACGTGGGCGCCGCCTTCGTCATACAGCGTGTCCCATTCGGTCACTTGTTGCTGGCGATTTTCTTCCTCGTCTGTCGTAAAATCACGCTTCAGCCATAGACCGAGCCGCGTATTGCCGCCGACGTACAGCCATGTCGCCCATGGTTCGTTCGCCCCTTCTTGCGACGCGCTCGGTTCGGCGTCATCGCCGACCCATTGCTCGACGACCGGCAGACCGAGCTTGCCGTGCCAAAAATCGACGGCCTCGGTCATGTCGGTCACTTCTAAGACGAGTTCACATAGTCCACTGATTGGTAGCCGTTTCGTCATCATTGTTTCCTCCTTCATGGTTTCACTTCGACAGTTCCCGCTTTGATTCAACGAAAAACGTGCATAGCTTGTTTCAGGTTCGGGGAAAAGAAGGGGAACGCTAGAAAGGGGAGACATCATGCGCATACTTAGTCTATTCAGTGTCGTCGTATTCTTCATTGTCGAATGGTTCATGCTCGGACGTTTATTTACAGCGGTCGATGACCGGCTTGCCAGCGGGGAGTGGACGAACAACGTGCTGTACCGGGTCGTCATCGAGTCCGAGCGGGCGACATCGACGCTTTTGTTATTGTTTGTGACGTTCCTCGTCGTCGGGATCCTCATGCATTGGCTATTGTCGTCAAACCGGTCGTGGACCAAGACGCTCGGGACGGTCGGGGTGGCGTGGGTCGTCCCAGCACTGCTCGCGCTCACCGCTTGGTTCATCCCGAACCCGTACGTTCAACTCGTCATCATCGTCTTGCAGCTCTCGTTCATCCCGCTCATCCCGTTCGTCGGACAGACGGTACGGCTCGGTCACGTCGTTCTCAACTGGGGTGTCCACGTAGCGGCCGCCGGGCTCGTCTTCTTCATTCAACGACCGTCACTCGAGCAGCTGTTCCGCATCGAGCGGACCGAGCTATTTGATCGGCTCGAAGGATACGTCAACTCAGGTGAACTCGAACGGTTCGAGCGGTTGCTGGAGACCGTCGACTTGGAACAACTCGAACGCATCTTAAATCGGGTCGATATCGACCAATTGATTCGGCTGCTCGAGCGGCTTAACCTCGATCAACTCGAGCAAATCTTGAATCTATTCAGTTAGTCCATTTGTTCTACCGTTCGAACTCGGGCTATAATGGGGAATGGAAAACTAGCTGGAGGTGGCTCGAATGATAGCAGCACCTTACGAGTTGACAGGAAAAGTCATCCGCGTCCTGTTTCAATCGGAAGAAGAAGCGCATACCATTGCGCTCGTACGTATAAAAGAGAAAAATTTTGAGACAGACGAGACCGAAATGGTCATCGCCGGCGTCGGTGTCGGCATTGAGAAAGGCGAGACGTACAAAGCGCACGGCCGTCTCGTCGACCATCCACGGTTTGGCAAACAGATGAAAGCGGATTGGATCCGTCGCGTTGTCCCGATGACGAAGCGGGCCGCTGTCCGTTTTTTGACGAACGGATCGTTCCCAGGGATCGGCCAAAAGACGGCACAAAAAATCGCGGACACGCTCGGTGACGATTGTATCGACCAGATCGTCAAGCATCCCGATGTCTTATCGAAAATCGAAGGGTTGAAAGAAAAACAAGCCCGCGTCATCACCGAGCGGTTGAACGTCTTATACGGGGTCGACCAGCTGTTGCTGTTTTTAGCCCCGTTCGACGTGACCCCGCGACTCGCTTCGAAGATTCATAAAGAGTATGAAGGCCGCGCCATGGAGACGATTGAAAAGAATCCATACGCGCTCATGTATGACGTGCCAGGTATCGGCTTCAAGACGGCCGACGCCATCGCCGCTCACTTCGGGATTCAAGGCATCCATCCGGAGCGGATCGCGGCGGCGGTATTGTATGTGCTCGAACTCGAGCAAGGGAACGGACACTTGTTCGTCACGGCCGATCAACTCGCGAGCGAGATGCCGCGCATCATCGGCGGCGACCCGGGCGAGGCACTCAACGGCGCGCTCGAGACGCTCGTCAAGGATGAACGGATCATCGTCGAGGACGGTGTCGTCTATCATCCACGCATCTACCGGGCTGAACGAAAAGCAGCCGAAGAACTGGCCCGGATCATGTCGACATCGACGACGGAAGACGTCGATATGACGACGATCTTCGACGCGGTCGGCCGGGTCGAGGAGATGTTCTCGATCGAGTACGCCAAACAACAGCGCGAAGCAATCGAGCTCGCTTTGAAGTCCCCGCTCATGGTGCTCACCGGCGGACCGGGAACAGGGAAGACGACTGTCGTCCGCGGCATCATCCACGCCCTCAGCGACGTGTTCGATTGGAAACTCGAGCCGGTACCGAACCAACCGTTCCCGTTCGTCCTCGCCGCACCGACCGGCCGCGCCGCCAAGCGGCTCAGTGAATCGACCGGGCTACCGGCCTCGACGATTCACCGGTTGCTCAAGTTCGACGGCAGCTCGTTCCAAGTCGATGACACGAACCCGCTCGTCGGCAAAGTGTTAATCGTTGACGAGGCCTCGATGATCGATATCTTCTTGTTCCGCAGCCTGCTGCGGGCCGTGCCGAACGGGATGAAGATCTTGTTCGTCGGTGACCGTGATCAACTCCCGTCGGTCGGACCGGGCCAAGTGCTCGCCGACTTGATGGCGACCGGCGGCATCCCTGTCGTCCGGCTCGACGTCGTCCACCGGCAGGCGTCCGAGTCGAGTATCCTGCGCCTCGCGCACGCACTCAACGCGAAACAAATGCCGGACGACTTGCTCGCGGCGTTGCCGGACCGCCGGTTTTATACGGCGAACCAAGAGACGGCGCTGCAGGCGATCTGTCAGATGGCCGGCGCCGCGCTGCGAAAAGGCTATTCGCCGTTCGACATCCAAGTGCTCGCCCCAACGTATCGCGGGGTATGCGGCATCGATGGGTTGAACGAGGCGCTCCAAAACGTGTTCAATCCGAAGTCGGCAGCAAGGGAAGTAAAACACGGCAATCGGACGTACCGGAGCGGCGACAAAGTGCTCCAACTCGTCAACAACGCCGAAGAGAACGTCTATAACGGTGATATCGGCGAGATCACGAACATCTTCTTCGCCAAAGAGAACGTCGACAAAGTCGATAAGATCTACATCCGCTTCGACCAGACCGAGGTCGAATACAATCGCAGCGAGTGGGACCAGTTCACCCACGCCTATGCGATCACGATCCATAAGTCGCAAGGCTCCGAGTTTCCGATCGTACTCATGCCCGTCTTCTTCAACGGCGGCTTCCGCTCGTCGCGCAACTTGATCTATACGGCCGTCACGCGGGCGAAGAAGAGTTTGCTCTTGTTCGGCGACGTCCGGGCGCTCGAGGCGGCGACGCGGGAAGAAGAGCCGGTGCGGCGGACAAAACTCGTCGAACGGCTTGGCGGCAAGTCTTGACGTCTGGTTTCTGACATGTGATAATGACCAATAGAAAACTGAAACGATTAAAGACGATGAAGGAAATGAGTACGTCGTAACCGCCTCACCAGAGACATCTTCCTAGGCTGTGAGAAGATGGGGGTCGGTCGACCGAAGCTAGTCTGGAGTCCCCACTCACCCTGGGCGTCTCATCCGCGTTATCGGATGTTTCGAGGCACGGTAAATCCGTGCGAACGAGGGTGGTACCACGAAGCGATGCTTTCGTCCCTTTCCACAGGGACGGGCATCGCTTTTTTTTCGTTTCGTTCAGAATAAGGAGGAATTGTTGATGAAACCGCTCAAACCATTAACTGGCGCCGAGATTCGCCAAATGTATTTAGATTTCTTTAAGTCAAAAGGACACGCGGTCGAGCCGAGTGCCTCACTCGTACCGGTCGAAGACCCGACACTTCTTTGGATCAACTCAGGCGTCGCGACGCTTAAAAAATATTTTGACGGCCGTGTCATTCCGGCAAACCCGCGTATCGTCAACGCCCAGAAGTCGATTCGGACGAACGATATCGAGAACGTCGGGAAGACAGCGCGTCACCATACGTTTTTCGAGATGCTCGGGAACTTCTCGGTCGGTGAATATTTCCGCGAAGACGCCATCAAATGGGGTTGGGAATTACTCACGAGCGACGACTGGTACGGGCTTGACCCGGACTTCTTGTCGGTAACGATTCACCCGGACGACGAGGAAGCGAAACAAATTTGGCTCGAGTTAGGTGTTCCTGCTGACCGGATCATCCCGCTCAAAGAAAACTTCTGGGAGATCGGCGAAGGCCCGTCTGGCCCGAATACGGAGATCTTCTTCGATCGCGGCCCGGCGTTCGGTGACGACCCGACCGACCCGGAACTTTATCCAGGCGGCGAAAACGAGCGTTACCTTGAAATTTGGAACATCGTCTTCAGCCAGTTCAACCATGACGGTCACGGTAACTACACCGAGCTTCCGCGTAAAAACATTGATACAGGGATGGGACTCGAGCGAATGGCGAGTGTGCTTCAAGACGTGCCGACGAACTTCGACACCGACTTGTTCATGCCGATCATTCGCGAGACAGAAAAAATCAGCGGTGAGACGTATCGGGCTAACAACAGTAAAGACGTGGCGTTCAAAGTCATCGCCGACCACATCCGGACCGTATCGTTCGCGATCGGGGACGGGGCACTCCCGTCAAACGAAGGCCGCGGCTACGTGTTGCGCCGTCTGCTCCGTCGTGCCGTCCGTTACGCGAAGATGCTTGGGATCGAGCGTCCGTTCATGTTTGAACTCGTCGACGTCGTCGGCGACATCATGGTCGACTTCTATCCAGAAGTGAGTGAGAAAAAGGACTTCATCAAAAAAGTCATCAAGAACGAAGAGGAGCGCTTCCACGAGACGCTTCACGACGGCCTTGCGATCTTGAACGAAGTCGCGAAAGCACAAAAAGCAACTGGATCGAACGTGATCAGCGGAGAAGACGCGTTCCGTCTATACGACACGTACGGTTTCCCGCTCGAGTTGACGATCGAATACGCAGAAGACCACAAGTTGACGGTCGATGAGGATGGATTCAAGCAAGCGATGAACGCACAACGTGAACGGGCCCGTACGGCACGTGCTGACGTCGAGTCGATGCAAATTCAATCCGGTGTCCTCGCTGACATCACGCTCCCGTCATCATTCGTCGGGTACACGGACCTTGAGTCTGAAGCGAAAATCGTCAGCTTGATTCATAACGGCGAGCTTGCGGACGTTGTCGCGGCAGGAGAAGAGGCGCAAGTCATCCTTGACCACACGCCGTTCTACGCCGAGAGCGGCGGTCAGGTCGGCGACAAAGGCCGAATCGTCGGGACGGACTTCGTCTTGCGCGTCACGGGTGTATCGAAAGCACCGAACGGTCAAAACTTGCATACGGTCGTCGTCGATTCAGGGATCGCCAAGGCTGAGGTCGCGGTGACGGCTACGGTCGATAAAGACGAACGCCAAGCGATCATCAAGAACCATACGGCGACGCACTTGTTGCACCGCGCTTTGAAAGACACGCTCGGTGAGCACGTCAATCAAGCCGGATCTCTCGTGACACCGGACCGTCTCCGCTTCGACTTCTCGCACTTCGGTCAAGTGACAGCGGAAGAACTCCAGTCGATCGAACGTCAAGTGAACGAGAAGATTTGGGCATCGATCGGTGTCGATATCGAAGAGATGAACATCGCCGACGCGAAAGCGAAGGGAGCGATGGCGCTGTTCGGAGAGAAGTACGGGGACGTCGTCCGCGTCGTCGCGGCCGGTGATTACTCGGTCGAGCTATGCGGAGGTTGCCACGTCGCCAACACGGCTGAAATCGGGTTGTTCAAAATTTTGTCTGAGTCAGGTATCGGGGCCGGGACTCGCCGGATCGAGGCAGTCACAGGCGCTGGCGCGTATGAAGTCATGAACCAACACATCGAGACGCTTGAAGCGGCTGCGAAACTGTTGAAGACGAAACCGTTCGAAGTGCCTACTCGCGTCCAAGCGCTTCAAGTTGAAATGAAAGAGACGGAACGCGCGACCGAGTCGCTGAAAGCCAAACTTGCGAACATCGAGGCGTCAACGCTCACGGATTCGATCGAGACGTACGGCGACGTCCAATTGATCGCCAAACGTGTCGACGGACAGGATATGGATGCGCTCCGGGGCATGGTCGACGAGTTGAAAGGAAAACTTGGATCAGCCGTCATCATTCTCGGATCAGCGAACGGTGACAAGGTCAACCTCGTCGCAGGTGTGACGAAAGACTTGAACGACCGCGGTTTCCACGCCGGGAAATTGATTAAAGAAGTCGCGACTCGTTGCGGTGGAGGCGGCGGCGGCCGTCCTGATATGGCGCAAGCCGGAGGTCGTGATGCGACAAAACTAGACGAAGCATTGAAGTTTGCTTCACATTACGTTCAATCACTGGCATAATAGAATGTGAAGTGCAAACGGAAAGAGGTGGATTCTTGTGAGCCAAATGGATCGCACGATGCAATTCAATTTTCCAGAAGATGATAATCGAGCCAATACTCGAGAGACACTGATCACGGTGTATCAAGCACTCGAGGAAAAAGGCTACCAACCGATCAATCAAATCGTCGGATACTTGTTGTCAGGTGACCCTGCCTACATTCCGCGTCATAACGATGCGCGAAACTTGATTCGCAAAATTGAGCGAGATGAACTGCTCGAAGAGTTGGTCAAATCGTATTTGAACGATCGGAAAGAGGACTAATATGAAGCGAGTTATGGGGCTTGATGTCGGTTCGAAGACGATTGGGGTCGCAGTGAGCGATCTCATGGGTTGGACGGCGCAAGGTGTGGAGACGGTCTATTGGACGGAACCCGACTTTGAACAGGCTGTTCGTTTGCTCCGACCGATTATCGAGCAGTACGATGTGAAAGAAGTCGTCGTTGGTCTTCCGAAGAACATGAACGCAACGATCGGTCCTCGGGGTGAGGCGTCACAGGCGTTTGCCGCCGCCCTCACCGAGGCGACCGGTTTGCCGACGGTTCTTGTCGACGAACGTTTAACGACGATGCAAGCGGAGCGGATGCTCATTTCAGCAGACGTCAGCCGTAAAAAGAGAAAGGCCGTCATCGATAAGATGGCAGCCGTCATGATTTTACAAAATTACCTGGATCGTCCAGGGAAATAAGGAGGAACTACGCATGGCAGAAATCCGTCGTGAAGAAGAAATGTACCGTATTCCAGATGAAAATGGAGACGAGCATTTATTTGCAGAAATTTTCCGTATGACGAGCGACCGTTCGAAAAAGACGTTTGTCGTCCTCGAACCAGTCGGTAACCCGGAAACAGAAGATGAAGATACAATCGAAGTTTACGCGTTTGAAATCGAAGAACTTGAAGATGGTGAGTTCATCTTGAAACTCGTCGAAGATGATGACGACTTTGAAGAAGTGATGGAAGCGTTCGACATCGTCAACGACGAAGTCGGATTAGACTAATAAATGGACGGGCGGCTAGGGTAAACCCTCGTCGCCCATCTTCATACAGAAGAACAGGGGAGAACACGCATGAACCATCCATCGATGCCTGATGAGAAGCGTGCGCGTAGCCGGATCGTTCGACGCATCACGGTTATTATCCTTGCTGTCTTTCTTCTTGTCATCGCCACGGGCGCCGCTGTCTCGTATGCATTCGTAAAGCGGTCACTTGAGCCGATCGATCCCGCTTCGTCCGAAACGGTCGAAGTCGAGGTTCCGCTCGGTGCAGGCTCAGGTTATATTGGCGAACTACTCGAAGAGAATGGACTTGTGAGGAATAGCACGATTTTCCGTTTATACACACGGTTTAAAAATGAGTCATCGTTCCAAGCGGGGACGTATACGCTGTCGCCGTCACAGTCACTTGACGAGTTGATCGCCACGCTGAAGACGGGTAAAGTGATCGTCGTACCTGACATCAAACTCGTCATTCCAGAAGGATTCACAATCGATCAAGTCATCGCGCGGCTCGCCAACGTGGCTGAAATTCCAAAAGAAGAGATTTCGGCACAGCTGAGCGATCAGGAATATATCCGTTCACTCGTTGCCGAACACGAGATGTTGACCGAAGAAGTGTTAGCAGAAGGGATTTATCACCCGCTCGAGGGCTACTTGTTCCCGGCCACGTATGAGTTCGACAAAGGTGTCACGCTCACACAAATCATCGATGAGATGCTTAAGCCGACCGAACAGCTTTATCTCGAGTATGCTGATACTGTCGAGGCGTCAGGACGTACGTTCCACGAGACGCTCGCCCTCGCTTCCGTCATCGAAAAAGAAGCGGTATCGACAGAAGACCGTCAAGAGATTGCCGGCGTGTTTGAGAACCGGCTTGCGGACGGGATGAAGTTGCAGTCCGACCCGACCGTTTGGTACGGAACGGGTGAGACGTCAATTTTCACGTCGTTCAATGATTTGCAAAACGATTCACTGTATAACACATACCGTTACGCAGGGATCCCGATTGGTCCGATTGCCTCGGTCAGTCGTGATGCGTTCGTAGCGACGCTCAACCCGAACGATACAGACAACGTTTATTTCTACGCACGGCCGCCTCGCGAAGGTTTCCCTAGCGGAGAAGTTCTGTTTGAAGTGACATATGAGGCACATCAACAGAACGTCAACAAATATCGCCCCGAATGGGAAGCGTTCGAAGAAGCGAACAACTGATAGATATGCGACCGGAGGCCTTGGCTTCCGGTCGTTTGAATGAATAGAGAGTAAGAGGTGTAAGACGTGGAACATTCATCCTATGAAGGATACGTGGAGGACTTGATTTTAAACCGGTCACCGCTCTTAGCGGAGATGGAAGAGTTTGCGCGCGTTCATCACGTGCCGATCATGGACTTGACCGGCTCAGAGGTGTTATTATCGTTACTCGCGATGCAACGGCCGCAGCGTATACTTGAAGTCGGGACGGCGATCGGATACAGTGCGATCCGCATGGCTGAGCTGTTGCCAGAGGCCGAGATCGTCACAATCGAACGCAACGCACGTCGTTACGAGGAAGCGCTCGGCTTTATCGGACGGTCGGACGTCTCGGACCGGATCACCGTCATTCACGGCGATGCGGTCGAACTGATTGGGTCGATCGAAGGACCGTTTGATGCGGTTTTCATCGATGCAGCCAAAGGCCAATATCAAAAATTCTTTGATGGGTATGGCGCTTTAGTACCAATTGGTGGTACTATTTACAGCGATAATTTGTTTTTGAGAGGAGACGTCCTGCTCGAAGACGTGTCAGTTCTTGACCGTCGGAGACGCCGGCTCGTCCGTCTCGTAAAACAGTTTACTGAGCAATTGATGGCACGGACCGATTATCACACCGCGATTTTGCCTCTCGGTGATGGCCTAGCAATCAGTCGTAAATTACGATGAGGAGGATTTAACTTTGATGCAACATAAACCCGTCATTATCGGTGTGGCCGGTGGGACTGGATCTGGAAAGACGACCGTCGCCCGTGCACTCGTGGATGCGTTCAAAGGACAATCGGTCGTCATGATCGAGCAAGATGCCTACTATAAAGACCAGTCAGAAATGACGATGGAAGAGCGATATAAGACGAACTATGACCACCCGTTCGCATTCGACAACGATTTGTTGATCGAACAGATCAAGCAGTTGCAAAATCATCAAGCGATCGAGAAGCCGGTTTACGATTATGCGGCCCATACACGTTCGGACGAGACGATTTTGATCCAACCGGTCGACGTCGTCATCGTCGAAGGGATTTTAGCACTCGAGGACGACCGTCTTCGTGAGTTGATGGATATTAAAGTGTTCGTCGACACAGACGCCGACGTCCGGATTTTACGCCGGATGCAACGCGATCTTAACGAGCGGGGACGCTCGATCGATTCGGTCGTCGCCCAATATACGAACGTCGTCCGTCCGATGCACTTGCAATTTTGCGAGCCGACGAAGCGTTACGCGGACATCATCGTCCCTGAAGGCGGCGAGAATTTTGTCGCCATCGATCTGCTCGTGACGAAGATCCGCTGGGTGCTCACGGAACGCAATCGGGCCTACTAAAATAAATCGTTTTCAATTCTGATTTGCTGTAATATACTAGGAGACAATGAAGGAGTGACGGATATGGCTGAAAAGCAACATTACATGACGTTAGAAGGACAAGACAAGATTGAACATGAATTGAATGAACTGAAGACGGTACGCCGTAAAGAAGTCGTTGAAAGTATTAAGATTGCCCGTGACTTCGGAGACTTGTCTGAGAACGCTGAGTACGATGCAGCGAAAGAAGAGCAGGCTATGGTCGAAGGACGCATCGCACAACTTGAAGAGATGCTTCGTAACGCCGTCATCATCAAAGGCGATGTCGCGGACAACTCAATGGTCGCAATCGGGAAGACGGTGACGTTCTTCATTCAAGCAGACAATGAAGACGAAACATATACAATCGTCGGCAGTGCCGAGGCTGACCCGTTCACAGGGAAAATTTCGAACGAATCACCGATCGCGAAAGCGCTTCTCGGTCGTACCGTCGGAGACATCGTGAACGTGCAGACACCTGGCGGCGACATGGTCGTCGAAATTAAAGAAATCAAATAATGACTAAAAGAGCGGCATCCAATTGGAGGTCGCTCTCTTTCTGAGGAGGCTATCACATGAAAATCGGAATCATCGGGGCGATGGAAGAAGAAGTGAACTTGCTTCGTAACGAATTGACAGAACGGACGGATACAGAGATTGCGAACTATCACTTCTATGAAGGATACCTTGGCAACGTCCAGGTCGTCATTTTAAAGTCAGGGATCGGAAAAGTGAACGCGGCCATCGGGACGACGCTCTTGCTCGACAAGTTCAAACCAGACGTCGTCATCAACACCGGTTCTGCCGGGGGCTTCAAGAAAGGGATGAAAGTCGGAGACGTCGTCGTCTCGACGGAAGTCCGCCACCACGATGTCGACGTGACAGCGTTCGGCTATGAGTACGGCCAAGTCCCGGGCATGCCTGCTGCGTATAAAGCGGACGCGCACTTGATGGACGTCTGTAAGGAAGTCATTGAGAGCTTGCACGATGTGAACGTCCACACCGGGCTGATCGTCACAGGGGACTCGTTCATCAACGATTCGAAACGGGTCGCGGAAATTTTAGGACACTTTGATGGTGTCGCAGCCGTTGAAATGGAAGCGGCCCCGATCGCCCAGACGTGCCACCAGTTCGGAGTGCCGTTCGTCGTCACACGTTCAATCTCAGACAGCGCCGACGAAGAGGCGAACTTGTCGTTCGATGAATTTTTAGAGACGGCATCGATCAACTCGGCGAAAATGGTCATGGCAGTCACGAAACGGCTCGGACAAAGTGAATAATTCGAGAGGGATGCGTTGACATCCCTTTTTCATTCCCTTATATTAGTACCAGATACTAAGAATAGGGGTTATAGCTATGAACATTGGAATCATCGGCATCGGTTCGTTCCTTCCGGATAACCGGGTCACGAACGTCGATTTGGAAAAACGTATGGATACGAGCGACGAATGGATTCGGACCCGGACCGGGATCGAGGCGCGTCATTTGGCCGATGCGGACATGTCGGTAGCGGACATGGCGACTCGGGCCGCTAAACGGGCGCTTGCGAGCGCAGGGGTTGTGATCGAGGACATCGACGCGATCGTCTGCGCGACGGCGACGGCACCATCATTCCCGGCGACAGCTTGTCTCGTCCAAGCGAACTTAGGCGCGAAACGCGCCGTCGCATTTGACGTCAGCGCCGCCTGCAGCGGCTTCATCTTCGCGATGGATACGGCGAAGAGCTTGATGCAGTCGAAAGGCTTTAAACGTACACTCGTCATCGGAGCCGAAAAGATGGGCAATTTGATCGATTGGGACGACCGCTCGACCGCCGTCTTGTTCGGTGATGGCGCAGGTGCTGTCGTATTAGGGGAAGATGACGTCGCGGCAATCGACTCGATCGTTCTTGGGAGCGATGGTACGGGTGGGAAGTTCTTATATGAGAATGCAGATGGTAAAATCGTCATGAACGGGCGCGAAGTGTTCAAGTTCGCGGTCCGGAAAATGCCGGACATCGTGTTAGAGGCGCTTCATCAAGCTGGTAAAGACATTGCCGACATGGACGTCTTAGTCCCGCATCAAGCGAACCGCCGCATCATTGACGCGGCGATTGAGCGGTTAGGGCTCGCTGAAGACAAAGTAGTCGTCACGATTCAAGACCATGCGAACACATCGGCCGCCTCGATTCCGCTCGCGCTTGCTGAAGCGGTTAAAATCGGGAAGGTCACGGCCGGACAAACGGTCGTCATTGCCGGCTTTGGTGCCGGGCTCACTTGGGGAGCGAGCTGTCTCACATGGAATAACGCTAAAATCACGGAGGAGATTTGTTCATGAAACGAGTAGTCATTACAGGGTTAGGTGTCGTATCACCGTTAGGCAATGATGTCACAGAAATGTGGGGTCGGTTATTGAACGGGGACAATGCGGTCGATACGTTGACGAAGATTGATATTAGCCAGTACCCGGCAAAAGTCGGCGCTGAAGTCAAAGAATGGAATATCGAGCATTTGGTTGAGCCAAAAGAAGCTCGGAAGATGGACTCGTTCATCCAATACTCAATTTTAGCAGCGGACGCCGCACATCGGGATAGCGGTCTAGATGTGACAGCGATGGCGGACAAAGTCGGGACGTGGATCGGGAGCGGCATCGGCGGCGTCGAGACGATCGATAAACAAGCGAGCATCTTGCATGAACGCGGACCGCGCCGAATCAGCCCGTTCTTCATTCCGATGATGATCCCGAACATGGCGAGCGGCCAAGTCTCGATCTACCTCGGGGCGAAAGGACCGAGCAACTGCTCGGTGACGGCTTGTGCTTCGGGCACGAACTCAATCGGCGAAGCGTTCCGGGTCATTCAACGCGGCGATGCGCTCGCGATGTTCGCAGGCGGGGCCGAAGCACCAATCACTCCGTTGTCGTTTTCAGGGTTCTGTGCCAATAAGGCGCTATCGACGAACCCAGATCCGGCGACGGCATGCCGTCCGTTCGATGCAAATCGTGACGGGTTCATCATGGGCGAAGGCGCAGGCGTCCTCGTTCTCGAAGAATATGAGCACGCGAAAGCGCGCGGTGCCAAAATGTATGCCGAAGTCGTCGGATACGGGATGAGCTCGGACGCCTACCATATCACGGCACCGTCACCGGAAGCGGAAGGCGGGTCGAAAGCGATGAGTGAAGCGATGCGTGACGCCGGAATCGCGCCGGAAGACGTCCAGTACATTAACGCCCACGGGACGAGCACACCACTAAACGATATGTTAGAAACGAAAGCGATCCGCAACGTGTTCGGGGAACATGCTGATCAGCTCGCCGTCAACTCGTCGAAATCGATGATCGGGCATTTGCTCGGTGCTGCGGGCGGCGTCGAAGCGGTCATCACGGCGTTGTCGATTCATGAGGGTCAGATTCATCCGACGATCAACTGTGACGAACCGGCAGAAAACTGTGACCTTGATTATGTTCGAGAAGGAAAGCGAGAACTTGATATTCAGTACGCACTGAGCAATTCACTCGGCTTCGGGGGCCATAATGCGACACTCGCATTCGCAAAAGTGACAGGCTGATTGTAGAAAAATAGGTTGAAAACGGGTAGGGTATAAGGGTTGGTCTAACAGAAGGGAGAATGCCGAATGAAACGTTTTATCATCGGTGCCGCCTTGTTGGGTTCAGTCCTTATACTTTTTTTGATCATTTGGAACGGACAACGCGAGCAGGCACGTGAACTAGTACCGCAAGAAGAACAAGTCGTGACGATCCACGGGGAGACGTTACCGGAGCAACCGAACACGTTACTCGCCATCGACCCGAGTTCCCAGACGATATTGTCTCATGTCTATGAGGGATTGTATCGCTTCGGGGCGGACGGTGAAATTGAACCGGGTCTCGTCGAGAAATTGACCCGGTCAGAGGACGGTGCGACGTACACGTTCTCGCTAAAACCGAGTCAGACGGTGGGCGGTAAGGCGGTGACCGCCGAGACGTTCGTCGACCATTTCAGAAAACTCGCGGATGACGATACGAACTCACCGTTTAGTTTCTTACTTGAAGATGTTAAAAATGGAAAAGAAATCAGTCTCGGAACAGCCGAGCCGGAGACGCTCGGTGTCAAGGCGGTCGATGCGCAGACACTCGAATTGACGCTCGAACGACCGATGGAAGGGTTCGAGGAGATTTTGGCAATGCCGGCGTTTCTTCCGCAAACAGCCATCGGGGCTTGGCCAGAACTCGATGCGAACGGACCGTTTCAAATCGAATCGATCGATGCGGCCCAAGTGACGCTGACGAAAAACGAATCTTATCACGACGCTGATAATGTCACGCTCGAGCGCATCATCATGTGGGCGGACGAAGCGCTCGGGACGGAAGCAACGGGCATTCACCCGCTTCCTTATGGGACGGAAGAAAGCGTGATCGATTCACTTGAAAGTGAAATCATCGATGTACCTCGGAGCGGTGTCTTCTATTTGAAATCGAACGTCGATGAATATCCGTTCGATGACCCTGACTTCCGCCGGTCGCTCGCGATTGCGCTCGATCGCGAGTCGTTCACCGATGCACTCGCCCGCGCCGAACAAACGACGGACCGGTTGCTAGTCACAGACGGCAGTGCGCAAGACGTCTCGTTTGAAGAAGATGCGTCTTCGTTGTTCGAGTCGGTCAAAGAGCGCTACGAAGAAGAAACGATTGACATCGAATTACTCAGCTTTGTCGATGAAGAAGCGAGACAAATCGCCGAGACGATTGAAACCGAACTTGAAAAACTTCCGGGGCTGTCTGTTTCTATCACGGAACTGCCGCTCGGTGACAAAGTTAGGAAAGAAGTCGCAGGTGACTATGCGCTGTCGCTGTCTGGTTGGCAACCGGATTATCCGGCGTTCAGTGCTTATTTGACTCAATTTGAAACAGGAAATTATTTGAATTCGAGTGGTTATAAAGACGAGACGTTCGATCGGCTGATGGAGGAGGCACGCTCGACTGAGGTACTCGAGGCGCGGAACGAAGCGTATCGTCAAGCCGAAAAACGCTTGTTGGAAGAGGCAGTCGTTATTCCAATCTACCAAGCTGGAAGAACTTACGCGGTCGATTCCACCTATGCGGAAATTGGATTTCCGGTCATCGGTCCTTCGTACGTCCTAACTTTTTCAAAAGTTTATAAAAAATGAGCTAAAAGCCCGTCTCCCTAGGCGGGCTTTTAGCCTATGGTAAAAATTTTTTAGAAAAATCAAAATAAATACTTTGCAAAATTATCAGAATATTGTATTATTGCATCAACGGGATTGTGGTAACAAATTTTGTAAAGTTAACTTTCAGAATTTTCTACCATCGTTCATTTCGTTAAAACGAAAATAATCAGGGGGTCATCGTAATGAATAAGAAAAAAGGTTTTGCATTAGCAACGTCGGTAACGCTTCTATCTAGCGCGTTCCTAGCAGCTTGCTCGGGTGGGGAAGAAGAAACAACGACAACAAACGGAGACGGAGGTTCAGAAGGTAGTGCAGATGAAGCGCAAGTCCTCAACTTGCTCGACAGTGCAGACATTCCTTCACTTAACCCAACTCTCGCGACTGATGCAGTATCATTCAACGTCTTGAACAACGTTAACGAAGGTCTCTATCGTATGGACGAAAAAGACAACCCAACACCAGGGATGGCTGAGTCACACGAAGTTTCTGAAGACGGTAAAACGTACACGTTCAAAATCCGTGAAGGCGCAACTTGGTCTAACGGTGAGCCTGTAACGGCAAACGACTTCGAATATGCTTGGAAAGAAGTTCTTAATCCGGACAACGGATCACAATATGCTTACGTGTTTTCAATCATCGAAGGTGCTGAAGCTTATAATACGGGCGAAGGAGAGCGTGACGCGGTCGGCGTTACAGCAACTGACGATCAGACACTTGAAGTTAAATTGACAGCACCAGCTGAATACTTCCTTGGTCTCACAAGCTTCGGCGTATTTATGCCTAAACTTGAAGCGTTCGACGCAGAACAAGGCGAGAACTTCGGTACGTCTGCAGAGACGACGCTCTACAACGGACCGTTCAAACTCGAAAGCTGGGAGCGCGAGCAAGGCTGGAAAATGGTCAAAAACGACGACTACTGGGATGCTGAAGCCGTCAAACTCGACGAAATCGACGTTAAAGTCGTTAAAGAAGTTTCAACGGGCGTCAACTTGTACGAAAACGGCGACGTTGACCGCACTGGTTTGACTTCTGAACTCGTTGCTCAATACCAAGACAGCGAAGAATTCTCGACTGTCGTTGAACCGACACTCTTCTACCTCCAGTTCAACACTGAAGTTGAAGCGTTCGACAACCAAAATATCCGTAACGCGATCGACCGTGCTTACGATAAAGCAGCAATCTCTGAAACGCTTCTCGCGAACGGTTCAGTACCTGCGAACTACTTCGTACCGAAAGACTTCGTAACAGGTCCAGACGGAAAAGATTTCCGTGACGCGAACGGCGACATCGGTGGTTACAACGTTGAAGAAGCACAAAAACTTTGGGAAGCAGGACTTGAAGAGCTCGGGACAGACACTGTCGAAATCGAACTCCTCAACTACGACTCAGAGTCTGCGAAGCAAATCGGTGAGTTCATCAAAGGTGAACTTGAGAAAAACCTCCCAGGCATGACGCTTACAATCAAGCAACAACCGTTCAACAACAAACTCGACCTCGAGAACAAAGGTGACTTTGAGCTTACATTCGCAGGCTGGGGACCTGACTACCAGGATCCAATGACGTTTGTTGACCTCTTCGTAACTGACGGACCATACAACCGTGGTAAGTGGTCGAACGAAGAATTCGATGCCCTCATCGAATCTGCGAAAGCGAACACAGACGCTGAAGCACGTTGGAAAGAGCTTCAAGATGCAGAGAAAATCATTCTTGAAGAAAGTGTTGTCTCACCAGTTTATCAACGCGGAACAGCTCGTCTCACGAAGCCGTACGTTAAAGGAATCGTTGAACACGGATTCGGCGCTGACTACTCGTACAAGTGGGCATTCATCGAAGGCAAAGAGCAATAAGCAACATTCACCAGAAAGAGACAGGGACGCCTGTTTCTTTCTTTTTTTGTGTTCTTCCATAAAAAAGCCGCCCAACGCATGCGTTGGGCGGCTCTGGCTTATTTTTTCACTTTGGCACGTTTCCGGCTCAAGCCCATCGCTTTCTCGATCTTGGCGAGATTCTTGTTCGCGACCGCTTCGGCTTTCTCACGTCCCGAGTCAAGGATCGCATCAAGCTCTGGCGAGTCGACGAGTTCGTGATAGCGCGCTTGAATCGGTTCGAGCATAGCGACGACCGCTTCGGCGACGTCTTGCTTGAACGTTCCGTAGTTCGAGTCTGCGTATTGAGTCACGAGATCTGTTATCGAAGTACCAGTCGATAACGAGTAAATCTCGAGTAAGTTCGAGATGCCCGGCTTATTCTCCCGGTCGAAGCTGATGACGCCGCTCGAGTCCGTGACGGCGCTCTTGATTTTTTTACGGATGACGTTCGGTTCGTCAAGCATCGAGATGAAGCCTTTAATGTTCGCGTCCGATTTCGACATCTTCTTCTCGGGGTTCGTCAAACTCATGATCCGAGCCCCTTCTTTTTGAATGAGCGGCTCAGGAATCTTGAACGTCTCATAATAGCGTTTGTTGAATCGTTCGGCCAAGTCGCGCGTCAGTTCGATATGTTGTTTTTGATCGTCACCGACCGGCACGAGCTCTGTCCCATAAAGTAGAATGTCCGCCGCCATGAGTGTCGGATAGATGAACAGCCCGGCCCCGACGTTATCGCTGCCTTGCGATTTATCTTTGTACTGCGTCATCCGACCGAGTTCGCCCATCCCAGCGATACACGTCAACATCCATCCGAGTTGGGCGTGCGCTTTTACTTCTGACTGGACGAAGATCGTTGCCTTCTCAGGATCAAGTCCGCAGGCGAGATAGAGCGCCGCCAGCTTGCGAGTGTTGTCCATCAGCTCGACGCGGTCAAGTTGGACCGTGATCGAGTGAAGATCGACGATACAATAGTACGCGTCATGTTCTTCTTGAAGATCGACGAATTGTTTCATCGCCCCTAAGTAGTTACCGAGCGTCACGACGCCGGTCGGTTTAATGCCTGAAAATATCGTTGCCATGCCTACACCTCCATAAAATATAAAAAACCGCAGTTCTCCGCCCGAAAAATCGGGACGAATAACCGCGGTGCCACCCAAATTTGCATGAAATCATGCCACTTGATCGCGTTAACGGGCGTAACCGTCTCACCGTACTACCATTCAGGTGAGCCACTCTGAAGTCCATTCGCTTGAACGCTCTCCGTCTACTCGCAGCAACGTAGACTCTCTGGGGGAGAGGGAGTTCGAGGTACTTGTCTTCTTCCTTGTGTTTCCTATGTTCTGCATTTAGTTTAGCATATTGGTGGAAAAACAAAAAGGTCAAACGAGGGTGATGACGTATGACAGGATGACACTACCGACCCCGACGTATACCCAACGCCAAGCCGACTGTTTACGGGCGGAACGTTCTTCTTTCATCTCGTCGTCGTCTTTTTCGTCTTCTTCATAATCGGAATCGATTTCCTTTAGTTTGGCGCGGCGATTTCGTTTAAACCCGTACATGATCCCGTCGAACAATCCTGAAGCGCTCATCTGTGAGAACATCCCGTACGCGAAGACGATCATGCCGGCGACGAACAAGCCGCCACTCAAATGAAACGCGAACGATTCCGCGCGGTAATACGATACGTACGACCAAACCGTATAGGCAATTGTGACAATTCCCCAAACGATTAATATACTTCTAAAATTTTTCAATGTGACAAACTCCTTTCAACGTGATGACGCCAATTTATCACGTTTGCTTATGGTTCTATGATACGCGTAGTCCCGCTATTATGGCGAGAAGGAAGTTTTTTTAAATGACAGCGGTTTATTCCATAGTTGACAGTTTGATTAAAAATTTTTTACAATAGCCCTAACGTTCTTTCGTCGGATACTTTATGTAATATTCAGAAAATTAAAGAAAAAGAGTAAGATGTTAGTCCGACGGAATGCTAAGCTTCACGAGATTAGAAAGGGGACATCGCAATGAAGAAAAAATCGATTTTGCTAATGATGACACTCATCTTAGCGCTCGGTTCAGTGCTCGCCGCTTGCTCGACTGGCGGAGACTCTGACGGCGGTTCGTCTTCGAACGGAGAGAAAGTACTTCGTTTGACGGACACGTCTGACATTACTACAGCCGACCCGGCGCTCGCAACGGACGCAGTCGCGTTCAACTTGATCGCCAACACAATGGAAGGTCTTTACCGTCTTGATCAAGAAGGGCAAGCCGTTCCAGCCATCGCTGAAGGAGAGCCGGAATTGAACGAAGACGAAACTGTCTACACGTTCACGCTTCGTGACGCCGAATGGTCGAACGGTGAGCCGGTCACAGCGAATGACTTCGTTTACGCTTGGCAACGTGCCGTGGACCCAGAAACTGGTTCGCAATATGCGTATATCATGAACACGGTAAAAAATGCCGAAGCGATCAACACGGGTGACCTTCCTAAAGAAGAACTCGGTGTGAAAGCAATCGATGAGAAAACGCTAGAAGTTACACTCGAGCGTCCGGACCCATCGTTCGTCTCACTCACATCGTTCGGTACGTTCACACCGATCAATGAAGCGTTCGCAACTGAGCAAGGAGCGGACTTCGCAAAAAACACAGAGAACCTTCTCTACAACGGTCCGTTCACATGGTCAGAGTGGGATCGTGAACAAGGCTATGTCTTGACGAAAAACGATACGTACTGGGATGCCGACAACGTCGCTCTCAACAAAGTCGACGTTCGCGTCGTCAAAGATACGTCAACGGTCGTCAACTTGTATGAAGCAGGCGATGTTGATTACGCAGGCCTCGCGTCTGAGCAAGTCGCTGCTTTCCAAGAAGACGAAGACTACAACACAGGACTTCGTTCAACGGTCGGTTACTTCAAGTTCAATCATGAAGATGAAGTATTCGCTGATGTGAACGCACGTAAAGCAATCGCTCGTGCCGTTGACCCGGCCGGTATTGTCGACCAACTGTTGAACAACGGTTCAATCGCAACGACTTCGTTCATCCCGAAAGAATTCATCAAGTATGAAGACGGAACGGATTATACGGAAGGCGTCCAACACTTCGAGACGAATGCTGACGAAGCAGCAACGCTTTGGGAAGAAGCAACTGGTGGCGAAGCGATCACAATCGAATTGCTTTCATTCGATAGTGAAGTTTCAAAACAAATCTCAGAGTACATGAAAGGCCAAATCGAGTCGAACTTGCCGAACGTAACGGTCAACATCTCGCAACAACCGTTCAACAACAAGCTCGAACGCGAAGCGAACGGGGACTACCAAATGTCATTCGCCCTTTGGGGACCTGACTATCAAGACCCGCTCACAAACCTTGGCATCTTCACGTCAGACAACGGTCAAAACGATATCAAGTACAAGTCGGCAGCTTACGACAAGTTGATCGATGAAGCTTCGGCTGAAACAGAAATCGATGCTCGTTACGACAAATTCAAAGAAGCGGAAACGCTCTTGATCGAACAAGATCAAGCGATCATGCCGATCTATCAGGCCGGTGTCGCTTACTTGATCCGTCCGAACGTTGAGAACTTCAACCGTCAACTTTTCGGTGCTGATTACCAGTACAAATACGTTGATATCAACTAAATAGGCGAGGGGACATGCGCAAGCATGTCCCCACTTTTCTAAAAAAAATATCGAATTGAGAGAAAATACTATTCAAATGTTTTGTTGGTAAAGTATAATGGAGTAACAGTGAAAATTCAGAATACTTCAGAAACTGAGGGTTTTGTGATTTTCATATGCTGTGCTAAGAGCCTTGAGATGACGTTTGACCTATTCTTTCAGAAAATTCCTTTCATTTTGTGAATTCAAGAAAAGGGAAATATGTCATAGTGACGCTGTTGGTGCAAGCATAGACACAATTAGAAAAACAGGGGGTTTTTATTATGGGACGTTATATTCTTCAGCGGCTGGTTTACGGCCTCATCACGTTCTTCTTGATTGCGACGTTCACATTTTTCCTGATGGACCTGCTTCCAGGTTCACCGTATCAGAACCAGGAAAAATTGACGGACACGCAAATTCAGATCTTGAACGATCGTTACGGACTCAATGATCCGCTTCCAGTTCGTTATGCGACTTACTTAGGGAACCTTGTCCAAGGCGACCTCGGCGTATCGTTCCGTACGGCCAACCGGCCAGTGACGGAGTTGATCATGGAACGAATCGGACCATCGGCCCAGTTAGGTATTCAGGCATTAGTGCTTGGTACGCTGACAGGACTATTGCTCGGGATCGTTGCAGCGATTCGCCATAACACGTACATCGATTATGGTTCAATGTTCGTGTCGGTAATCGGGATCTCTGTCCCGTCGTTCGTCTTTGCGGCCCTCCTTCAATACTACGTTGGGGTAAAATGGGGCGTATTGCCTGTCGCGTTCTGGGACTCGCCGGCGCATACGATCCTTCCGACCATCTCGTTGTCGCTCGGGGTCACCGCGTCGATCGCCCGTTTCGTACGGACCGAGATGCTAGAAGTGACCGGACAAGACTATGTCACGCTCGCGAAAGCGAAAGGATTAACCGGGAATGCAATCGTGTGGAAACATATGGTGCGTAACGCGATGATTCCGGCAATCACAATCCTTGGACCGATGACGGCTGCGCTACTCACAGGTACGTTCGTTATCGAGAAAATCTTTGCTGTTCCAGGACTTGGTGAATTGTTTGTAACGTCGATTACGTTGAATGACTATTCAGTCATCATGGGTACGACGCTCTTCTTCTCGGCTCTGTTCATTTTAATTATTTTACTTGTTGACTTGCTCTACGGAGTCGTTGACCCACGTATTCGTCTTGGGGGGGATAACTGATGATTGAAAATAAAAAAGATTTCGAGCAGTTCGACCAAGACATGTTCCAACGTGTCGAGATGAACGAACAGCTCGGTGAACGAATTGCCGGGAAAAGTTTGAACTTCTGGCAAGATGCATGGCTTCGTCTCAAGAAAAACAAAGCAGCCATCTTCTCGCTGTCTATTATTTTGATTCTCGTATTGCTCGCGTTGTTCGGTCCGATGCTTTCAGCCCGTGACGCCTATGAACAAAATATCTCACAAGCGAAACTACCGCCTAAAGTCACAGGACTTGAGTGGGCCGGATTTGACGGCATGGCCAACCTCGGTGGGCGTGACATCAACTTCTATGAACAGAAAAACGTCGAAGAGAATTTCTGGTTCGGTACCGATTACCTCGGGCGTGATCTTTGGTCGCGTGTTTGGGAAGGAACTCGTATCTCGCTCTTCATCGGTTTGATGGCCGCAATCATCGATACGGTCATCGGTGTCGCTTACGGCGGCGTCTCGGCTTACTTCGGTGGCCGCATTGACAACATCATGCAACGGATCGTCGAGATTTTGACTGGCGTTCCTAACTTGATCTTGATCATCTTGTTCATCTTGATCTTTGACCCAGGTGTCTTCACCATTATCTTGGCGATGGCCATCACCGGCTGGATCGGGATGAGTCGACTCGTCCGCGGTCAGATTTTGAAACTGAAAAACCAAGAGTTTGTGTTGGCTGCCCGTACGCTCGGTGCTTCAAGTAACCGTTTGATTTTCAAACACTTGATCCCGAACACGCTCGGTGCGATCATCATCACACTCATGTTCACGATTCCATCTGCCATCTTCTTCGAGGCGTTCCTCAGCTTCATCGGGATCGGACTTCAACCGCCACAAGCGTCACTTGGTACGTTGATCAACGACGGATACAAAGAGCTACGGACGTTCCCGTACTTGCTCGTCATTCCGTCAATCATCATCGTCTTGCTCATGGTCAGCTTCAACTTGCTCGCCGATGGCTTGCGTGATGCGTTCGACCCGAAAATGCGTAAATAATTTAAACAGAGGGGGACTCGTGCATGGAAACGATTTTATCTGTCCGAGACTTAGCGGTCTCGTTCCATACGTATGCCGGAACGGTACAAGCCGTCCGCAACGTATCGTTTGATTTGAAAAAAGGCGAGACGCTCGCAATCGTTGGTGAATCGGGTTCTGGTAAATCCGTCACATCGAAAGCGATCATGCGTCTCATTCCGAACCCGCCAGGTGAGATCACGAACGGAGAAATTTTGTTCGAAGGAAAAGACTTGGCGAAGTTGTCAGAAAAAGAAATGTTGAAAATCCGCGGGCGCGACATCGCGATGATCTTCCAAGATCCAATGACGTCACTCAACCCGACGATGACAATCTTCAAACAGATTGCCGAAGGATTGAAGCAACACCAAGGATTGACGGGTGAAGATGCGAAGAAGCGTACGCTCGAATTGCTCACACTCGTCGGGATTCCGAACCCAGAGGCACGTCTTAAGCAATATCCGCACCAACTTTCAGGCGGTATGCGTCAACGGATCGTCATCGCGATCGCGCTCGCATGTAACCCGAAAGTGTTGATTGCCGATGAGCCGACGACGGCACTCGACGTGACGATCCAAGCCCAAATTTTAGAATTGTTGAAAGACATTCAGCAAAAAACGGGTACTGCTATCATCTTCATCACGCACGACCTCGGTGTCGTCGCGAACATGGCTGACCGTGTCGCCGTCATGTACGCCGGTAAAATCGTCGAAAGAGGAACGGTCGATGAGATCTTCTATGAGCCGCGTCACCCGTACGCTTGGGGACTGCTCGGGTCGATGCCGCGTCCGACCGATGATCCGAACGAAGCGCTCCCGGCCATCCCGGGCACGCCGCCTAACTTGCTTGACCCGCCGAAAGGTGACGCGTTCGCACCGCGTAATCCGTATGCGATGAAGATTGATTTCGAGAAAGAACCGCCGATGTTCCAAATTAGCGATACACACTATGCAGCGAGCTGGCTCTTGCACCCACAAGCACCGCAAGTGACGCCGCCGCGAGCGATCCGTGATCTCGCGCTCAAGTATCGTCCTGACAGCGCGTTCGCGAAATCGATTTTGAAAGGTGGTGCTGAATAATGGAACGTGAGAAATTATTAGAAGTACGAGACCTGAAGCAGCACTTTAACATTGGCCGAGGCCGCGTCGTCAAAGCGGTCGACGGCATCTCGTTCGATATTTACAAAGGTGAAGTGCTCGGTCTCGTTGGAGAGTCGGGTTGCGGTAAATCGACGACAGGTCGTACGATCATCGGCCTTTACGATGCAACCGACGGCGATGTTCTTTTCAAAGGTGAGAACGTCCACGGGAAAAAAAATAAGGCTGAGAAGTTGAAATTCAACCGGGCTATGCAGATGATCTTCCAAGATCCGTATGCGTCGCTCAACCCGCGGATGACGGTCGCTGACATCATCGCTGAAGGCATCGATATCCACAGCCTTGCCAAGACGAAAGAAGACCGGATGAACCGTGTGTACGACCTTCTCGAGACGGTCGGCCTCACGAAAGAGCATGCGAGCCGTTACCCGCACGAATTCTCAGGCGGACAGCGTCAGCGGATCGGGATTGCCCGGGCGCTCGCTGTTGAACCGGACTTCATCATCGCCGATGAGCCGATCTCAGCACTCGACGTGTCGATCCAAGCTCAAGTCGTCAACTTGATGAAAGAGTTGCAACGTGACCGTGATCTCACGTACTTGTTCATCGCCCACGATTTGTCGATGGTCAAGTATATCTCGGACAGGATCGGCGTTATGTACCAAGGTCACCTCGTCGAGCTTGCACCGGCAGAGCGCCTGTACGAGAACCCGATTCACGCTTATACGAAATCGCTCCTGTCTGCAATCCCGCTTCCGGATCCAGAACATGAACGGACACGTAAGCGGATCGTCTACGAGTCTGGCTCACTTGGTGCTGTCGGACGGTCGGATGAAGATTCGAGCATCCCTGCGCTTCGCGAAGTCGAACCAGGTCACTATGTTTCGCTCACAGACGCAGAATATGAGGCGTATAAAGCCCAGCTCGTCTAATACGAAAAGCCCCAAAAATCCAATTGGATTTTGGGGCTTTTTTGCTCAAACGAAAACACCGTGGGAGACCCGGACGGTGTTAGGCGTTTGAGATGCGCGGCAAGTTCGAGAGACGCTCGACGACGGCATCGATTAAACGGACGCGAGCGAGCGCGTCTTCAATCTCCATCGTCTCGTAGTGGTGGAGGCCGCCCGGCTGTTCGACGAACGTATCGGCGTCATGGACGAGCTGTTGGAGCGGGGTCCGTTGGATGCGGTTAGGCGGAAGGTAAGAATCCGTATGAAGCAGGATCATGACGGAAATTTCCTTGGCCCGAGCCGGATCTTCTCCGAGCCGGATCAACAGTTTATGTGCTCGTTCCGCGCCTTTGATGGCGTGGATATCGTTTTGGCGATACAAGTCGTAGTTCCACTTGCCTTCGGTGTACCATTCGTAATGACCGATGTCGTGGAGCAGTGCAGCCTTCGTTGCTAGATCGGTGTCGAGCCCTCGTCGTGTCGCCAATTCGAGAGCGCGTTCACAGACGTCAACGGCATGTTTTAATCCAGATCGTGTCAAGTATTTCTGGGTGACGTGATGCTGCATGATCGTTTCTAACGTGATTCTCATTCGTGCTCTCCTCCTTGGTGATTTCAAAGATTATTTCTATTAACTATACGGGAATGGATAAGTAAATGCAAATTTGGAACATGTGAAATCATGATTTTTTACGAGATTGTTCAACATTTTTCAATAGGATGTGCTATAATTTAACTATAGATTAATGCAACTTTAAGATTTTCAGATACAGTAATGGTTGGTTTTTTCCTTTCGTCCATGGGGGTGAGAGACCATGAAAGAGCGTGACAAAGTACTGCAACAGAAAAAGAAACTGTTAAAAGAAGTGCTCAAGAAGAAATTGAAAGACTTGCAAGTGAAGCCAGGGAAGGAAACGGTGTCACAACCGGTTTCTCGGATTCCAGCTTCGTAGAACGGTCGATCAAGGTCGCATTCTTCTGAATGCGTCCTCTTTTCTTACCCGGATGAGAAAGAATATCATTGAAGTTTCAATAAATAAGAATTATTATAATTACGTGAACGAGATTTTGGGTATACAAGAAGAGTCACTAAAAAAATGGACGAACATTTGATCAGGGAGGAACGAAAATGGTCACACTTTATACGTCTCCGAGCTGTACATCGTGCCGAAAAGCACGAGCTTGGCTCGAAGAGCATGATATCCCATTTACAGAACGAAACATATTCTCAGAACCACTCTCACTCAATGAGATTAAACAGATTTTACGCATGACAGAAGACGGCACAGATGAGATCATCTCGACCCGCTCAAAAGTTTTCTCGAAAATCGATGTATCGGTCGACGCACTTTCGCTTCAGCAGTTGTACGATTTGATTCAAGAATATCCGGGCCTCCTTCGCCGTCCGATTTTGATTGATGAAAAACGCCTTCAAGTCGGATATAACGAAGATGAGATTCGTCGATTCTTGCCTCGCAAAGTTCGTACGTTCCAACTTCAAGAAGCGCAGCGACTCGTCAACGAGTGAGGAAGCATACTGTCTAAGCAGTGTGCTTTTTATTATCTCGTTTTTCCGATAAAATAGTGGTACACACCCCATCATCAATAGATTGACAGGTCAAAAAAAGGGTACTATGATAACAAGACAATTTCCCCTCTCCTCCTTAAGAAGTAGGAGTGAGGTCAGAAGGGAGTGGACAATCGTGAAAATTGAGCGCATCAATGACAATACCGTCAAGTTTTTCATCACTTATGTCGATATCGAGAAACGCGGATTCGCCCGGGATGAAATTTGGTACAACCGAGAACGTGGTGAGCAGCTGTTCTGGCAGATGATGGACGAAGCGCACGAACGGGAAGATATCTCGTTCGATGGTCCACTATGGATACAAGTACAAGCGTTTGAAAAAGGACTTGAAGTGACCGTCACGATCGCGAAAAATGTGATCGACACAGAAGACGACGCAGAACTCGGGTCGCTCTTGCGCAACGCAATCGACGAAGCGCGTGATCAACAGTCTGTCCTCGACCAGTTGAGTGAACTCGATGAAGTCGAAGCTGAACCGGAGGCGTGGGCTCCGTTAGCTATGGATACGGATGACTTTGAGGCGATTATCGCTCTGAGCAAACGGGCCGGTGATACGCTGAGTAACGTGACCCTCAAGTTATTCCATTATGAAAACCGTTACTACTTGTGGATCGACTTCCCGGACGAGATGGAGCCGGAAGAAGAAGAGAACGTCCTCAGTCTTTTAGCCGAATATTTGTCGTTCAGTACGCAAACCCTCGCTATGCTCGAGGAGTACGGTAAACCGATTCTCGACGGCGACGTGTTCTCTAAAGTACGTCACTATTTTTAAACTCGAATCGCCTGTTCAAGCGGACAGGCGATTTTTTTACTAATCTATACATATTGAAGAGGTGACTTGATGCTCAAACGTTTACAATTGACGTTGTCAGACAGTACGTGGTTCGTCCCGTTTTTGTATGGGACCGGCGGTATCGTATTAACGTTTCTGACGCAGTATTTCGGTAGTTTTTTCCGCGAACTGTTGCCAGAAATCATTTATTTGGATCAGGATTCAGCCGCTTCCGTCCTTTCGTCGTCGTTCACGAGTCTCATGACGATGATGACGTTCAGTTTTTCGACGATTTTAGTCGTGCTGACGACGTATTCATCTCAATTCTCGCCCCGTACGATCAATAACTTTTTAACGAACTCGGCTTCGAAACATACGCTCGGTATTTTCATCATGGCGACCGTGTACGGCATCACGAATTTATTTCTCATTCGGACTTCGGAAGAGGACGCCGTCCTCGCCTCAGGTGTCAGCGTCGTATTGGTCGTCAGTTCGATTTGGGCGTTCGTCAAGTTCATTCAGACGATCAGCGTCTCGATTCAAGCTGAACGCCTGTTATCGTCCTTACATCGAGAGGCACTGTCCGTCATCGAAAAACAGAAGCAAGCGGTCGAAGATGGGAAGGTGAGCATCGTGCTGAAGCGATCGGTCCATACGTTCGAAGCAGGGCAGGCGGTGTACGCCTCACGGACCGGCTATGTTCAACTGTTCTCGAGCGAGAAACAAGAAGATCACGACATCAGTTTCGAATCGGTCGTCGCGGTCGGCGACTTTGTGGCGGAAGGAGATATTCTCGGGTATTGGCTAGGGGATGACGCTCTCGACAAAGACGTGTTTCAAATCGGCGAGATCCGTTCATCGATTCAAGACCCGGCCTTCGTCATCGAAAAATTGAGTGAGATCGCCCTTAAAGGAGTGTCACCGGGAATTAATGACCCGAATACGGCGATTCATGCGATTCACTATATCGGGGACATCTTACGGGAATTAAGTGAACTTCCGGAAGGGGATTTCGTCTTCTCAAACGGCAAGAGTGATTGGCACATCAAACGGAAAGCGATGGAAGCGACGTTGTTCGAGGCGTTAGCACCGATCAAGACGTACGCGAGCCATGACATTTTCGTGATGGCGTCGATTTTCGAGGCGATCCGAATCGGACGCCTGCGCGCTCATCCAACGCATCACGACACGTTTGAAGAGTTCGTCGATTACATTGAAGACGTGCTCGCATGGGACGACTTACATCCGCGCGAAAAGGCGTTCTTGACGACCCAGATGATGCAAGCGAGGAAGATCAAGGCATAATATACAGCTGTTCGCACAAAAGTGAAAAGGGGGCCGTCTAATTCGTAGACGACCCCCTTTTCGCGTTCAAGATAGGCTGTAGCCACCGTCGATGGTGATGGCTTGGCCGTTAATATAGCTCGACGCATCACTCAATAAAAACGTGACGACCGGTGCGACTTCTTCCGGTGAAGCGGCATTCCCACGGAAATGATGGCTCATCGCGTCTTTGAATTTTGCCTCGCCGCCGTACAGCTTATGGCTGAGCGGCGTATCGACCGGTCCGAAACAGACGGCGTTGAAACGAATCTTTCCTTTCATCCGATGGGCGAACGTCTTCGTCAACGCGATGACGGCCGCTTTCGAAGCGGCGTATGGACCGAGCATCGGCGGGAACTTGACGTGTCCGACGATCGCTGCGTTGTTGACCACGCTTGAACCGGTCGCGAGGAGCGGAATCGCGCGTTGAATGAGGCGGTTTGTCGCCAACACGTTCAGTTCGAACACTTCGTCAAAAGCAGAGGCCGGCAACCGTTCAGGCGTACCGGGACGACCGAACGTCGCGGCGTTATTGAATACTCCGTGCAGGACGACTTGATCGGCTACGAGGCGGTCCATGAGCGCCTCGACCTCGTCAGCTTGAGATAAATCACATTTCAGGAACGTGATCGTGTTATCCGATTCGAGTTCGAGTGCCGCACCTCTCGTCTCATCACGTCCGACGCCTAAGACGTCGTGTCCTTCTTCCGTTAACCGTAAGGCGACCGCACGACCGATGCCGCTCGTCGCCCCCGTCACTAGAAAAGTCCCCATATTTTCTCCACTCCCCTCAAAAAGATATCGTTCCGATGTATAATTAATGATAATACATGACAGAAACGGGGTCAGCTTATAATATGTTGCGACGCATACAAGTACTATTATCCCTTCTTTTGCTCGCAGGGCTCATTGCCGTATTATCTTATTACTGGAGCTCGCAAGTGATTGGGCTGTTCACGATCCTCGTCTTTCTGACGACGTTTAGCATCCTGCTCGTCATCTTGCTCGAGAACCGTAATCCGCAACGAACGCTCATCTGGGCAATCGTCATGCTCGGATTTCCGGTCGTCGGTTTATTCGCATACTTCGTCTTCGGTCAAAACTATCGGCGGAGACGCATGTTCAATGAGAAGGCGATGTTGGATGAAGAAACGTATCTCGCTTATCGGCAAAAAGCGATGACACTTTCGCCATCGCTCATGTTTCCGCACGATGATTATGAGAAGTTGCTCCACTTAACGTCTTCATTGAATCAATTACCCGTCTCGTCGAACACGTATACACAAATCCTCACGAACGGAAAAGAAAAGTTTTCGAAACTATTGCCAGCCTTGAACGGGGCGACGCGTCACATTCACCTCGAGTACTACATTTTCCGGGAAGATCGTATTTCTCGGGAAATTCAACGGATTTTGATTGAAAAAGCGCGGTCAGGGGTCGAGGTCCGGTTTTTGTACGATGCGGTCGGGTCGATCCATACGAGCAGTTCTTTTTTCGAAGAGATGCGACAAGCTGGTGTCCACGTCCAGGCGTTCTTTCCCGTCGTCTTACCGCTCGTCTCGAGCAAGACGAACTACCGGAACCACCGGAAGATTGTCGTCATCGACGGGACCGAAGCGTTCACAGGCGGTTTGAACGTCGGGGACGAGTATTTAGGAGAGCATACGAAGTTCGGATTTTGGCGTGACACGCATCTATACGTCAGAGGGGAAGGGGTATCGGAACTGCAGCTGATCTTCCTGCAAGACTGGTACTATATGACGGGTGAGCGCTTGTTCACGCCGTTCTACCTAGAGCCGCTCGAGACGGTACGGAGCGCGAGCGGCGGTGTCCAAATCGTCGCCAGCGGACCGGACGAGCCGTACGAGACGATGAAGTCGATTTATTTCGCACTTATCAATGCCGCCAAAAAATCGGTGTACATCTCGTCACCGTACTTGATTCCTGACGAGGATATTATGAGTGCGTTGAAGACAGCTTCTTTGTCGGGGATCGACGTCCGCATCGTCTTACCGAGCTTCCCGGACCATAAAATCGTCTTCTATGCGAGCCGATCTTATTATGAGGAGTTGCTCAGCTCTGGCGTCAAGATTTATTTGTACGAGGAAGGATTCATGCACTCGAAAGTCATCGTCATCGATGACGGCCTGGCGACGATCGGGACGGCGAACATGGACTTCCGCAGTTTTCATCTCAATTTTGAAGTGAACGCACTGCTGTACAACACGAACTCGGTTCATCAACTCAAGCAAGACATCTACAAAGATTTTGAAGGGTCTCATGAGTTGGAGTTGGGCGCGTTCGCAGAACGATCTTATTTCATCAAACTCGTTGAATCTTTGGCACGAATGTTTTCACCATTATTATGAGGGGGAAGCGGGATGCGATTCGCAATCGATCAGACAGGGGAGTACGTCGATGCCCATACGTTGAGTCGGAGGCAAATCGAACCGGCTGCCCCTTTTTCATGTCCACAGTGCGGAGAACGGGTCATTGTAAAACGAGGAGCGAAACGACGGCTCCATTTTTCTCACGTTCAAACGTGTGGGCGCGGAGAGTCGGCTGGTCACCGAACCGATAAATGGGGCGTCAGACAATGGCTGCAGGCGAGCGGATATGATGTCGAGCAAGAAGTGGATCTGAACGGGAGACGGGCTGACTTGGTCGCGACAAAAGCCGGGGCGTCGTTCGTCGTCGAAATACAGGCCTCACCGTTAGCAGTCGATTCTTACGTAGAACGGACGAGACACTATGAGCAAAACGGTTTTGCCGTCATCTGGATCGCGAGCGGATTACGTCTTGAACCGGTGCCGTCCTTCTCACCGTGGATGAGGTACGAGATCGCACGGCGGCGTACGTTGATCGTTCCGGTCAAGAACGCGTTGTACCGGTTCGTCGGGTGTCCAATCTCGCTCAGACGGGCACAAGGCGCGTGGGTGCCAGCGACATCTTTTGACGTCTCGCCGTTTGAGCCGTTTTATCGGTTTGATGCGCACCGATGGATTCAACTCGTGCGGCGTAAGCGCATGACGCCGCCTTATCCGACGCCGCTCTACAGACGGCTGATCTTGAATCGTCTCTATCCGCTCGGCATGTTACCGTCACTGTTGCCGACGGTCTGTTATTTGCCGCTCCCGGCGCTGTGGGGTGTTCATGTTCATCCGTTCGAATTTCAAACGGTCTTGTATTTAAATCGATGGGAAGCGCCCAAGGATTCGCTCGCTTTTAGCATCGAGAAGACATGCCGCCAGTTCAACGCGACCCCGACAAGCGACTTTGTTTCTTCGTTTCAGTTACAATGGAGACAACTCTTGAACGTATTCGGCTTGTCAGAGTATGTCATCGATTGGCAAGTCCCGGTCACGCTCGAAGCAGCACTTCGTGACGATATTCGTTTGTTTCAAGGGTTTCAGCGATTCATGGCGAAATCGTATATAAACTGAGAAAAGGAAGTGGACATATGTCAGAAGTACTAACACGACAACAAGTACCCGTCGAGGAGACGTGGAACTTAGAAACCATCTATGCAGACGACAAAGCGTGGGAGCAAGACTTTGAGACACTCAAAGCCCGAATCCCTGAACTCGTTGAATTCAAAGGGAAACTCGGGGAGTCGGCCGAGACACTTTACGCGGCGCTGCAGCTCCGTGACGAGATCTCGCGTCAACTGCATAAGCTGTATACATACGCCCATATGCGCTATGACGAAGATACGGCCAACAGCCATTATCAGGCGCTGAACGACCGTGCCGGGTCACTCGCCGCTCAAATTTCGGCTCAACTCGCCTTCATGACACCAGAACTGCTCGCCATCGACGAAAGTGAGATCATAGCGTTCATGGGCGGCCACGAAGGGTTGACCGTCTACCGTCATGCGTTCGATGAGTTGGCGCAAGAGCGGCCCCACGTCTTGACGGAAGCGGAAGAAGCGATTCTCGCCCAAGCCGGCGACGTGCTCGGGCAATCGAGCTCGACGTTCGGCATGCTCAACAACGCCGATTTGAAATTCCCTAAAGTAAAGAATGAGCAAGGAGAAGAAGTCGAACTGACGCACGGTCGTTACATTACGTTTTTAGAGTCGGCAGACCGCAGCGTGCGTGAGACGGCTTTTAAAGCGATGTATGGGACGTACAAACAATACTTGAACACGTTCGCGTCTACTCTGTCTGGGAGCGTGAAGAAGGACAACTTTTATGCGACGGTGCGCAAGTTTGAGAGTGCGCGTCAATCGGCACTCCACAACAACTCGATTCCTGAATCGGTATACGATGGACTCGTTGAAGCGGTGAATGAACGGCTCGATCTGTTGCACCGTTATGTCGCGCTTCGTAAACGAGCGCTCGGTGTAGACGAGGTGCACATGTATGACCTGTACACGCCACTCGTCAAAGACGTCGAGATGAAAGTGCCTTATGAAGAAGCGAAAGAGCTCATGGTCCAAGGTCTGGCTCCACTCGGAGACGAGTACGTCCAAATCGTCAAAGACGGTCTCGACTCACGTTGGGTCGACGTCCGGGAGACTCGCGGCAAACGTAGCGGTGCCTATTCGTCTGGCGCGTACGACACGCAACCGTTTATCTTGATGAACTGGCAAGACAACGTGAACAACTTGTTCACACTCGCCCACGAGTTCGGTCATTCGGTACACAGTCACTACACGCGTGCCACGCAACCGTACCCGTATGGGGACTATTCGATTTTCGTGGCAGAAGTCGCCTCGACGACGAATGAGGCGCTCTTGAACGACTATTTGTTGAAGACACGGACGGACAAAGCCGAGCGTCTTTACTTGCTCAACAATCAACTCGAGACGTTCCGGGGGACGCTGTTCCGTCAGACGATGTTCGCCGAGTTCGAACATAAGATCCATCAAGCGGCCCAAGATGGCATCTCGCTCACACCAGAATACTTGAACGAGACGTATCTTGAGTTGAACAAGCGTTACTTCGGCGACGACATCGTCATCGACGAAGAGATCGCGTTCGAGTGGGCCCGTATCCCGCACTTCTACTACAACTACTATGTATATCAGTATGCGACAGGAATTTCGGCGTCAGCGGCGTTGTCGCAACAAATCATGGACGAAGGCGCGCCTGCCGTTAAACGTTATATCGATAAGTTCTTAAAAGCCGGGTCGAGCGATTACCCGATCGAGGTGTTGAAGGCGGCCGGCGTTGACATGACGACGAAAGCACCTGTGTTAGCGGCGCTTGATCAGTTTGAATCCGTCCTCGATGAGATGGAATCACTCCTGTTTTCGTAAGCGAGCATGTGCGTGAACATTATGTGACAATATGAACAAAGTGCTTGTCAACAGGCGAGGCTATGGTTATATTATAAGTGTGAAATCAATCACAAACCCCTTTATTGACCGTAAACTTTCTCCCGTCTTGACACCTTCCCCGGGTGTTAAGATCGGCGTCTCTTGTCCCCGCTTGAGACGTCAAAAACCCACGGCTCCCCGGCCGTGGGTTTCTTTTTGTATCCGTTTATTTTTGTGTGGCCCATGCTTGACCGCTGCAGCCGGGAACAGGGCGGCAACGTTGCTGGAGCGACAGTTTTTTCAGTTCCCGTTCGATGACCGGCTTGTCGAGCTCTAAGATGAACGCGAGCTCAGTGATTGTCGAGGCGTCGTAGTGACGTAACACTTTTTCAACGTTCCAACCCGTTTGCCGATTCGGTACGTATCCGAGCAGTTCACTCATAACGGCTTGGTACACGTCGTAAGGATAGACGCCTTCGATCTTGAGCGCCTCGTCACGGGTGACGAACGTCATGGCGGGAAGTGATTCGATTTCCCAGTCTTTTAATATTTGATGGTCGACAGCGAGGGCGCTCAAGAGTTGATTCGACTGCATATCTGCCGCCAACTCATCGATGTCGAGTCCGTATCCAGCGTAAGAGCGCGCGATCTCCCACAGGTCGGCATCGTTAGAAGCATCCTTCGTAAAGGCGTCGTTAATATGAAGGTGACGCAAAAAACGCATCGCATGGCGTTTCCCTTGTAATTCCATAGCCTTGATCATCGTGAGAAGGCGAACCTCTTCCTGACATCCGCCAACACAACTAGGAACCGTCGAGACCATCCGAAAACGAATCAAGTGCCCGTATTCGAGCTCGAGTTTTTTAATGAGTGTCATCACGTGAAAACCGTCGGGATCAGAGATGTCCATGAAATAGAATAACTCTAATGGCTTATATGTTACTTGGATAGAAGATTCTTCCAGTGAACAGGATGACTCATTACATTGTTCAAGTTCCATTGTGTCGCCTCCTCTCGTAAACAAAATCAAATATATCGTATGCTCATTGTAGCAACGAAAAAAAAAGGTTGGCAACGTATCTGCTCAACCTTCACTCCGTCCCATCTTTTCTTCCATGAATCGGACGATTTTATTTTTGGCCGGACGTAACGGGATATTGTGGCTCGAGAGCAGCTTTTCAAACGCGATTCGGCCTGCCGCTTCGTCCGTCACTTCGAATTCTATTTCGTAATCACAAATCTCCAAATAATGACTTTCATCGAGCACGAGCAGACCGTCTGCCGTCTCGATTTCAGCACGCTTCGTCTCGAGGCGGCCCAAATGTTCGAGCGGTCCGGTCAAATTGAACGTGGCGAGGGCTTGTTTCATCTGTTCGTCGTGGACGATGCCGTACTTGAACAAATTTTCCGCCGCTTCTTCATTGATTGGTGCATGCGTCTCAAGCAGTCCGACATCGTGCGGTTGTTTGAGCGTCAAAACTTGACCGGTCTTCTTCTCGCGGATGCGCAAGGCCGCGCCTTGGCTACGCAGTTCAAACGTGGGCGTATCGAAATAATCGTTGGCTTGCCATTTGACTTGGTCGGATAACTGATACGATTCGAGCAACGTCTCATACTCATCTTTCGTCAGCATCGATTTAAACTCAATTTCCACTTCTTGGGTCATTCATCATCGCTCCATTCTATGAACAATTGTTGGTTTATGATACCATACAATCGGATACATACGGAAAAAAGCAAGGTTTTCCGAAACGAACGAAAGTGGTGACAGCATATGCAATCAGTGGACTGGGATCAATTTTTAGTGCCGTATCAAATTGCGGTCGATGAGCTGAAAGTGAAGTTTAAAGCGATCCGTAAGCAATACAACTCGCAAAATGACCATTCTCCGATCGAGTTCGTCACCGGCAGGGTCAAGCCGGTCGGTAGCATTCTCGAGAAAGCGAAACGCAAACAGATCGCCTATGATCACTTGTCGACCGAGATGCAAGACATCGCCGGGCTTCGAATCATGTGTCAATTTGTGGACGATATCGTGCAGGTCCTCGAGCTGTTGCACCACCGGACCGACTTTAAAATCGTAGAGGAACGGAACTACATCACGAATCAAAAAGAATCGGGTTATCGGTCGTATCACATCATCATCGAATACCCGGTCCAGACGATCCACGGGGAATTCCCGACGCTCGTCGAAGTCCAAGTTCGGACGCTCGCAATGAACTTTTGGGCGACAATCGAGCACTCGTTAAACTATAAATACGATGGCGACATGCCGCAAGAAGTCCAAGAACGGCTGCGTCGGGCCGCGGAGGCGGCGTTTCTGCTCGATGCTGAGATGAGTCAGCTCCGCGTCGAGATTCAAGATGCGCAGCAAGTGTTTCGTGATAAAGAAATGAACGTCCAAACGGACCAAGACTAGGGGGGTAAGTGTATGCAGTTTGCGATTGTGTCAAGGGGAGATGCGCGTTCCGCGGAGATCGCGCGTGAGTTGACAGACAAGTTGACCGAGGCGGGACATTCCGTCTCGGAACAACCTCGGATCGTCGTTTCGGTCGGTGGGGACGGGACGATGCTACAGGCGTTCCATGAATATGTCGACCGGTTAGACGACACCCTTCTCGTCGGCATCCATACGGGCCATCTCGGTTTTTACGCCGACTGGCAACCGGACGAGCTCGATGAATTGACAGAGATGATCACGAGCGAGTCGTTTGAACCGGTATCTTATCCGCTCGTCGAAGTGTTGATCGACTATGAGGACGGGACGACGGAGCGGCAGTTGGCGATGAACGAGTGTACGATTAAAAATTACAAGCGCACGCTCGTGTGTGACTTGTCGATCCGTGACGATTACTTTGAAACGTTCCGCGGAGACGGGCTTTGCATCTCGACACCTTCCGGCTCGACCGCCTATAATAAAGCGCTCGGCGGTGCGATCGTCCATCCATCGATCGAGGCGATCCAAGTGACCGAGATGGCGTCAATCAATAATCTCGTCTACCGGACGATCGGCTCACCACTGTTGTTGCCGAAGCACCACCAAGTCAAAATCAAACCGCATACGAAAACGGAGTTTGAGCTCGCGTTCGACCATCAGGAAGCACTGTCGTGGTCGAACGTCCAGTCGATCCGTTGCGCGGTCGCGAGAGAAAAAGTGACGTTCGCCCGGTTCCGCCCGTTCCCGTTTTGGCGTCGGGTGCGCGAATCGTTCATCGAGGAAGGGAAGTAACATATGTACGGTTTTACATTACGTCGTGTCGCGGAGACGAACGTCCCGCTGCGCGACTTTTTGATGGGGGATTGTGGCATCTCACGCAAGATGTTGACGCAAGTCAAACACGGTGGCCTCATCTTAGTGAACGGGGAGCCGCGGACTGTTCGCTTTGATGTGTCGAGCGGCGATGAAGTGACGGTTCATTTTCCGCTTGAGCAGCCAGCGGAAACGATGGTCCGTTCACGGCGTCCGCTCACGGTCATCTACGAGGACGACTATTTGCTTGCCGTCGATAAGCCGGCAGGCATCGCGACGATCCCGTCTCGGCTTCATCCTGACGACACGCTTGCGAACGCTGTGCTCTGTTACTATGAACGAATTGGATTGCACTCGGCGATTCATGTGATCAATCGGCTCGATCGGGATACGTCTGGTGTCGTCTTGTTCGCTAAATATGCGTACGTGCACCATCGTTTCAGCGAACTTCAAAAGCGAGGTGGTTTGTCCCGGACGTATATCGCCCTCGTCGAAGGACTGGTCGAACGACAGACGATTGATGCGCCGATCGGTCGGGCCGAACACTCGATCATGGAACGTGTCGTCACAGACGACGGGCAACGAGCCGTCACACACGTCCGTCACGTCGAGTCGCACGGTGACTATGCGGCGTTGACGATCCAACTCGAGACCGGACGGACCCATCAGATACGCGTCCACATGCGCCATATTGGTCATCCGTTACTCGGGGATACGATGTATGGCGGACGTCCCGTGCTCGCCCGTCACGCGCTTCACAGCTCGTCTGCCGCGTTCAATCATCCGTTGACAGGGGAGAGTATCGTAATCGAAGCGGCTTACCCCGTCGACTTTCAACTCGAACACGAGTGAACAAAACATAGCCCCGCGCTCAAATGAGTGCGGGGCTATGTTTAATCGTCGTCAAACATATACGTTTTTGATTTTGAGGCGACGTTCATGACGAGCCCGATGGCAATCATGTTCATGATGATCCCGGTACCCCCGTAACTGATGAACGGCAAGGTTAGGCCGGTGATCGGGAGGACACCGATTGTCATTCCGATATTTTGGAAGATCTGGAACGTGAACATGGCGATGACGGCGGTCACGATGTAACTTCCGAACGGACTGCTCGCTTCGAGCGCGATATGAATCATCCGGTACAAGAACAAGAAGAAGACGATAATCACGATTGCTGCACCGATAAAACCATAATGCTCAGCGATGACGGCGAAAATAAAATCGGTTTGCGACTCTGGTAGATAGACTAAACCTTGACCATAGCCAGTTCCGAACATTTGACCAGAACCGATGGCTTGAAGCGATTTGATCAACTGGAACGCTAAATCGTCAGAGTACTCATATGGGTAAATCCATGCTTGAAAGCGATTCAAGGCGTGGCCCGGAACGAAGCTTTGAAGCACCTCGAAATGCGAGAAAAACAAGTACATGAACCCACCGATCGTCACGGCGGCAGCGCTAAATAGACCGAGCAACCACTTCCAACCGATTCCTGACACAATGATGATGGCACCGAGCATCGTGATTAAAACAAGCCCGGTCCCTAAGTCTGGTTGCGTGACAATCAGCCCAAGAGGCGGGATAGCGAGTAATACTAGTTTCATTAACAGCCACGCGTCCTGTTGAGACGAACCGTAACGTTTATTGTGGTCGTAGACGATTGTGGCCATGGAAATAAGTAAAAACAACTTCATAAATTCAGCTGGTTGAAAACTGAAACCAGGCACATTATACCATCCATACGCCCCATTAATATTTGGAACGAGTGTGGTATCCCGGAGCGGAATTAAGCCAACTAAAAGCAATAAACCAAAGGAGTAGAGATACCAATGAATTTTTCGCAACTGCTCGTATTCGATTGTCATGATGGCAAACATGGCGACGAATCCAATGATGTAACGGATTCCTTGATCGAAGGCGAAGTTAATATGTTGTAATCGTGTTGGCAACATCGGTTGTGCCGTGTAAATGGCGCCTAGGCTAATGACCATCAAGAAGAAGACGATTGTCAGAAGTGTCGTGTCTAAACTTTTTAAATAAGATTGAATGCGGTTCATGATGAAGTCGTCTCACCCTTTCTATACGTAGTTTATCTTACCGTAACTATAAAAAATCGCAATACGTTACGAGGCGGTTGACAAAACAGACACCATTCTGTAATCTGATAACAGATGTTATAACCAGGTACTAAAAAGGGGAGTTCACAATGTCAATTTATCCAACGTTAACGAACAAGACGTACGTCGTCATGGGGATTGCCAATAAACGCTCGATCGCTTGGGCGATCGCGAAAACGCTCGACGCGGCAGGAGCGAAGCTCGTGCTCACTTATGCGTCTGAACGTTTCAAGTCAGGTCTCGAATCACTCGCTGCTGAATTGAGCCAAGAAGCACTGTTGCTTGAGTGTGATGTGACGAACGATGAAGCGATCGACACGACGTTCCGTTCGATCCATGAGCAAGTCGGTCTGATTCAAGGGATTGCGCATTCAATCGCTTTCGCGGATAAAGAAGCGTTGCGCGGTGAATTCTCGGAGATGACGCGCGGTCAGTTCGCACAAGCGCTCGATATTTCGGCGTACAGTTTGACGGCGGTCGTCAAGGCGGCAAAACCTTACTTCGCAGAGAACGCTTCGGTCATCACGCTCACGTATCTCGGCGGGGAACGGGTCGTACCGAACTACAACTTGATGGGTGTCGCTAAGGCCGCGCTCGATTCGAGCGTCAAATATTTGGCGAACGAATACGGCCCACAAGGCGTACAAGTCAACGCGATTTCGGCTGGACCGATTCGGACGTTGTCGGCGAAAGGCGTCGGCGACTTTAACAGCATCTTGTCTGAGCTCGAGCAAAAGGCACCACTGCGCCGGAACGTCTCGGCTGAAGAAGTGGCCTCGACCGGTCTATTCTTGTTATCGGGCATGGGGAGTGGCATCACGGGAGAAGTCATCCACGTCGACAGCGGCTACCATATTTTATAAGTTTGGGAAAGGGCGCGTAAATGCGCTCTTTTTGTATTATAGCGTAACCGTTTGGGGTAAGGACTTGTGAGGGAGGGAAGATCATGGGTCCTTATCAGATTGATTTTACGGTCGTCCAATATGGGAATCGCCAGGTCCAACCGACAGAACGGGCGAACATCGAACCGGTCACTCGCATCCAGCGGGTCCAGCGGATTATTCCGCGTCAAGAAGAATGGTTAGAAGCTGAACAAGAAAAAAGCCCCGGTCGTTTCGTCGACCGGAGCGTATAATATTAACCTCGGAACCGGAACGTCTCATAGACGTTCCATGTTTCGTTTTCGAGCTCGTACATGACGGCCATACGGTTGATCGTCTCTTCAAAATGGACTTGTTCCATCCGCATCCGTTCGAGCACATCGAACAGCTCGGCGTCGGTCAGATCTTGTCCGATCGTGATGTGCGGGAGGAACTCGTACTTCGGAGGCTGATCGAGTGCACCTTCGTGTAAGCGAGTTTGTAGCGCAGCGAGTTCGCGCGTCGGCAACACTTTTAAGTAAAGGACGTTGTTCGTCGGCGCGAACGAGCGGGCACCGTCGATCTTCAACTGAATCGGCTTCGTCGTTTCAGCGATTTGTTGTAAATACTCGAGCACTTTTGGTAACTCGGCTTCGTCGACTTCGGTACGTTCTTTGATCGTCACGTGTGGCGAAATCAAAGCGTACTTCGTATCGTACCGTTTTCGATACGAGTTGGCGAAGTCTTGAACTTGTTTTGATGGAAATAAGACTACCCCAATCTTCATTCCAGTTCCCCCTTTATGAATGGTCTACTAGTTTATGATGACCGATTTATCGAATGAAGTCAAAGTGGGCTTAGTGTTTTTTTTAAAGTTTTCAGTATAATAGAGAATGAGTACTTCGAGACATGCTGTTCTCGAGATGAAGGGATGTGACGCGGGTAATTGCCCGCAACAATTATGAAACAAGTACCACACTCACGAGACGTAACAGAGGCTGCACGGGCCCGTTTGATTGAACGGGGCGTATCGATCGAATCGATCGCAGAGATCGTCTACCAAATGCAGGCGCCTTATTCACCGCACTTATCATTAAAAGACTGCATCGAGTCGGTTGAGGCCGTCCTTGAGAAACGCGAACTCCAACACGCGATTCTCGTCGGCTCAGAGCTCGATATGTTAGCCGAAAAAGGGCAGTTGTCAGAACCGCTCCTTTCAATCGTCGCTTCAGATGAAGGCCTATTCGGAGTCGATGAGACGATCGCGATCGGGGCCGTCAACACGTACGGATCGATTGCCGTCACGACGTTCGGTTACTTAGATAAAGCGAAGATCGGGATCATCAAGCAGCTCGATACGAAGATGGACGATGGTCAAGTTCATACGTTCATGGACGACCTTGTCGGTGCGATCGCGGCTAACGCATCGGGCCGTCTCGCGCACCGGTTGCGCGACATGAACGATTTCGGTGAAGACGAGATGCGTGAACGCAAAGGATTATATTGATGCATCGCGCAAAAACACTGACAATCGCCGGGACGCTTGGCTTCGCCATCGTCTCGGTGATTGTCATTTTAGGTGGGGCGGTTTCGCTCGACGGGTTCGTCTATCGGATTGTCGCGCCGTTGTCTGGCCCGCTGTTCGTCTATGTGACGGAACTCGGCAGTGTGAAGGTGTTGATCGCCCTCTCCTTTGTCGGTATGCTTTATTGGTTATGGCGCGGGGATAAACTTGAAGCGTTTCGATTACCGCTCGTCGTCATCGGGACGTTAGTTTTGACTCAACTATTGAAGCGCGTGTACGGGATCGACCGGCCGCTCATCGATGCCGCTCTCGATGCGACGACGTATAGTTTTCCGAGCGGGCACGCCTCGGGTTCGCTCGCCTTGTACGGTTTGCTCGCTTTTAGTTTATACCGGCGAAAGTACTCGCCCGTTTGGGTCGCGGTACTCGTCGTGCTGCTCGTAGCCGTCTCGTTCAGCCGGGTCATTTTGAACGTTCACTATTTCAGTGACGTCGTGGGCGGATGGCTCGTCGCGTTCACGGTGATTGCCGGATCAGAATGGATTATAGGGAGGAAGAATCGTTGATACTCGTGTCTGAAGTTGAAAGTTGGTTGTTTATGGGAAGGGATCAAGCGGACGCGGCGAGTTCGCCGACGATATTGGTCGAAAAAGATGCGACTGGCGCGAAGTCATTTGCGTCGATGCGGACGTTGTTTCAATTGAAGAAATGGACGGGACAACGCCGCTTCGTTCCGCTCCTATCATGTGATGAAACGGGCTATCGCGCCTATGAGGTGTTTCACGTCGACGCGAAGCCACCGTTCGCGCTGCTCGAGCACGGACGTGTTCTGTTGAAAGATAATGAGATGGACGCGGCCTATGCAGCGGCTCTTGCGAACGAGGGAACAATGTCTGCGGATGAAGTGATCACGTTTGCTTCCGACTACATCGAAGCAGCACTCGGCGAACCGGTCGTGCTCGCAATCAATCGAGAGATTCCGTCGCATGCACACGTGCCGATGGAACTGTTCGTACCGGGCGACGCGATTCAAACGGGTGCGTACTTATTTGCCTGGGCGAACGAAGCACAGAAGGAAAGGAATGAAGCAAAATGAACGAGTGGGAACAAAAGGTCAAAGCGTTACTCGACGGCTCAATCGATGAGTTGCTCGTACCGAAAGACGACTTTTTGACAGTACGGTCACTGTTGATCGAGAAAGAGTGGTTGTTCCAAGTCGTGGGCGCCGCCAAACATGGGGGCGTCACCATCTATCGGAGGAATGAACAAAGCGCGCCCTCATGAGGACGCGCTTTTATTAAGCGTTTGAAGCCAATTTGATTTTTTGTCGTTTTAATTTGTGAAGCAGCCATGCATATAACACTTCACAAGAATGGTGAGGAAGGGTCAGTTCCACGAGTGGGCGCGACTGACCGAATATAGTGAAGCGCGAATGGTCCTCGTCGAGCATCGAGACTTGTATATCGGTCGCTTCTTGAAGCGAAATCCGCTGCTCGCCGGCAATTGCGTCTTTTAATTTCAGCATGTTTCCATTCGTCGCAAACTTGGTGAACGAAGAAATTCCCTGTACTTTCAGTTGTTCCATTTCGTAGATCTATCCATCGACAGATGAATAGATTTTCACCTCGCTTTCTCTATATTGCCTTCCGTCCCTCCAGAAGGTTATTCCTAGTATACCGTCCTATCGTTAAAAGAAAAGACTTAATTTAACGAAAAATTAAGACAATTTGTTATCAATTTTTAAAAATAACGATAAAGTCGTTAGACAAAGCGATTTGGAACGAAATAAAGACGAGCACGATAGCAAAAAAGAGCCTGAATTTTCCAGGCTCTTTTGACTTTCATACACGTATGAACTTAAAATCGTTCGATTTCCCATGCTCGGCGGCGATAGGTCAATTGCCCTTTTAAGGCGATCGATTCCTTCTTGGCGTCAAAGTCTTCTTCAAGCACAGACATGTCCTCGTATCGTCCGGCGACGTAAAACGAGATGGCGACTTGTCGATTGAACAGACTGCGTTTCGTATGGTCGAAATCGATAATCAGCCCTTGTGGGGATAAAGCCAAGATTTCATCGATGACAGGCAGTGGGATCGGGACGAAGCTGATATTACGGATGTCACGGTCGAGTTTACTTTGAAGCACGCTTTGCAGGAACTGATTGATCGTCGACCAGTCTTTTATGTAGAGGCTACTGTGACGATCGTTCGACTCGTTGAAATAAGCGATCTCATTTTGGATCGAGTTGAGGAACGGCGCTTTCAGCCCTCGTTCCATGTGGCTCAAAAACAAGATTTCCGCAATCTCATGGTCTGATAATGATTCGAGTAAATTATAGTCGGGAAAGTCGATGGCGGTGAAACTCGTCTGGTTGTTCAAGTATTTCGTCGAGAACGTTGAGAGTTCGTGTGCCTCGATATAGCGAAACCTCGTCCGGGATGATTGTCTCATCCCTTTAATGTCTGTTCGACAGATGATCATCGGTCGGGCGAGTGATAACGCTTCGACGACATCCGTCAGTGTCACCCCATGAAGGGTAAAACGTTGTAGTTCCCGGTCTTGTTTAATGTAGAACAACTGTTTTGACATATTAATCCCCTCAGTTCGAAGTCACTACAATTTGATTTTAGCAAATCCGTCTCGAGTGTGCCATGTTGGAGCGGTCGAGATGATTGAGATGATGGTTTTTGAGGAAAACTAGGTATAATTAGAGAAAAGGTAGAAGAAAGGCGGGTTCAGCATGTGGGGGTTGAAGAAGAGTTTTCCAGAGCTCGCTACAGATCGTTTTATCCTGAGAGAACTCGAGCCTAGGGACGCGCGGGCACTCTACGTGATCCTCTCGACCGAGGAAGTCATGCGCTATTACGGATCTGATCCGTTGCTTGCCGTGTATGAGGCGAAGAACGTCATCGCCTATTTTAAAGATCAATTTCAACAAGGGAAAGCGATTCGATGGGCGATATGTGACCGTGTGACCGATGAGCTCGTCGGGACGATCGGCTTTCATAACTGGACGCCCCAATATTTCAGGGCTGAAATCGGATTTGAAGTCGCGCCTAGTCATTGGCGCAGAGGTGTCGCCTATGAAGCGGCGACAGCCGTCATCGGGTACGGGTTCGACGAGTTCAAGTTTCACCGGATCTCGGCGCTCGTCGCACCAGAGAACGATGGGTCAAATCGGTTGGTGCGAAAGCTCGGCTTCACCGAGGAAGGCTTGCTGCACGACTATGCTTACAGTCACGGCCGTTTTATGGACTTGACGATGTACCGTCTACTAAAAGACGAATGGCCACAGAGAGGGAGATGACGATGAGACAAGTTGTATTGCTTCACGGCCTATGTGGGTCACCGGATTATTTTGACGAGCTCGTCCCGATGCTTGAAGCGGATGTGTACGCGTTGACGCTTCCAGGACATGATGACACCGAATCGGGTCCCGAGACGATCGATCAATTCGCGGATTGGGTGATCAGAGAGATTCGTTTGCGCGAGCTCGATCGTCCGGTCGTACTGGGACATTCGTTCGGCGGTTACATCACGACGAACCTTGTTCGACGCTATCCGGATGAATTATCTGGCTTCGGGTTGATTCATTCGACGGCCGGCGCGGATTCGGATCAAGCGAAGGCGAAACGAAACGCCGCGATTGAGAAAGTGATCGAAGAAGGTGTCCATCCGTTCATCGACGAGATGATCCCAGGCGTGTTCGCCCCGGATTCTGATCACACACTCATCGAACGTGCTAAACGAATCGGCTTCAACATGTCGAAAGAAGGAATCATCTCAGCTCAAGAAGCGATTCGGGACCGGAATGATGAGACAGGAACGGTGCGCGAGACGAACTTGCCCGGATTGTTTATTTACGGCTCGAAAGACCCGAACATGGACGCGGAACGAGCTTTCATAGGGGCGGAGCGTCATACAAAACAGACGGTGCAAGCCAGTCATATGGGGATGATGGAGGCGCCTGAAACCGAAGCGCAACTCATTAACGCTTGGCTCGACGCGGAAGTGCGCTCGGTGCATAAGTTCAAACTGATCGCCGTATCAGGCAGTTTGCGTAAAGCATCGTTCAATACGGCGCTACTTCATTCAATCATCGAACTCGGTCGTGATCGGTTTGACGTGGAGGTCGCATCAATCGAATTGCCGCTCTATAATGACGACTTGATTGACCCGGATGAACCGGACGTCGTTGTCGCGTTCAAGCAAGTGGTCAGAGAAGCGGACGGTCTGCTCGTCGTTACCCCGGAGTACAATCACAGCATACCCGGCGTCTTAAAGAATGCGATCGACTGGCTATCGCTCGAACCGGGAACGCCACTTCGTGATAAACCGGTCATGATTGCCGGCGCCTCACCCGGCATGCTCGGGACGGTAAGGTGCCAAGTCCACCTCCGACAAGTATTTGCCACAAATCGGGCAAACGTTTTACCAGGAAACGAAATCTTTATCACGCATTGCAAAGAGAAGATTGGTGCTAAAGGACTTGAACATGAACCATCAATCCAACAAATCGATAGAGTGTTATCTGAGTATTACAATTGGATTGATTTTTGGAAGCGTAACGCAAAAAAATAACTTGAAGTCACGACCTTTGTCTGATAGAAATGAATTGTGAAAACAAACACAAAGGGAGCGACAACACATGGAAACGTATATCGAACTGTACAACGGCGGCGAGTTAGGGGACCAGGCAGTCATCAATGACGGGATGACGTTCGGCCGGGTCACGATTGTGGAATTATTTTATCAGACGAACCACATCTTCGGTTACGTGAAAGCGGACGGGGAGAAACGCTTCTTCCTAGAACCGATTGCTGGAGATGACACGTTCGACGTCGAAGGAGAGCGCTATTCCCTCCAACAGTTCATCGCCCTATTTTGATGTTCACGACGCAAGCGACTCGCTTGCGTTTTTTTGTTGTTTTCGTCACGATTGGTGTGAGGTGATGAAGATGAAACTTGTAGCAATTGAACCAACACCAAGTCCGAACAATTTAAAGATCATTGTCGAACCGGCTTTTTCTGGCCGCGGGATCACATATGACAAGGCGAGTCAGGACGTCCCGGAGACGATCCGAGACATCATCGCGTTACGAGGCGTCAAATCGGTATACGCCGTCTCTGATTTTTTAGCGGTCGAACGGCATCCGAAACACGATTGGCACGACGTCATGAACGACATCCGTCGCGCGTTCGGCGAAGACGTCGCTGAAGGAGAAGCGAGCCAGTTGACGGCAGACTATGAGCCGGTCCACGTATCGGTCCAGTTCGTATTAGACGTCCCGATGCAGTTGAAACTCGTCAAAGGCGACGAGGAGAAACGGGTCGGTTTGTCTAAACGCTTTGTCGACGCAGCGATGCAGGTACAGCAGCAAGTGAAAAACGTCATTCAAGATCGCCGCTGGGTCGAACAAGCTCCGCGTTACGGGGAACTCGAAGACGTGAGTGCTGTCGCTCAAGAAGAGCTTGAAGCGGCCTATCCAGAAGATCGCGTCGCTCGGATTGTCGCCCGTGCTTTCGGGCGCGAGGCGGATTACGAGGCCAACGTGTCGCAACTCCAGTCGGAGGACTGGAAAGCACGGATGGCATTCTTGGATGAACTGCAAATCGAACCGGAGAACATGAATTACTTCCGCCGGGCACTCGAGGACAAGGTGATGGCGATCCGGCGTCAAGCAGTCGTCATGATTGGTATGTTTGAAGAAAATCGGGAGGATTACGTCACCTATATCGAGCAGGCACTCGTCGATCCGTCACCGATCGTGAGACGGACCGCGGGGGACACCGTCTCTGATTGGGCGTTGTCAAAATCTCAGCCATCGATGATCGAGGCGCTCAAAGATAAAAGTAAGCTTGTCCGTTGGCGGGCTGCACGCTTCTTGTTCGACTGTGGTGATGAGCAGGCCGTACCGGCTTTGAAAATCGCCGAGGACGACCGTGAGTTCGAGGTTTCTCTCCAAGCACGTCTCGCCAAAGAGCGAATTACGAGCGGAGAAACGGCACTCGGAACGGTATGGCAACAAATCTCGAACCGTTCGAAATAAACCATTCGACAAGTCAGGTTTGTTCAAATTTACAATTATAGGAAGTGAGAGGAGTTCGCTTGGCGAATTGCCTCTCTTTTTCGTTTGTCCTTACATAATTCAACCAATCGGTTAACAATCGGTGCCAGTTATTCGACAGACAAGTCGAGCTCGGAGCGGGACTGTCGAACGATAGGACGTTTTTATTTGAATAACGTTGGTACACTGAAAGTATCTTATTTGGACAAAGGAGCAACACTCATGATTCTTTTTGCAGAAACAACTGAACTCGTAGCTTACAAAGAAGTGGTCGATGGCATGATCACCGTCATTTTTGAGACGATTCATAGTGAGACGTTCTCAATCTCTGCACAAGTTCGTTCTGACATCGACGTCGCTGACTCGTTGTTCGTGACCGGTTGGCAGCAATACGTGGAAAACCTACAAGTTTCTTAAAAAAGGTAAATAATATAGGGAAATCCATTACAAACGTCTGCACGAACGTATACACTAGTGCTATAGACGTTTTTTTATTTTGTTGAGGAGAGTGGAATACGTGAAAAAAACTTGGTTGCTAGTCGTGGTCGCTGCGATGATGCTCGTGGTAGCGGCGTGTGGTAAAGAAGAAGCAACTCCGAGCGATGTGGACGGGAACTCGTCGGCAGCTCCAGCTTTATTGACGCTTGAGACGGACGCGAGCTACAATGCCGACACAAAACAATTATCGGCGACGGTTTCGATGACGAACCCGAATGAAGGACCGGTCAAGGTGACCTTCAATTCATCGCAACGTTTTCAGTTGACGGTCATGAACGGAGAAACGACCGTTTTTGATTACGGCAGCGAATATATGTTCACTGAATCAATTATCGAAGAGACGTGGGAACCGGGTGAGACGAAAGTGTTTGACGAAGTGTTCCCGCTCACACTCGAGAGCGGAGAGTATACGGTTGATTTCGTCAGTCTCGCTCAAGTCGAAGGCGCACCAGAGATGGCAGCCACCGATCAAAAAACGTTATCAGTTGAAGCGGTAGAGGCGCCGCCTGCGGAAGAACCGGCAGAAGAGCCTTCTGAAGAGCCTTCTGAAGAGCCAACGGATGAGCCGAGCGAGCAGCCGGCCCAAACGGACGGTGCGTTCAGCGATGTCTCGATTAAGAGAAACGGGAATTTGATTGAAGTGGCTGGGTACACGAACGTCGAGGAGTTCGAATGGAGCGTCTCGGACGGGCATAACGTGTTTGCGCAAGGGGCGTCGCAACCGACGGCCGGCGGCTTCACGTTCGGCGTGTTATTAGATGAGGAACCGACATCAGGACAGTCGCTCTTCCTAGAGATGACACCGATCGGCGGAGACGTCGCATCGTTCCGCGTTCAATAACCGTTAGACGGAAACTCACGTTTCCGTCTTTTTTTTGGAATCCAAACGTATTGACGACAAAACCAGATTGTCAGACAATAAGGCAAACCGACTTACAAACAAGGAGGAAACGAAAGATGCAACAACACATCATCGAATCGACTCATGTGAAATCGCACATCGATCCAGTTCAAGAAGTCCGTCGACGAATCGACTTTTTAAAAACGTACGTCAAACGTGTGGGGGCGAAAGGACTCGTCCTCGGTATTTCAGGTGGACAAGACTCGACACTCGCGGGCAAGTTATGCCAACACGCGATGGAAGAGTTGCGGGCTGAGACCGGCGGCGACTATACGTTTTATGCGGTGCGCCTCCCATACGGCGAACAACATGACGAAGACGACGCCAAGCGGGCGCTTGATTTCATCCGGCCTGACAAGACGTTCACCGTCAACATCAAGCCGGCCGTCGATGCTTCGGTCGAGGCGTTCAAACAAGCAACGACGCTCGAACTCGGCGATTTCCATAAAGGGAACACGAAAGCGCGTGAACGGATGAAAGTCCAATATGACATCGCGGCGACGTTCGGGGCGCTTGTCGTCGGGACTGACCATGCGGCAGAGTATGTGACTGGATTTTATACGAAGCACGGGGACGGGGCAGCCGATTTGACGCCACTCACGGGACTGAGCAAGCGCCAAGGAAAAGCGTTGCTCCATGAGCTCGAAGCGCACGAGAGTCTGATTTATAAAGTGCCGACGGCTGACCTCGAGGACGACAAACCGGGTCTTCCCGATGAAGTCGCACTGGGGATGACGTATGACCAACTCGACGATTATTTAGAAGGGAAAGCCGTCGACCCGGCTATCGCCGAGCGGATCGAGACGATCTTTAAACGGTCGCGCCATAAGCACCATATGCCGGCGTCGCTCTATGACGAGTGGTGGCAATAAGCTAAATAAAGAGGAGACGCGGTCAATTTCGACCGTGTCTCCTCTTTCCATTCAACGAACAGTACGTTTTGGAACGAATTGAATAGCTAAAATCAGCGTGAACGCGATGAAGCTCAAGAGCGGGATCGTGACGAACCCGAAGTAGTTCACCCAACGGATGAGACAGTCGTTGCTGCAAAACGCATCCCCGTTCGGAATCCGTTCGAGCACGACGTGGTATAGGCTGATCAGCCAGCCGGCACCGGCCATCAGTCCGATGAAGAGACGGTTGACTTCACGGTTCGTTAACATGATAGTCAAGTAATAAATCGCGAGCGGGTACATGAATATGCGCTGAAACCAGCACAGCTTGCAGGGCAGATAAAGCATGACTTCGGAGAAGTACAAACTTCCAAGCGTCGCGACGGTCGCGACAATAAAGGCAAAATGATGACGTTGCATACGATTTCCTCCTGACGACTCAAAAATTGCGAATGAACATGATATGATACAGGTTAGCAACAATGAATTTAGTATACAGTCTTAGAAACGATATAGAAATAGGTGACGTCATGCAAGTATCAGAAGTGGAAGTGTTGATCGTCCTCGCCGAAGAGTTGAATATGAGAAAAGCCGCCGAGCGGTTGTTCGTCTCCCAACCGGCTTTAAGCCAACGCCTCGTCACAATCGAGCATCAGTGGGGCAAAAAGATTTTCGTCCGCTCGACGCGAGGCCTCGCCCTCACCCCGGACGGTGAGAAAATCATCGACTTCGCGAAAAAGATGTATAGCGAAGAGCAAGAACTTCGGGGAGAGTTGACGGCCAAGCAAGGCGAAGTGTATGGGACGCTCAAAATCGCGGTCGCCTCGATCATGGGACAGTATTGGTTGCCCCGCGTCTTGAAACGATTCATGGAACGGTATCCGTCCGTCCGAGTCAAACTCGTGACGGGCTGGTCGAGCGAGATGATGCGCTATATGCTCGAAGAGAGTTTCCATATCGGGATCATTCGCGGTAATCCGGACTGGCGCGGAGAAAAGATGAAACTGTTCTCAGATTCGCTTCACCTCGTTGATATGCGGATGACCGATTTAAAGCAGTTGAAAAATAACGAGCGCTCGTTCATTCAGTTTAAGAGTGACTCGACCTATTATCAAGAAATCCTTGAATGGTGGCAAGAGCGGTTCTCGAGTCCGCCGCTCACGACACTCGTCGTCGATCAGATCGAGACGTGCAAACAGATGGCGCTGCATGGGATTGGTTTTGCCATCTTGCCGGAGTCGACGATTCGCGATGTCGAGGCGATCAATAAGATCCCGCTCACGTCGTCGAACGGGACACCGCTCGTGCGTGACACGTGGATGTTGTCGACCGACTCGATGCTCGAGCTCGCGCAAGTGAAAGCGTTTTGGGAAATCGTTGAAGAAGTGACAAAGGAGAGTGTGGAATGAGTTGGGCCATAGAAGCTAGAAGACAGTTACATTTGATTCCAGAACCGGGTTACAAAGAGTTTAAAACACAAGCGACGCTTGAGGAGTTGATTCGTTCGTTTAACTCGTCACGGGTCCACATCTCGCATTGGCGCACCGGACTGTTCGTACGTGTCGACGGTCTTGTCGGCGACAAGACGATCGGGTATCGGGCCGATATGGACGGATTGCCGATCACGGAAGAGACAGGACTGGAGTTCGCCTCGGTCCATGAAGGCATGATGCATGCCTGTGGACATGACGTCCATATGGCGATCGCGCTCGGCTTGATCAAACGCGCGATCGAAGAGCCGCTCGATCATCATCTCGTCGTCTTTTTCCAACCGGCCGAAGAAGGGCCGGGCGGTGCGGAACCGATGGCGATGTCGGAGTTGTTCTATCATTTCCGTCCTGACGCGATGTTCGGTCTCCACGTGGCGCCGGAATATCCGGTCGGCACGATTGCCTCACGACCGGGCGTCTTGTTCGCGAGTGCGCGTGAGCTCCACCTCACGATTCACGGCAAGGGTGGGCACGGCGCTTTCCCGCATGCCGGGATTGACGCTGTCATCGTTCAGGCGGCATTGATCATGCAGCTGCAGACGATCATCTCTCGCAACATCGACCCGATGGGGAGCGCCGTGATCAGTATCGGTAAAGTCGCTGCCGGCACGAAAGAGAACATCATCGCCGAGACGGCCAAGCTCGATGGGACGATCCGGGCCTTGTCGGATAAAGAAATGGTCGTCCTTGAGCGCCGGATCCGTCAAGTCATCGCCGGTGTCGAGATGACGTATAACGTCCATATCGACCTCGAGTTCGGCAACCGGTACCATGAAGTAGTGAACGACGAACGGTATTTGTTCCAGTTCGAGGAAGCGGTCGAAGACGTCGGCTATTCGTATAAGACGTGCGTTCCGGCCATGACCGGTGAGGATTTCGGCTATATGTTGAAACAAGTGCCGGGGTTCATGGTGTGGCTCGGGGTGAACGACATGGGTTCAGGTCTTCACCAAGCGACGCTCAATCCAGATGAGCGGGCGATCGATGTCGCGGTCGAACTGTTCGACCATTTCTTTAGAACGGTCATTGTGAAGTGAACGAAGCGGACACGTTGCTGTCCGCTTTTTTTGTTGAAATGTGTTGAATTGTGCTTCCGATGTGAGGAAAAAGGGAATTTATTATGATTGTAAAGCGTCAATATTGTTAAGCTTGTTCAAATGTGAACATTTTGCGAACTCAAGCATTGAGACATTACAGCGCTATATAAAATCATTATGATAGGGGTATCCAAAGGAAATTATCTATGATGTTTCGTTTCACGCATCGGTGTGAAGCGCTAGAGAGAGATAGGAGGTAATCAATAGATGTTTCAAGATCCGGTCCTGATGAGTCGGGCGTTAACGGCACTCACGTTAGGTTTTCATGTGATTTTTGCCACAATCGGCGTCGGGGTTCCACTTTTAATTTTATTGGCAGAGTTTTTAGGTATTAAAAAGAAAGATCCGAAATACACCTTGATGGCTCGTCGGTGGTCGCGGGGCTATGTCGTGACCGTCGCGGTCGGTGTCGTCACCGGTACAGCCATCGGGCTGCAGTTATCACTGCTTTGGCCAAACTTGATGCGCGTCGCCGGTCAGACGATCGCGCTGCCGTTGTTCATGGAAACGTTCGCGTTCTTCTTTGAAGCGATCTTCCTCGGCATTTATTTGTACACGTGGGATCGGTTTAAAAACCCGTGGCACCATATGCTGATCGGGATTCCAGTCGCCGTTGGTGCACTGTTCTCAGGCTTCTTCATTACGACAGTCAACAGCTTTATGAACCAGCCTGTCGGATTTGATATCGTCGATGGGAAACTTGCGAACGTGAGTCCGCTCGAGGCGATGTTCAGCCCGGCGATGCCGACAAAGATGGCGCACGTATTAACGTCTGCCATTTTGACATCGGCATTCATCTTAGCGGCGATTGCGGCCGTGCAGTTATTGCGCCAACGCCGTAACCAGCTCGACAAATTGTCTATCGAGTATCACAAAAAAGGTCTTCGTTTAACGATGACCGTCGCGCTCATCTTTGCGATTGCGACTGCGCTCGTCGGAGACTTCTCAGGTAAATACTTGGCGAAGTATCAGCCAGATAAGTTGGCGGCGGCAGAGTGGCATTTTGACACCTCCTCCGAAGCCGAACTCATCTTGGGCGGATGGCTCGAAGACGATGGTGCAGGTGGTTACGAAGTACGCGGGGCCATTAAAATCCCTTATGCGTTGTCAATCTTAGCGGGCGGTGTCCCAAACTATGAAGTGACGGGTCTTGATGAATTTGCGAAAGAGGACCAACCGCCACTGTTCATCCACTATCTGTTTGATGCGATGGTCGGAATCGGGATGCTTCTTGCGCTCATCTCATTCCTGTTCGTCCTCGGACGCTACATTAAGCGATTGCCTCAATTCAGCAAACCGATGCTGATTGCGATTGCGGCGGGAGGCCCTCTCGCCATGATGGCAATCGAGTTCGGGTGGTTCTTCGCCGAGTTTGGCCGTCAGCCATGGGCGCTCTATGATTTGATGCGCACGAGTGAGGCAGCGACGACGTCGGCTAACGTAGGTTGGATGCTCATCGCCTTCGCGATCCTATATGCGGTTCTTGGCGTGGTCACAGTGCTCGTCTTGACACGTCTGTTCAAGGACAACCCAGTCGGGAAAGAACTAAAACAATCGGAACATCGCGGCGAAGCGATGTTTGCGGATGAAGTGTGATCGGAGGATATGACATGCAAATTCAAGAATTAGGGATTGCCGTATTATGGACGTTTTTATACGGCTATCTCATCGTTGCATCGATTGATTTCGGTGCCGGCTTCTTCGCTTTCTATAGTAAGTACACGAAGCGAGACCAAAAAATCAATCGCTTGATTCAACGGTATTTGTCACCGACATGGGAAGTGACGAACGTCTTCTTCGTCTTCTTCTTCGTCGGAATCGTCGGGTTCTTCCCGGATACGGCTTACTATTATGGAACGGCCTTGTTAGTACCGGCCTCTGTCGTGTTGATCTTGCTCGCGATTCGCGGAAGTTTTTATGCGTTCGCGAACTACGGTTCGAAAGAGAGTACGTTTTACGTGTTCTTGTACGGGGCGACAGGTTTATTGATTCCGGCGGCGATGTCGACCGTGCTCACGGTCAGTCAAGGCGGATTCATTAACGAGACAGAGTCGGGTGTGTTCTTTGACGGATTGAAGTTGTTCACAAACTTCTACTCATGGACAGTCGTTATCCTTGCGATCGTGTCGGTGCTCTATATTAGTGCGATGTTCCTCTTGTTCTATGCGGACAAGGCACGTGATGTCGAAGCAGTCGGCCTCGTGCGCAAGTGGGCGCTCTTCTGGAGTGTTCCGACGATCCTCGCTTCGGGCCTCGTCTTCTTCGGCTTAAAGTCACAGGCGGCATGGCACTATGAAAACATTTTGGCGGGTAACTGGTGGTGGTTCGCCGCGAGTTTCGTCTTCTTCATCATCGCCGTATCGTTCGTCTACTTGAAACGCAACTACGGACTCGCTTTCTTAATGGTCATGGGTCAGTTCTTCATGGCGTGGTTCGGATATGGTTATACGCATTTGCCGTACATTCTCTATCCGTATATCGACATTAACGGAAGCGTCGTCAACGAGTCGATGGCGATCGCGCTCGTCATCGTGTTCATTCTAGGATTGCTCTTACTCGTACCAGCGTTGTATTTATTGCTTCGTCTGTTCTTGTTCGACAATGACTATGTGCGTGGAACACGTTCAAGCGGTAAAGCATAAGACCGGGATTTCCCGGTCTTTTTTGTATAGTTTTTTTAGGGCGAATCGGTTACACTGTACGAAGAATCGGGAACAGAAACCGCTGTATGGAAAGGGATGTTTTGAATATGACAGGTGAATTTGCAGTCATCGGCTTAGGTCGGTTTGGTGGGTCGATCGTGCGGGAGCTGTCGTCGAACGGATATGACGTGCTCGCCATCGACGTGGATGAAGAACGCGTCAATGAGTTCATGGGTCTAGCCACGCATGCGGTCATCGCCGATACGACCGATGAGAACGTCTTAAAGAGTCTTGGGATTCGTAACTTCGAACATGTGATCGTGGCAATCGGAGAAAACATTCAAGCCTCGATTTTGACGACGTTGATTTTGAAAGAGCTCGGTGTCCAAATCATCACGGTAAAAGCGACGAACGACTACCACGAAAAAGTCCTACGTCGAATCGGTGCGGATAACATCGTCCACCCGGAACGCGATATGGGCGTCCGGATCGCCAACGGATTGATGAGCCAAAGTATCTTGGACTACCTCGAACTTTCAAATGAACATTCGATCGTCGAGATCAAGGCTTCTGATAAACTATCGAATAAATCACTGATCGATTTGGACCTTCGTGCCAAATACGGAGTCAACATCGTCGCCATCCGTCGTGGTGACGACGTCTTGATTTCTCCTCAAGCCGACGAGATGATCCTGCCGGAAGATATCTTGATCATCATCGGAAAAGATACCGACCTCGACCGGCTCGAACGCTCGCTTCGGTCAAGATAAAAACGAGAGGCGCGAGCCTCTCGTTGTTTTTAGATTAGCTTCATAGTTTTTAGTCCGTACTCGATCCCGTCTTCAAGTATCGATTTCGTCTTCAAGTATCGATTTCGTCACAAAGTCGGCCGCTTCTTTTGCCTCGGCTCGTCCGTTGCCCATCGCGATGCCTGTACCGACGTATCGGAGCATCGCCAAATCGTTCAACGCGTCACCGAAGGCGTATGTGTTCTCGAGGCGATAGCCGTTCGTCTCGATGAAGTGGCGAATGCCGTCCGCCTTGCTCGCCCCGCGATTGATGACGTCCATCGCATGCGGGTGCCACCGGATAAAATCGAATTCGCTATAAGCGTCGAGATAATGATGCTCTTCTTCAGGCGTGCAGTAGAGCAACGTCTGATAAACGTCCTGTTCAATGTGGAAGTTTGGCGCGTACGTCGGGATCGGCATATCGAGTTCACCGAGCGACTGTTCGACGACGTGGTCGTTCGGTTTCGTCGCGCCGCCACGGTCTTGTCCGAGATAGACGAGTGTGTGGTCAAACGTTCCCGCATGGTCCGTCAAACGGCTGAGCGCATGAGTCGGTAGCGTGTTCCGATAGACGATTTCCCCACGGTGGACGACGATTTGGCCGTTGTAGCACACCATGCTCTCGATTCCAAGTTGCTGCGGGATGTCTGAGAGCATCGCCGGGCCTCGTCCCGTCGCGATGAACGTCTCGACTCCGTTCGCACGAAGTTGTTCGATCGCCGCAATCGTCGAAGGCGGAATATACGTCCCTTCGTGGAGAAGCGTGCCGTCAATGTCAAAAAAGACTACTTTTTTATCTTCCATTCGAATCACCATGCTTTCTCTGTCTTGTTTAGGGTATTTCTATACAGAAAAGCATACCACGAAATCAAGAAACCGCCCTCAATCTGACGTCATTAGTGAAATTTTGTCACAATATGAGCTATAATGAAGAAAGAATCTTACGGAGACATAACTTTATCACGAGAATCACTTATGTATCACATAGATGAAAATCAACTAACTAGAAGTAAGGAGAGATTAAATGAAGTTTGTAAAGAACCATCAAACCGCTGTGTTCGCATTAGGCGGACTCGGAGAAATCGGGAAGAATACGTATGTCGCTCAATTTCAAGATGAGATCATTGTCATCGACGCCGGGATTATGTTCCCAGAGGATGACTTGCTTGGGATCGACTACGTCATTCCAGATTACTCATACTTGATCAAAAACAAAGAAAAAGTAAAAGGGGTGTTCATCACCCACGGTCACGAAGACCATATCGGTGGAATCCCGTTCTTGTTGAAACAAGTCAAACTGCCGATCTATGCGACAAAGCTCGCCCTCGGGTTGATCAAAGTGAAACTTGAGGAGCACGGCTTGCTTCGCGAGGCCGAATTGCATGAAATCGATGAAGATACGATCGTCAAGTTCAGAAAGACGAGTATCTCGTTCTTCCGGACGACCCACTCGATTCCGAACTCGCTCGGTGTCGTCGTCAAGACGCCACAAGGCAACATCGTCCATACTGGCGACTTCAAGTTCGACTTCACACCGGTCGGCGAGCCGGCTGATATCGCCAAAATGGCTGAGATCGGGAAAGAAGGCGTCCTTTGTCTCTTGTCAGACTCGACGAACGCAGAAATCGAAGGGTTCACGATGAGTGAAAAAGTCGTCGGCGGGACGATCAGTGAGACGTTCCGTAAAGCGGAAGGGCGCATCATCTTCGCGACGTTCGCCTCGAATATCTATCGTCTGCAACAAGTCATCGACTCTTGTGCTGAGACGGGCCGCCACTTGCTCATCTTCGGTCGCTCGATGGAAAAAGTCATGACGATCGGACAAGATCTCGGCTTTATCAACGTACCAAAAGGAATGATTATCGAGACGAACCAGATGCGCAACTTCCAACCACATGAAGTGGCGATTCTCTGTACCGGATCACAAGGTGAACCGATGGCTGCGCTCAGCCGGATTGCGAACGGGACACACCGTCAAGTTTCGATCATCCCTGGCGACACGGTCATCTTCTCATCGTCACCGATTCCTGGTAACGCCGTGTCGGTCGGTAAAACGATCAACCAACTGTACAAAGCGGGCGCTGACGTCGTCTACGGTAAACTCACGAACATCCATACGTCAGGTCACGGATCGCAACAAGAGCAGCTGCTCATGATCCGGTTGCTCAACCCGAAATTCTTCATGCCGATTCACGGAGAGTACCGCATGTTAGTGAAACATGCCGAGCTCGCGCAATCGGTCGGGATCCCGAAAGAGAACACGTTCGTAATGGACAACGGCGAAGTGCTCGCCGTCGATGCCGATTCGGCTGCCATTACAGGCAAAATTTCGGCGAACGCCGTCTATGTTGACGGAAACGGCATCGGTGACATCGGCAATATCGTCTTACGCGATCGCCGGATCTTGTCAGAAGATGGACTTGTCGTCGTCGTCATCAGCATCGACGGCAAGACGCGAAAACTCGTCTCCGGACCCGATATCATCTCGCGCGGATTCGTGTACATGCGTGAATCGGGCAGCCTGATTCGTGACGGTGAGCGCTTGCTCAAGAAGACGGTCGAACAAGGCTTGTCGAACAAGCAGATGAAATGGTCAGAGATGAAGCAACTTGTCTCGGATACACTCACGCCATACTTGGCTCAAAAAACACGAAGACACCCAATGGTTCTTCCGATCATTATGGAAGTATAAACGAACGGGCTGTAGGTGACTACAGCCCGTTTTTTAGAGAATGAAAAAAGGGACGGTGCGTATGGAACGGAAGAAGCATAAGACAGGTTGGCTCAAGTGGGGACTTGCCGCATTTGCGATCTTATTTTTAGTCACGATGATTTATCATCAAGTAAAACCGCTGCCAGAAGGGGTGTCTCGAGCATCCGAACCGGTAAACATCTCGGATGACCAAATCGATTTTTTGTCTGATTTGACATACCAAGGGGAAGATACGGAAGTGACCGAGCAAGAGATCTTCCAAGATGTCGAGCGATCGATCCGCGAGGCCCGGGAGTATATCGTCATGGACTTTTTCTTATTCAATCCATATTCAAATGAAGATCGACAGTATCCGGACATCACGGCCCGCCTGTCGTCAGCACTCATAGAACAGATGGAGCTATATCCGGACTTGAACGTCGTGTTGATCACAGACGAGATCAACACGACGTATAACGGTCACGCGTCTGACCATTTAGACGTGCTCAAGGAAGCCGGCGCGGAGATTGTCTACACGAACCTCGACGCGTTACGTGACCCGAATATCTTGTACTCGACGTTGTATCGCATCGGATTCCAATGGTTCGGGGACAGCCAAAACGGTTGGCTCCCGAACCCGATGGCGAAATCGGCACCGGACATCACGATTCGTTCTTATTTACGGTTACTGAACGTGAAAGCGAACCATCGCAAAATCATGGTGACGGAGAACGACGGGTTCGTCCTCTCGGCTAATCCGCATGATGCGTCCGGTTACCATTCAAATGTCGGCGTCCGCCTCGACGGTCCGATCCTAGCTGACATTCTTGAAGGGGAAGAGGCGATCGCCCGGTTCTCGAAAGGGGACGCGAGCCGTTTCCCGAGTGAAGAAGCGCTCGCCGCCTTACGTGACGAGGATTCGGACGGACCGATGCAGGTTCGTTACGTCACCGAGTCGAAAATTCAAGAAGCCGTCGTGAAAGCGATGGACGAGGCGGAAGCGGGCGAGACGATTTGGATCGGGATGTTCTATTTGGCCGATCGGAACATCATCCAAGCAATCCACGATGCCGGCGAGCGCGGCGTGTTCGTCAAGCTCATCCTTGACCCGAACACGAACGCGTTCGGGCGTGATAAGTCGGGTCTCCCGAACTTGCCAGTCACGGCTGAGCTCGTCGAAGTCAACCCGGAACAGATCGAGGTCCGCTGGTACGAAGTCGGGAAAGAACAATATCATCCGAAGATGCTATACGTCGAAGGCGAGCAGCGTGTCGTCGTGATGGGGTCTGGCAACTATACGACCCGGAATATGAACGACTATAACCTCGAGGCGGACGTTGAAGTGACGACTGCGACCGAGACCGAGTTCATGCGCGAAGTCGATAGCTATTTCAAACGACTTTGGAACAACGAGGACGGGACGTACACCGTCGCTTATGATGAGATTCAGACCGACTTGCCGATCGGCAAGTACTTGCTCTACTGGGTACAGAAGTTGACGTGGACGATGACCTACTGACCTAAAAACAAGCCCGTCCTCATCAGAGGGCGGGCTTCAGCTTGTTGACTAACGTGATTGCTATCGCTCGTCCTTTCGGCGCCCACGCTTTCCGCAGGCAATCTCGGAGCCGCATCGCGACTCGGGTCGCTGCTGGGTCTCCGTTGGATTGCTATCCTGCAGGAGTCGCGGCGCCGTCGGACGAGCAACGCACACGGTCCCATCTGGCGGCGGTCACCGCACAAAACATGAAGAAGCTGACCAGTTTATTGGCCTGGAGAGACCGTATACATACCATTTTTTCAATCTTGTGCCGGGCAGAGTGACTCGAGGTCATCGAACATAAAAAAGCGAATTGTTTCGTCAACAGCCCAAGCCCGTCCTCATCAGAGGGCGGGCTTGTTTTATTGCGTTTCGACTGGATTGAACTCATTTGAATACTCGTATAAGAACTCGCCCGTCTCACGGAGCACGTCCGTCTTCCGATGAAGTGAGAAGTGATCGTATGGGACGGTCTCGGTACCGATATTGTTCGTGTATTCCTCGAGCAAGAGCGAGCTCGACGGTTCGATCAAGTTGAACTCGCCGCCTCGTCCTGAGAACGAATACACTTGGACGGAGCGGGGCCACGTCTCAAGCTTGGCCTGGAACGACTTGAGCCCATCAGAACTCGGCGACAAGTCGCGGATGGCCGGACTGCCCGTGTTCACACCGAAGTTGCTGGCGGATAAACCGAAGTTGGCGAGGCGCGTCCCGGCGAACGGGCTATCAAACGTAACGAGCTTATCGACGATATACTCGTCTTGGTTCAAAATGTAGTTGGCTGCGGCGACACCGCCCATACTGTGACCAATTACATACATGCGGTCGAACGAACGGTTTCGTTCCGCTTTGTACTCTTCGATGGCGAGGTTCAACCATTTCGTCTGGTTGTTCAAGGACGCTTCAGCATCCTCATATTCAATCCGGACGATCGGTCGGTTCGAACTGTAATCATTGATGACGCAGTCGACCGCTCCTTTCGCTGTCACCGTACAAAGCGCACCGTCTTTGGCAAGTCCGCGCTGCTCCATGTATTGGGAGAAGCGGAGGAACGTCCGGTCGGTCCCGAGCAGGCCGTGGACGGCGAACGTCGGGATGAACTCATCGGTTTGAGCGGCTTGACGGATGGCTTCGACTTTTCGATCGTTCGTCAGTTCTTCACGTACGGTCACGATAATGATGGCTAACGCTAACAGGATGATCAACATACCGAGCACGCGCGAACGGATTGATGTCCGGTCGGGGTTTCCGACATTTTTCCGAGATCTCCGCCAAACGAAGAAAGCAGTCACACTAGCAATGATGGCAACGACGATCGTGATGATCCACGCTTTGACGTTCGGTACGTGCGCGACAAGCATCATATTGTTTTGGCGTCCGCCGTACACTTGCCACTCGACTTGTTTCATCGAACGAGGGTCAAGGCCGGTCCCGTCCTCGACGAACACACCGGTCGGTACCGTCAAATTGAAACGGATGTCGGCTTGGCGGATATAACGCTCGGCGAGTTCTTTCGGGGAACCGCTCAAGTTGACACCAGGCAAGTCGACGCGATCGAGACGTAAATCCAAGTTCGTCTTCAATACGTATGAATCGAACCAAATGCCGTCTTCCTTTTGAACGTCAAATTTCACGTCGGGGGGAACGAGGACACCGGCCGGTCCGGTCTTCCATTCCTGTTTAATGTTTTGCAGCTCATCGACGTTTTTGAACGTCTTCTTTAACACCATACCTTCGTAATCGTCTTCGCTCGAATAGTCTCGAGTCGCATAGCCGTTATCGTTCGCTTGTTGTTTCCACGTTTCCCAGTCGAGCCGTAAGTTTAATAGCTTCATGACCGGGTGATCGCGGAACGCATACGTCGTCTCGAGCGTGACAGACTGATCGTAGTGGACGGTGGCGTCATATTCGATCCGGACGCATCCACCGATTAAAAGAAACAAGAATGGGAATAGGAACAACAGTGTCTTTTTTTTCACGCTCGTCACCTCAGATCGGTTCACCGTATGTTTCTAGCGGATTGGTCGTATTAATGCGGTCATAAAACAGGACGCCGTCCAAGTGGTCGAGTTCGTGTTGGCAGACGATGGCTCGCATCCCACGAAGACGTAACTTGATCGGATTGCCGTCACGGTCAAATCCTTCGAGGGTGATGCGACGGTGACGGGGTACGTTGCCTTTGACGATGCGATCGACAGATAAGCAGCCTTCACCGCCGTTCAAATACGTCTGTTCGAGCGAGTGACTCGTGATTTTCGGATTGAAGATCGACAGCTTGAACGTCTCTTCTTCCTCTTTTAGCAGGACGGTGAAGAACCGGCGATTGACACCGAGTTGTGGTGCAGCAATTCCGACTCCGCCGCGAAGCTCATATTTCTCACTGATCTCAGGGTCTTGGCTGTTGACGAGGAACGTTTCCATCTCGTCGAGCAGGGCGAGGTCTTCTGCCGTAGGTGGAAGCGAGACTTCACTTGAACGGTTACGGAGCCGCTCATCTCCTTCACGAATCACGTCTTTCATTGTTAACATGGGTAAACTTCCTTTCCAATTGCGATATGTCCAATTATATCATATTTAATGAGCGAATCGCTCAGATGGTACAGAAGGTGAAATGAAAATGATACAGAGCGTAAAACATTCGAAAAATGTGTTCATGTAAGCGTTTTTATGGAGTGAGCATATTTTTTGCGTTATTGTAACAACCCGTTTTATACTGACAAGGAAACGGCAGGAGAAGTCATACTTTCCTGAATCACGTTAATACAGATTGCTTTTTTGGACAGATACACTTAAGATTTGAGGTAGTGTTTGATCACAAAAAAAGACAATTGTCTCATAGTTGAAAGGATGAGGTGAAACGAATGAACAACGTTCAGGTACTTCAAAACGTGGAAGAAAACTTCCAAACGTTCCGTATTCTCGACGAGAAGGGCGAGGTCGTCAACCAAGACGCAATGCCAGATGTAACGGACGAGCAACTTCAGGAGCTTATGCGCCGCATGGTCTATACTCGAATTTGGGATCAGCGTGCCATCTCGCTTAACCGTCAAGGACGCCTAGGTTTCTACGCGCCAGTGGCAGGGCAAGAAGCAACGATGATCGGGACGCAATACGCGCTCGACAAGCAAGACTGGATTCTTCCGGGTTACCGCGATATCCCGCAACTCGTATTCCACGGACTTCCGCTTTATCAAGCGTTCTTGTTCTCACGTGGTCACGTGGCAGGAAACCGCATCCCAGAAGACGTTAACGTCTTAATGCCACAAATCATTATCGGTGCACAAATCATTCAAACAGCGGGTGTGGCCATGGGCCTCAAACGCAACGGCAACACGAACGTCGCCATTACTTACACGGGTGACGGCGGATCGTCACAAGGTGACTTCTACGAAGGTATGAACTTCGCAGGTGCATTCAAATCACCAGCTATCTTCGTCGTTCAAAACAACCGCTTCGCAATCTCGACACCTGTTGAGAAGCAGACGGCAGCTAAAACGATCGCGCAAAAAGCTGTAGCAGCGGGCATCAACGGAATCCAAGTTGACGGTATGGACGTACTTGCTGTCTTCGCCGCAACACAACAAGCGCGTAAAGACGCACTTGATGGGACACCGACGCTCATCGAAGCACTCACATACCGTTACGGACCACATACGCTCGCTGGGGATGACCCAACACGTTACCGTACGAAAGAACTCGATTCAGAGTACCAAGAAAAAGATCCACTCGTACGTTTCCGTCTTTTCCTCGAAGGCAAAAAGCTTTGGAGCGAAGACATGGAGAACGAAGTGATCGAACAAGCGAAAGCAGACGTGAAAGAAGCGATCAGCCTCGCGGACAAAGAACCAAAACAAAAAGTTTCGGACTTCATCAACAACATGTTCGAAACACTCCCTTCAAACTTGAAAGAGCAGCTTGAAGAATATACAGCAAAGGAGTCGAAGTAAGTTATGGCTCAAATGACAATGATCCAAGCGATTACTGATGCGATGCGCGTTGAAATGAAGCGCGACGAGAAAGTACTTCTTTTCGGAGAAGACGTTGGTAAAAACGGTGGGGTCTTCCGTGCAACGGAAGGTCTCCAAGACGAGTTAGGCGAAGACCGCGTCTTCGATACGCCACTCGCTGAGTCTGGTATCGGCGGTCTCGCGATCGGTCTTGCACTCACAGGCTTCCGTCCAATCATGGAAGTTCAATTCTTCGGATTCGTATTCGAAGTGTTTGACTCAGTTGCTGCCCAAATGGCACGTATGCGTTACCGTTCAGGCGGCGCTTACAGCCAGCCGGTTACAATCCGTTCACCGTTCGGTGGCGGCGTTAAAACACCAGAACTTCACGCGGACAGCCTTGAAGGATTGATGGCTCAGACACCTGGTCTTAAAGTCGTCATCCCGTCAACACCATACGATGCAAAAGGTCTTTTGATCGCGTCAATCCGTGACAACGACCCAGTCGTATTCCTCGAGCACATGAAACTTTACCGTTCGTTCCGTGGCGAAGTACCAGAAGGCGACTACACGATCGAGCTTGGAAAAGCAGACGTGAAACGCGAAGGTACTGACGTTTCGATCATCACATACGGTGCGATGGTTCATACTTCACTCAAAGCAGCTGAAGAGCTCGAAAAAGAAAACATCAACGTCGAAGTAATCGACCTCATGACAATCAGCCCGCTTGATATCGACACAATCGTCGAGTCAGTTAAAAAGACTGGCCGCGCGATCGTCGTTCAAGAGGCACAGCGTCAAGCAGGGATTGCGGCGAACGTCGTAACTGAAATTCAAGAACGCGCGATTCTTCACCTCGAAGCACCAGTGCTTCGTGTAACTGCACCAGACACGGTCTTCGCTTTCGCACAAGGTGAAGATGCATGGTTACCTGACCATAAAGATGTCGTTGCAAAAGTTAAAGAAGTTATCAACTTCTGATCGTGTTCATTTAACGATGAGGGAGAATTGTCTCCCTTGTCGTGTTTACATGATTATTCGATAGGAGGAAAAACCAGTGGCAGTATTTGAATTTAAATTACCAGACATCGGTGAAGGAATTCACGAAGGTGAGATCGTCAAGTGGTTCGTCAAAGCAGGGGATACAGTGAAAGAGGATGACATCCTCCTCGAAGTTCAAAACGACAAAGCCGTCGTTGAGATTCCTGCTCCGGTCGACGGAACAGTCAAGGAAGTTAAAGTCTCTGAAGGAACAGTTGCCATCGTCGGCGACGTCCTCATCACGTTCGATATCGAAGGTGACGCACCAGCCGGTGAAGAAGAGGCAGCTCCTGAACAGCCAAAAGCTGAAGAGAAGACAGAAGAGATTCAAGAAGACGTGAAAGAAGACGGTCCACGTGAAGTTCAACTTCACAAGTCTGAGCGTGTCATCGCCATGCCTTCGATTCGCAAGTACGCTCGTGAAAAAGGCGTCGACATCCGTGAAGTCAAAGGAACTGGCGACAACGGTCGCGTTCTTAAAGAAGACATCGACGCGTTCGCAAACGGTGAAGCACCGACAGCGGAAGCTACAACAGAGAAAACAGAATCTGTAGCGACGGCCTCGGCTGCGAAGACGGAAATCAAGCCTTACGAGTCAGCTACACCTGAACTCGAAACGCGCGAGAAAATCCGTGGTATCCGTAAAGCGATCTCGAAAGCGATGGTCAACTCGAAACATACGGCTCCGCACGTAACACTCATGGACGAAGTCGATGTCACGAAACTTGTCGCACTCCGTAAAGAGTTCAAACAAGTCGCGGCTGACCAAGGCGTGAAACTCACGTACTTGCCATTCGTCGTCAAAGCATTGACAGCGGCAGCGAAAGCTTACCCAACAATCAACGCGTCAATCGACGATGTAAACGAAGAAATCGTCTACAAAAACTACTACAACATCGGTATCGCAGCTGACACGGATAACGGCCTCGTCGTTCCTGTCGTCAAAGATGCGGACCGTAAATCAGTCTACGCACTTGCAAACAACATCAATGAGCTTGCTGGCAAAGCCCGTGAAGGCAAACTTGCTGGGGACGACATGAAAGGCGGATCGATCACAATCACGAACATCGGTTCAGCTGGTGGACAATGGTTCACACCTGTCATCAACCACCCGGAAGTTGCAATTCTCGGTATCGGCCGCATCGCTGAAAAAGCTGTCGTCAAAGACGGCGAGATCGTCGCAGCACCAGTGCTCGCACTTTCATTCAGCTTTGACCACCGTCTCATCGATGGTGCGACTGCTCAAAACGCGCTCAACATGGTCAAACGCTTGCTTCAAGATCCAGCACTTCTAATGATGGAGGGATAATAACATGGTAGTAGGAGAATTCGCACAAGAAACTGATTTACTTGTCATCGGCGCCGGTCCTGGTGGATACGTCGCAGCAATCCGCGGCGCACAACTCGGACTCAAAGTTACAATCGTTGAAAAAGGCAACTTTGGCGGTGTCTGCTTGAACGTCGGTTGTATCCCATCAAAAGCGTTGATCACGGCTGGGCACAACTTCCAGCACGCTAAAGGTCACTCGTCAATGGGAATCACATCTGACAACGTGTCAGTTGACTTCACGAAAGTCCAAGACTGGAAACAGTCGGTCGTCAACAAATTGACTGGCGGCGTCAAAGGTCTTTTGAAAGGCAACAAGATCGAGATCGTTCAAGGTGAAGCGTTCTTCGCAGCTGAAGACACAGTTCGTGTCATCACAGAAGATAGCTCAACTCCTTACAAGTTCAAGAAAGCGATCATCGCGACTGGTTCGACACCAATCGAGATCCCATCGTTCAAATGGTCAAAACGCGTTCTTTCTTCAACTGGCGCATTGGCTCTTCCAGAAGTTCCGAAAAAGCTCGTCGTCATCGGTGGCGGCTACATCGGAATGGAACTTGGGACAGCGTATGCGAACTTCGATACTGAAGTCGTAGTCGTTGAAGGCGCAAGCGACATCTTGTCTGGCTTCGAGCCACAAATGACGCAAATCGTCAAAAAGAAACTCAAACAAAAAGGCAACGTCACGATCCACACGAACGCTCTTGCAAAAGGCGTCGAGGAAACGGAAGACGGCGTTATCGTGAAGTTTGAAGTGAACGGCGAAGAACAGACTGTTGAAGCGGACTACGTCCTCGTCACAGTCGGACGCCGTCCGAACACTGGCGACATCGGCCTCGAGAATGCTGAAGTTAAAATCAGCGATCGCGGCATCATCGAGATTGACGACCAGTGCAAGACGTCGAACGAAAACATTTTTGCAATCGGCGACATCGTACCAGGACCACCGCTCGCACACAAAGCTTCTTACGAAGCAAAAGTTGCAGCGGAGGCAGCTGCAGGTAAGCCGGCTTACCTCGACTACTCAGCAATCCCAGCGGTCGTCTTCACTGACCCTGAACTTGCGACAGTTGGTTACACAGAACCGCTCGCTAAAGAAGAAGGACTCGATTTCACAGTATCGAAATTCCCATTCGCAGCGAACGGTCGTGCCCTCGCTCTCGACGAGCCAGACGGCTTCATGAAGCTCATCACGCGTAAAGAGGACGGTCTTTTGATCGGTGCTCAAATCGCGGGTACAGGCGCTTCTGATATGATTGCCGAGCTTGGTCTCGCCATCGAAGCAGGCATGACAGCTGAAGATATCGCGCTCACAATCCACGCTCACCCATCACTCGGTGAGATGGCAATGGAAGCGGCAGAAATCGCAATGGGTATGCCAATCCACGTCGTTAAGTAATACAAAAACTCTCTCGCTACTCGCGGAGGGCACTGAAAAACTTCAAATAATTTTGAGCAGAGGAGCGTCATCCCGGATGGGATGGCGCTCCTCTGCTTTCATTGCCCTTCAAGCCGCCCTGTCCGGCACGCCGCTTTCCTGGGGGCGGTCAGCGAGCCGCATCGCGACGATGTCGCTGCTGGGTCTCGCCTTGCCCGCTG
>NZ_JACSMB010000060.1:0-256 GCF_018618455.1 Exiguobacterium sp. s142 | reverse complement strand
CCGTTCCCATGCCGAACACGGAAGTTAAGCGCTTCAGCGCCGAAAGTAGTTGGGGGTCTCCCCCTGTGAGGATAGGACGTTGCCAGGCATACATATCGGAGGATTAGCTCAGCTGGGAGAGCACCTGCCTTACAAGCAGGGGGTCGGCGGTTCGATCCCGTCATCCTCCACCATTTACACCTGCCGGTGTAGCTCAGTTGGTAGAGCATCTGACTTGTAATCAGAGGGTCGAGGGTTCAAATCCTTTCGCCGGCAC
>NZ_JACSMB010000059.1:0-264 GCF_018618455.1 Exiguobacterium sp. s142 | reverse complement strand
ACCCCCAACTACTTTCGGCGCTGAAGCGCTTAACTTCCGTGTTCGGCATGGGAACGGGTGTGGCCGCTTCGCTATCGCCACCAGACAAGTATTATATTAACATCATTTAGCAGTGACGTCAATATGTTTTTAAGAGATTGAACTCTCAAAACTGAAGACTCATCAATACAAACCATTTCTAGATCAAAGCCTCGACCGATTAGTATCATTCAGCTCCACACGTCGCCGTGCTTCCACCCATGACCTATCTACCTCATCGTCTCT
>NZ_JACSMB010000058.1:0-269 GCF_018618455.1 Exiguobacterium sp. s142 | reverse complement strand
GCTCTTGAAAATGACGAAGCTTGCGCTTCAATCAAAACTTGTAAAACTTTTTTTGCCTCATCGTTCAGTTTTCAAAGTTCGTCAGTTAAAGAATTGGTGGAGCCTAGCGGGATCGAACCGCTGACCTCCTGCGTGCAAGGCAGGCGCTCTCCCAGCTGAGCTAAGGCCCCAAAAGTTATGATGGTCGGGAAGACAGGATTCGAACCTGCGACCCCTTGGTCCCAAACCAAGTGCTCTACCAAGCTGAGCTACTTCCCGTTATAAATGGT
>NZ_JACSMB010000057.1:0-300 GCF_018618455.1 Exiguobacterium sp. s142 | reverse complement strand
AGCGAGTCACATGTCGGGGTTGAGACACCCCGGAGTCTTGGAACGCCTAGACATACGGATACCTCGTCTTGCACTAGACGGAGAACGTGTTGGGCAGATTTTAACCGCATCCTTTTCAAAGGGGTTAGTCTGCCCATCCAGCCGTTTCCTATCTTCCCTACCGGAGTATGCCCGGTGCGCTCTTTGGTTTCAAGTCTTTTTCTTTCCAAGTTCTAAAAAGAAAAGAACAAAGAGCAAACAGATCAGCGAGGAAACAGTAGAAGATGCAAATTCATATGTGGCACGAGGAATACGAGCCTA
>NZ_JACSMB010000056.1:0-323 GCF_018618455.1 Exiguobacterium sp. s142 | reverse complement strand
CCTTGATCTAGCGTTTCTAAGACACACGGTCCGAACGGACCATGCATATTTTTCTTGGTTTGATGTCTTGATGAATCTTCAGTTTTCAAGGAACAAAGTGGAGCCTAGCGGGATCGAACCGCTGACCTCCTGCGTGCAAGGCAGGCGCTCTCCCAGCTGAGCTAAGGCCCCATATAAGGGTATTCTCAAAAAAATGGTGGGCCTAAGTGGACTCGAACCACCGACCTCACGCTTATCAGGCGTGCGCTCTAACCAGCTGAGCTATAGGCCCTCATAATTTGATTTGTCGAGAGATTTGGTCTCTCAAAACTGAACGATGGGCA
>NZ_JACSMB010000055.1:0-326 GCF_018618455.1 Exiguobacterium sp. s142 | reverse complement strand
TTACACCTGCCGGTGTAGCTCAGTTGGTAGAGCATCTGACTTGTAATCAGAGGGTCGAGGGTTCAAATCCTTTCGCCGGCACCATTTTTAAAAAAAGTCTACCGCACTAATTATACCTTGCCGGGGTGGCGGAATTGGTAGACGCACAGGACTTAAAATCCTGCGAGGGTTTCCTCGTGCCGGTTCAAGTCCGGCCCTCGGTACCATCTATATATCCCATTGGGAATCATTCGTCTCGCACCCTTAGCTCAGCTGGATAGAGCGTTAGACTACGAATCTAAAGGCCGGGAGTTCGAATCTCTCAGGGTGCACCATTTATAACGGGA
>NZ_JACSMB010000054.1:0-328 GCF_018618455.1 Exiguobacterium sp. s142 | reverse complement strand
TCGACTTGAACACCGGGAAGCCGGCCGTCCCGGCGAAGAACTTCGCGAACGCCGCGTCGAGGTGCAGCTTCGCGTTGGCGAGCGCGAGGCTGTCCGCCTCGGCGAGGAACGGGAACTGAGGCTTGTAGGAGGCCGGTGTCGGCGGTTTGCGTTTCGGGCCGGTCCCAGCCTTCGACTCCTCGTGGATGGCGATGCGGTCCTCGAGCAGCTTGTTGTAGACGAACCTGGCGCAGCCGATCGTCCTGACGAGGAACTCGGCCTGTGCCGCCGTCGGGTGGAGCCTGTATTTGTAGCCCTTCAGCATGTCTCCGCCTCCTCTCGGCCGATG
>NZ_JACSMB010000053.1:0-359 GCF_018618455.1 Exiguobacterium sp. s142 | reverse complement strand
AGTACACGCTTGCCTATGACGTCTATCCGAACCCGACCGACATGAAGACGTTGATCCCGTTCCTCGATGAGATTGAAACGTTCCTCGACCTACCCGCCTACATCGTCGCCGATGCCGGATACGGGAGCCAGCAGAACTATACAGACATTCTCGAGCGCCGGGGGCGCTTGCCTTTGATCCCGCATACGATGTACCGGAAGGAACAGAAGAAGAAATGGCGCGAGGACCCGTTCAACCTCGCGAACTGGTCGTATGATGACGGGACCGACGCGTTCACGTGCCCGGACGGGAGAAGGCTCCCGTTCAGCCATGAGTCCCATCGGACCGACCGGAACGGCTTCACCCGTGATTTTCGTGTG
>NZ_JACSMB010000052.1:0-360 GCF_018618455.1 Exiguobacterium sp. s142 | reverse complement strand
CACCTCGTGAACAAGTATGCGAGAAGGAGACGAAATTGTACATTGTTATCCCAACGTTTTAGGACATCTTAAAACTATCATTTATAGTCGTCGTCGAGACGCTGAAGCCGAGGGAGATGATGCGGGTCCGCCGCCTGGCAAAGTCGATCGGGGACGCCGGGTGGGGCGAGTTCGTCCGCCAGCTCGCCTACAAATGCAGGATCCACGGCCGCACACTGATCCAGGCCGACCCGTGGTTCGCCTCGACCCAGGTTTGTTCGGCCTGTGGCGGGAACGGCGGCAAGAAGGACCTGCACGTCCGCGAGTGGACATGCGCCGCTTGCGGCACACACCACGACCGCGACGTCAACGCGAGCCTCA
>NZ_JACSMB010000051.1:0-382 GCF_018618455.1 Exiguobacterium sp. s142 | reverse complement strand
CTTCTCCGTCACCATCGCGTCGTTCGTCATGACGGCGAAGTGCCCGAGGCCGAGGTCGATCCCGATCTTGTGCTCGGCGGGGACCCACGGCTCGTCGGGCTGCTCGACGAGGAGCGACACGAAGAATTTGCCCGTCTTCGTCATCGACACGGTCGCCGACCGGATCTCGCCGTCGAAACCGCGGTGCTGTGTGAAGCGGACGAACCCGACCTTCGGCAGCCGGACGTGGCCCCCTTCGATACGGATCGTGCCGTGCTGGTTGTTCGTCGTGTAGGAGGCGCGCGATTTCCGTCTCGACTTGAACACCGGGAAGCCGGCCGTCCCGGCGAAGAACTTCGCGAACGCCGCGTCGAGGTGCAGCTTCGCGTTGGCGAGCGCGAGG
>NZ_JACSMB010000006.1:0-172631 GCF_018618455.1 Exiguobacterium sp. s142 | reverse complement strand
AGTACACGCTTGCCTATGACGTCTATCCGAACCCGACCGACATGAAGACGTTGATCCCGTTCCTCGATGAGATTGAAACGTTCCTCGACTTACCCGCCTACATCGTCGCCGATGCGGGATACGGGAGCCAGCAGAACTATACAGACATCCTCGAGCGCCGGGGGCGCCAGCCGTTGATCCCTCATACGATGTACCGGAAGGAACAGAAGAAGAAATGGCGCGAGGACCCGTTCAACCTCGCGAACTGGGCGTATGATGACGGGACCGACACGTTCACGTGCCCGGACGGGAGAAGGCTCCCGTTCAGCCATGAGTCCCATCGGACCGACCGGAACGGCTTCACCCGTGATTTTCGTGTGTACGAGTGCGAGAGCTGTGACGGTTGTCCGTTCCGGGAACTGTGCACGAAGGCCGAGGAAGGGAGACACCGACAGGTCAGCGTGAACGGTGCCTGGGAAGAACAAAAGAATAGGACGAGAACGCTGCTTTCGGATGAAAAAACCGGTGCCCTCTACGCCAGACGCAAGACGGACGTGGAACCAGTTTTTGGATATCTGAAGGCCAATTTAGGTTTCACCCGCTTCTCCGTCAGGGGAAAACAGCGCGTGAAGCGCGAGCTCGGCTTCGCCCTCATGGCGGTGAACCTACGGAAGTTCATCGCCGTGGGCATCGGGGGAAGTGCAAAGAAGGGGTCCGGCCACCGAAAATCGGTGACCGGACCCCTCTTTTTATTGAAAAGCTTTAAAACAGGCTAGTTATGTCCCAGCCTCTTCTTTTAGGAATAAGTAAATCCCACCGAGCAAGACGGCCGCGCCGATCCATTGCATCACGCCGAGCCGTTCCTCGAAGAAGACGAAGCCGAATAGCATGCCCCAGAGCGCCTCGCCGAGGATGGTGATGCTGACGACGGTCGCACTGACGCGGGCGAGGGCGTAGTTGAACAAGTTATGGCCGAGGAGCGTCGGGAAGAAGGCGAGAGCGATGAAATACCACCAATTCACCGCTTCGAAGCCGACGAACGTCGTGTCCCGAACGAGCAACATGAAACCGAGAACGAACGTGGCGACGAGATAGACGCTGAACGAGTAGTCGTTCGTCTTCATCTCGGTCCGAATGTGTTGACCGACGAGCCAGTAGCCGGCGATCAGCAAGGCGGCGAGAAGCGCGAGCAAATCCCCGTAGAGCGCGTCGCGACCGATTTGGATATCACCGGCTGCGACGAGCATGCCGCCGAGGACGGCGACGAGCGCAAACGCCAAACCTTTTCGGGTCGGATGTTTTTTAAAGAACAGGGCGTTCCCGATGAGGACGAAAATCGGGCTCGATGTCACGAACAACGTCGAACTCGCGACGGTCGTGTAGTCGAGCGATAAAAACCAGAGCCAGAAATGGAAGGCGAGGAGCGTCCCGCTGAGCAAGATCGCGTAGCGGGTGTTCGAGCGTAATGAGAAGAGCGAGCGGTAATCGAGAAACGGCAACAACATGAGGCTCGAGAACAGCATACGGTAGAATGCGGCCGTCTCCGCCGGAGCGGACGTCCATTTGACGAACAAGACGCTCGTCGACAGGAAAAAGACGGCGGCAAATAAAATTAAATAAGGCAACAGGCATCCCCCTTTGGTTTTGTACATATTCCTCTAATGATATAATGAAACATACGAGAAAAAACATTCTTTTTCGAAAGTGTCGTTCTAACAAGGTCGTTCGAACGACAACGAAAGTAGGGATCACATGAGATTAATCATTGCGGAGAAACCGTCGCAGGCACAAAAGCTGGCAGCGCCATATCCATCAAAAAAGAAAAAAGACGAGATTGAAATCGCAGCGTGTCAACGTTTCCCAGAAGGTGCCATCGTCGTTTGGGCGGTCGGACACTTATGTGAACTCCAAGAGCCGTCTCACTACCGTCCGGAGTGGAAATCTTGGAAATATGAGTCACTTCCGATCGTCCCAGACCGGTTCGACTACCGCATCTCGCAGGGCAAGTCGAAGCCGTTCCAGACAATCAAAAAATGGCTCCACGACCGCTCCATCACGGACGTCATCATCGCTTCCGACGCCGAGCGGGAAGGGGAGGCGATCGTTCGCCTCATCTTGAGGCTCGCGGGCAACAAAAAACCGCTCGAGCGCTTATGGATCTCGAGTTTGACCGAGCAGGCGGTCGATCGCGGTTTCGCCCAGCTGTTACCGGGAGACCAGACGATTCCGTATTACCATGAGGCGATGAGTCGTGCCTGTGCCGACTGGCTCGTCGGTATGAACGCATCGCGCGCGTATACGACGCTCTTGAAGACGATTGGCATCGAGGACGTGTTCTCACTCGGCCGCGTCCAGACACCGACGCTCGCCTTGATCGTCAATCGAGAACGCGAGATCAAACAGTTCGTCCCGGAAGCGTACTTCGAGGTCGAAGCGACGCTCCAAAAAGGACGGGGCACGTTCAAAGCGAAATACACACTCGGAAAGACGACGAAACTGAAGACGCGTGAACAAGCTGACGCTGTCGTCGACCGATCGACCGGAACGGCGGTCGTGCGGTCGATTGATAAGGAAGACAAGACGGAACACCCACCGTTCTGGTTCAGCTTATCGGGTCTCCAGGCCGAGGCCGGCAAACGGTTCGGCTTCGGGGCGAAGAAGACGCTCGATATCGCCCAGAAGCTGTACACGAAAGGGTGGATCAGTTATCCACGGACCGATTCCAGTTTCGTGACGCCGGACGAGGCAACGCTGTTCCCCCAAACGAAAGCACGGCTGTTGAAGTCTGCGGCATATGCTGGACTCGCTGACGTGTTGACCGAGAACCCGTCCCGGAACAGCCGCTACGTCAACGCGAAAAAAGTGAGCGATCACTATGCGATCATTCCGACCGAAGCGTGCGGCGATGTGGGTCGACTTAGCGGGGATGAGGCGAAGCTGTATGACTTGATCAACCGCCGCTTTCTCGCAGCGTTCGCCCCCCCGGCCAAACTCGAGAAGACGACCGTCGACTTGATGGACGGGGAAGACTTATACCGGGCAAAAGGGACGGTCGTTGTCAGCCCCGGGTACCGTCAAGTCGTCGAGATGAAATCAAAAGACGTCGAGCTACCGGCGCTAACGCTCGGTGAGCCGTTGACTGAAAAGAAAGTCGAAGTGTTATCGAAACAGACAGAGCCTCCAAAACGGTATACGGAAGGCGCGCTCATCATGGCGATGAAAGTCGCCGGGAAACAGCTCGACGACGAGGAACTGATCCATATCATGAAAGAAGTCGAGGGGCTCGGCACGGAAGCGACTCGGGCGAACATAATCGACGGCTTGAAGAAGCGGGGTTATGTTGAACTTCAAAAGAAAGAGCTCGTTCCGACCGATAAAGGCCGTCTGTTAATCGATGTGCTCGGCGACAGCATTCTCGCCTCGCCGGCCATGACCGCGAAATGGGAGAAGCGGCTCCATGAGATCGGACAGGCGTCTGCGTCTGCGGCCGAATTCATCGACCAGGCGAAAAAGATGTCGATTCATCTCGTCGAAGAAGCCAAAGCGAGAGTCGCGGCGGCGAATCCGGAAGGCTATACGATTGAACCGAGACGATTCGGGAAGAAATCTGCCTCGCGGCCAAAAGCGTCGTTTGGCGTCTGTCCGAGCTGTGGAAAAGGACTCGTCGAGCATCCGAAGTTCATCGGTTGCAGCGGCTACCGCGAAGGGTGCAAATTTACCGTGTCAAAACAAGTGCTCGGCGTCGGACTCGCGAAAGATGAACTGAAACAGATGATCAACGGCGGGCAGTCAAATGTTCATGCGTTCAAAAAAGGCGACAAGACGTTTGATGCCACGCTCTACCTTGAAAAAGGGGCGCTCCGTTTCGAATTCAAATAAAAATAGAGCCATCCGTCGTGGATGGCTCTATTTGTCCTGCTGATCTTGTTCGGTGATGCGGCGATTGATCTCATCGTAGTCGAGAACGATGTCATCTTTGTTGTCTTTGTAGGCGTATCCTTTTTGGATGACGACGACAGAGGCGATCAAGACGAGCAAAATGATCAATCCGCTCACGGCAAATATCCATCCCATAGCGCATTCCTCGCTTTCTTTCTCTTAGTATGACAAAAATCTGAGACGTTCTCCATGTTTGAGTCTCTCACAACTGTTACAGGTTTGAAATGGTTGGTCTCTTGATTAGATATGATACAATAACATGTAGAAGAACACTGACAGAGAAGGTAGGGATGACTATGGCGATTTTGATTGTCGACGACGAACCGGTCAATACGATGGTTCTCGAACAATTATTGCATCAACACGATTATGAGACGGTCTCGGTCTCAAGTGGTGAAGATGCTCTCGCGCTCCTCATGGACCCGCAAGCCCCGTCGCTGTATGACCTCGTCCTGCTCGATGTCGAGATGCCGGGCATCTCAGGGATTGAAACGTGCAAACGGATTCGACAAATGACAGGATATGAAGAACTGCCGGTAATCATGGTGTCGGGCCGGACCGAAGAGAAGCAAATTGCCGAAGGGCTAGATGCTGAAGCGTCCGACTATACGACGAAACCGATCAAAATCACCGAACTCCTCGCTCGGATTCGCTCGGCGCTCCGTTACAAAGCGGCCGTTGATGAACGGAAAAAATATGAGGCGCGTCTCCAATACGACCTGGATTTGGCCCAAAAGATTCAGCAGAGCGCACTGACCCCACCAATCAGTAGCGCGGAAATCGATATGCGGGCGCTGTACCTGCCATCTAAAAAATTGGCGGGTGACATGTACGCCTGGTTCCAAGTCGCGCCTGATCGTTACGGCGTCATCATCTTCGACGTGATGGGTCACGGCGTGTCTTCAGCCTTGATCACGATGGGAATCCGCTCGATCTTGCCGGGCCTTGTCGCCAACGTCCAGTACCCGGTCGACGTTATGACCGAACTGAACCGACAGATGACGTTCCTGTTTTCAGGCGACGATATGCAAAGTTATTTCACGGCCGTCTATTGTTACATCGATACGACGAATCAACGCATCGAGTACGTCAATGCCGGCCATCCGCCTGTGATTGTGACGTCTCAGGAAGGGATGACTCGTCTCGAGACGACCGGGGTGCCGGTCGGCATGTTCGAGGAACCGAATTATGAATCGAAAGAAATCAAGATCACGCCAGGTATGGTCCTGCATATGTACACGGACGGACTGATGGAATGTTACAGCAAAGACATCGATGACGGCATCCGTTGGCTTGAAAAAGACATCGCCACGTACGGCTTAGATTATGCCCGTCACGTTGCCGAACGGCTCGTCCCGAAAATTGAGATTGACGACGACTTGTGCCTCGTCACGGTAAAGCTTATTTAAACGACAAAAGGATGAGACCGTCGCTCGTGACGATTTCATCCTTTTGTCTAGAAATAACGTTTCCGCCATAAAATATAAAAGGCGAGACTCGAAAAACCGAACATCATGGCAAGTGCGAACACGAAACCGATTGATTGACCTTCGAACGGGACTTGGACGTTCATCCCAAAGATCCCGGAAATCATCGTCGGAATGCTGAGCACGATCGTGATCGACGCCAAGAACTTCATGACGAAGTTGACGTTGTTCGAGATGATCGACCCGAACGCATCCATCTTAATGCTGATGATGTCGTTATAAATCGAGGCCATCTCCATCGCCTGACGATGCTCGACGAATACGTCTTCTAACAAGTCTTCGTCCTCTTCATGCTTCTCAAGACTCGGCGTCTTGACGATGCGGTCGAGGACGCTGTCATTCGCTTTGAGCGATGTCATGAAGTAGACGAGCGACTTCTGTAAGTTCATCAACTGGAAAATTTCCTGATTTCGCATCGAACGTTGAAGTTCTTGCTCTAGCTCTTCCATTCGCCGGTCGATCTGGCGGAGGAACCGCAAGTACGTCATGCTGACTCGGTGCAAAATCTGGAAGACGAACCGGCTGCGATAGTTTGTCCGGAACAAGCGGGCTTTGCCGTTAGCGAACAAGTTGAGTACATCGAGGTCTCGCGAACAGACGGTGATGAAATGTCGTCCCGTGACGATGATACCGAGTGGGATCGTATTATAGGCACGTCCCGTATCGTCTTCTTCGACGTATGGAACGTCAATGATCATGAGCAGGCCTTCGTCATCTTTCTCAAAACGCGGCTTTTCTTCAATATCAAGTGGGTCGTACACGAAGTCTTCAGGAATGCCGGAGGCGGCAATGACTTGATCGGCCTCGTCTTTCGTCGGATTGACGAGTTGGATCCAGCTTCCTTTGTCAAAGTCTTCGATCTCGTGCACACGACCAGATGCGTCGGTACGGTAAATCGTTAGCATAATCTTCCTCCTACCTTAGCTCAACTTTATTATAGGTAGGCGAGTAGGAGAGTGCAATCGCAAAGAAGGAGATTTTTTGTTTTCTCTCGAAAACATACTACAGTGAGTTAGAATGTCAGAAGGAATGAGTAGAAGGAGGGATGGAGATGACTCAAACACCCCAAAACGCTCTGTTTAACGAAGAGAAATTAGCAGAGCTCCATCAAATCGCAAGTGGAAATAAAGATTTTCTGAAAAAGATTGCAGAGACGTACGTCGCCCAGTTCGAGGCGAAGTTTCCTGAATTAAAGCGCGTGGTCGAGACGAAAGATCATGAACAAATCGAACAACTCGCCCACTTGTTAAAGGGCGCCTCTTATTCGGTCGGACTCGACGAGACGGCGTCGCATTTCCAACAACTTGAACTCGCCGGTGAGACGAACGAGGTCGAGAACCTTGAACCGGTGCTTGAAGACATCGAGCGTCAAATGAAACGGTTCGCTGTCGAGTGGGACGCCTATTTCAATCGATTGGTGTAATGAAAGAGGGGCCGCAATTTTGCGGCCCCTCCGTTTGTCATTAGGCTAAAAACTCATCGAGTGTCGCGATCAACATGCCGATCTCAGGCTTCGTGATTTGTGCGTTCGCGCCGACGGCGTCGCCTTTATGTTTCAAGTCGTTTGAGATGAGTGACGAGAAAATTACGATCGGTAATGTCGCGTAGCGGTCCATTTCGCGTAGCCGTCTCGTCAAATGTAACCCGTCCATTTGTGGCATCTCGATGTCGGTGATGAGCAGATCGCACTCGACACCATCTTGCTCGAACGCATCAAGCGCTTCTTTCCCGTTGTTGAAGATTGTCGTGTTGAAGTAGCCTGCCTCATCGAGCGTGTCGATGATCAAGGTGCGAAGCATCTCCGAATCTTCTGCGATCCACACTTGTTTGTTCGAGCGTTCCCTTGCACCGAGTCGTTTGACGGATTCACGAGCCATGATGTCTTTTCGTGACAACTCGAGAGCGATGCGCTCATAGTCGAGAAGAATGATCATTTGGTCTCCTGTTTTGACGACGCCGTTCGTGATGCCTTGGACACCGCGGGCGAGATCTGACGGTGTATCGATCTGTTCCCATGAGATGCGCTTGATCTCTGTCACTTGGTCGACTCGGAGCACCGATTTCTCACCGTTAAACTCACAGACGATCAAGCGATCCCCGTCTCCGGCTTCACGTGGATGGCCGATGACCATCGGGAGATCGATGACCGTCATGACTTCACCGCGTAGTTCGATCAACCCCATGATCGCCTCAGGCGTTCCAGGTAACGGGGTGAGTGGAAGCATCGTGATGATCTCGCGAACCTTCATGACGTTAATCCCGAAAATAAACGGGCCTGACTGGAAAATGACGATTTCTAACTCGTTCGTACCTGCTTCAAGTAAAATATTATGATCCATGCTCAATGGTGGTCCCTCCTATATCGCGTTCTCTCTTCCTCTCTATCGGTCAAATCGATCAAAGTCTTCAGTTGAAAAGTGTCAAAGTCAGGTCAAAAATCACGAAAAATCATGGAGTAACCGTTTACATTACATAAACTGAATCTTTATAGTTGTTCAACGGAATTGATTTTGCATACAATGAGGGTGGCAACGAGATATCACAGCTTACTCAGGAGGCAGATAGAGATTATGAGTATGAACACGTATCCATATTTAATTAACGGGCAATGGCAAGAATCAACAACAAATGAGACGGTCGAACTCGTTTCACCTTATACAGAAGAAATCGTCGGACACGTCCAAGCGATGTCGCGCGACGAAGTCGACGAGGCGATTCACGGTGCTAAACGTGCACAACAAGAGTGGGCGGCGCTTCCGGTCAACAAGCGCGCCGAGCTGTTGTACGCATGGGCGGACAAACTCGAAGAACGCGTCGATGAGATCGGTCAAATCATCATGCGCGAAGTCGGGAAGAACTTGAGCGACGCGAAGAAAGAAGTCGTCCGCACAGCTGAGATTATTCGTTATACGGCTGAGGAAGGACTTCGTTTCACAGGTGGATTCATGCAAGGCGATTCGTTCCCGGGCGGATCAAAAAACAAAATGGCGATCATCAAAAAAGAGGCACTCGGTGTCGTTCTCGCGATCTCACCATTCAACTATCCGGTCAACTTAGCCGCTGCTAAAATCGCCCCGGCCCTTATTACGGGGAACGCGGTCGTCTTCAAACCGGCGACGCAAGGTGCGATCAGTGGCGTCAAAATGGTCGAGGCACTGCAAGACGCCGGTCTTCCGAGCGGATTGTTGAACCTCGTGACGGGTCGCGGTTCGGTCATCGGCGACTACTTGACGTCGCACCCAGGTGTCGACATGATCACATTCACAGGCGGTACAGGAACCGGTCAACATTTGTCACAACAGGCATCGATGGTCCCGGTCGTCTTAGAGCTCGGTGGCAAAGACCCGGCGCTCGTCTTAGAAGACGCGGACATGACGCTTGCGGCGGATCAAATCGTCAGCGGTGCGTTCTCTTACTCAGGTCAGCGTTGCACGGCGATCAAACGCGTCTTCGTGCTCGAAGATCAAGCGGACGAACTCGTCGCCATGTTGAAACAGCGTGTCGAGAAGCTCACGGTTGGTTCGCCAGTCGACAACAGCTTCATCGTCCCGCTCATCGACAAAAAGTCGGCTGACTACGTTCAAGGCTTGATCGACGACGCCGTCAACAAGCGTGCTACGGTCGTCCACGGTAACGAACGCGACGGCAACCTGCTTCACCCGACGCTGCTCGATCACGTCACGCGTGAGATGCGTGTCGCTTGGGAAGAGCCGTTCGGACCTGTTCTTCCGATCATCCGTGTCAGCTCGCTCGACGAGATGATCGAACTGACGAACGAGTCAGAGTTCGGTCTTCAAGCGAGCGTGTTCACGCAAAACGTGAACAGTGCGTTCACGGTCGCCGACAAGCTCGAAGTCGGTACGGTCCAAGTCAACGGTCGAACGGAACGCGGTCCTGACCACTTCCCGTTCATCGGTGTGAAACAATCAGGTCTCGGTGTCCAAGGCATCGGACGCAGTCTTGAAACGATGACACGCGATAAAGTGACCGTCATTAACTTATAAACGATTGGAGGGGAGAAATCCCCTCCTTTTTTTGTGCCATTGAAATCCCTTCTTTCTGACAGGTATAATGAATGAAGATAGGTGGAAGGGGTTGTGTGGACGTGGCGAACTGGATTTCAAGCCAACTGGCAAGACTCGATATTCCGACACCGTTTGAGGTCGGTAACGTGAACGTATACATCGTAGAGCATGGGGGCCGGTTTTTCATGGTCGACTGTGGCCCGGATACGGAAGAGGCATGGGCATCCTTGAACGGCGAATTGGCTGAACTCGAACTGACGCTAGCGGATATCGATTTTCTATTTTTAACGCACCATCATGCCGACCATGCCGGTCAAGCTTGGCGGCTGCGGGACGCCTCGATTCCAGTCTATGGTCACGAGAAGCTCGTTCGTTATTTGGAACAGACACCGAACTTTATTAAAAAAGGCAATCACTTCTTATATGAACTGGCTCATTGGTTCGGGGCACCGGAGTCGATCATCACCAAGTTGCCGGACTACCGGGAGGCGCTACGTTGGATCGGTCCGACGACCGTCACGATGACGTTCGAAGAAGGGCAAGACGTGACGAGCGACGGGGCATGGAAGACGATTCATCTGCCGGGACACGCGAGCGATCAACTCGGACTGCTCGGACCGGGCGGCGTCTTGATCGCCGGTGATCATTTGATCGATGCGGTCGAACCGAACCCGTTGATCGAACAACCGTATGAGGACGAAGGGTTTGCGTCACCGGTCTTACTGTATCTCGACTCGCTTAGAAAGTTACAGGAGCTTGATATTAAGCTCGTCGTGAGCGGACACGGTAATCCGATTGAGCATCCGCGGGTGCTCATCGAATCAAGGATTAGTCAACGCTATGAACGGAGCGAACAGCTGCTGAACGACTGGGCCGACGGCTTGAGTGTGTTCGATTGGTCGATGCGGCTGTACGGGCGGAAGATGCGCCGGGCGATGCCGCTTGTCTTCAGCGAAGTGTTCGCGCGGTTGACATTGCTCGAGGAGCGCGGGCATGTCGTCAAGCAGTTAACCGATGGCAAATGGATTTATGTGAGAGTGGAGGAAGCAATGGAATGAGACATATTGTGATCACGGGTGCGTCGAGCGGCTTTGGTGCCGCTTTGGCGCATTCTTTTTCGGCAGCGGGCTATAAGCTGACGTTAATTGCCAGAAACGAGACGCGCCTTCGAGAGCTCGGGACGAAACTATCTGCAGACTGGATGGTCGCGGATGTTTTGACAAGTTATGAGACGCTCGTCGACGATGTCGTACAGAAATATGGACCAATCGACGGTTGGGTCAACAACGCCGGCGTCGGTGAGTTTGACCGGGTCGTTGATCAAACGACGGACGTCATCGAAGAGACGATGCGCTTGAACGCGATCGCGCCGATGGTGATGTCGCGTGACTGTGGGCGCCGGATGAAGCGAGGCGGGACGATCATAAACGTCTGCTCGCAAGCTGCCAAAGTGCCGACCCCGAAGTCGGCCGTGTACGCCGGATCGAAAGCGGCGTTGCTCCAGTTTTCAAACGCGCTCCGGCTCGAGCTGAAGCCGGCAGGTGTCCATGTACTGACGGTCAATCCTGGTCCGATCAACACGCCGTTCTTTGATCGTGCTGATAAGACGGGGCGCTATGAACAGAGTGTGCGTCGTATCATGCTCGACCCAGATCAGTTGGCACAGCGGGTCGTCTCAGCGTTTGAACAGTCGAAACGTGAAGTCAACGCCCCGTGGTGGATGGACTTAGGCGGAAAACTGTACGCAATGTGCCCGATTTGGTTCGAACGGTTGGCAAAACGGGGATTTGACAAAAAGTAGTAGAGAGAGGGGAAGTACGATGCGACGAATACGACAATTTGGGCTGCTGTTTGCGCTTGTTTTCCTCAGCGCCTGCGGGACGACGGGAGCAGACTTGGCCCCGACGTTTGACGAGGCGGTTCAAGAGGCTGAGCAAACGACGGTCAACTTTTACTTGTGGGGCGGGGACGACGGCATCAACCGTTACATCGATGACTACGTCGCACCGCGCTTGAAAGAAACATACGATATCGAGTTGAATCGCGTCCCGATGGACACGGCCGAATTCATTCGCCAACTGTCACTTGATAAACGTTCGAACCGAGAGGCGGGCACGATCGACCTCATGTGGATCAATGGTGATAATTTTAGAAACGCGGCCGAGGCGGAGCTTCTACAAGGCGACCTGCTCGATAAAATCCCGAACGCAGCACTTTTGAACGAGACCGCGCAAGCGACCGACGCCGGGACGCCGACCGACGGACTCGAGGTGGCGTGGGGCAACGTTCAGTTCGTGCTGCACTATGATGCCGACAAAGTGACGAATCCTCCGGCGACGTTCGAAGAACTACATCGTTGGACCGAAGCAAATCCGGGCCGTTTCACGTATCCTGAAGTGACAGACTTCACCGGTAACGCGTTCGTCCGCCATCTGCTCTATGCCGAGTACGGGGAAACGATCCGAAGCGATCAAACGATCCCGGATGCATTTTGGGATGAACTCGCGACGTGGTCACCGAATCTGTGGAAACAAGGAGCGACGTATCCGAAGTCACTCGCCCAACTCGACCAACTTTATGCGAAAGGTGACGTGTGGATGACGATGGGATTCAATGAGCGTCGTGCTGAGGCCGAGCGAAACGACGGCGTGTTTCCAGACGGGACGCGTGCACTCGTCCTCGACCATTCAATCGCCTCGACGCATTTTCTCGCGGTCCCGTTCAACGCAAGCAATCCGAACGGTGCCATCGTCGTGATCAATGAATTGTTGTCACCGGAAGCCCAACTCGCCAAACAAGATGCGACGTATTGGGGGGACGGGACGTCGCTCGATTTGACGAAGCTTGAACGAGCGGACCGGGAAGCCTTCCTCAAACTGGACACGGGCGTCACGTATCCAGACCCTGAACAACTTGCCGAACGTTCGATTGCCGACTTCGGGCCGAGCGTGATCGATCAAGTTCGTGAAGGATGGTCCCGTGTCGCGAGGTAGCGTCGGCTTGAGCGTCATCGTCTTATTGCTACCGCTCGCCGGTCTGGCGTTTCTAGCCGGTGAGACCGCTTCATTCGAATGGACGTCACTTTGGCGCGATGCGGCGTGGCGGGCGAGTTTAGCCGTCACGCTTTACGTGACGCTCGTCTCGACGACGATTTCGCTACTCATCGGGACGTGGTTGGCACGAACGGTCCGGATTCGAGAGGCGGTTTGGCTTTCAGCGCTGCTCAAATTGCCGATGTTCGTGCCGCATGTCGCAGGTGCGTATTTATTTTTGTTGTTGTTCTCGGGCGGTTTTCCGTTTTACGGGCTTGTGGAAGCGAACGAGCGCCATCACTTTGTCATCATATTGACGTATGTGTGGAAAGAAGTGCCGTTCGTCTTTTTGATGATGCTCGGCACATACGGGCAACTGAATCGCGGCTATCTCGATATGGCGAAGACGCTCCAACTCACGCGGTTCGAACAGTTCAAAGTCGCGGAGTGGCCGTTTTTACTGAAGCCGCTCTTGGACTCGTTTTGGATTTTAGTGGCGTTCATCTCGTTCGCTTACGAGGTACCGGCCCTGCTCGGGGTCACATTCCCGGAGCTGCTCGGGGTGCTCGCATACGAACGGCTGACGACAGGGTTGTTTTTAAACGCGAATGAATCCTACGCGGTCGCACTCGTTTGGACACTATTGATCTCAGTCGGGGCTTTTGTATCGTATCTCGTTACGGTCAAACGAAGACGCCGGATTGAAAAAGGGGTGAGGCGATGAGTCGGGTCCTGATCATCAGTTTCATCTTGTTCCCGTTTCTCGGCTTACTCTTCGGTTTGCCTTCTCCGATCCGATTGGATGAAGTGCTCATGAACACGGTGTTCTACGTCATCAGTTTGGCCGTCATCAATGTCTGGCTCGGTCTTGGGACAGCGTGGTGGCTGATTTTTACAGAGTCGAGGTGGCGGACACTCGTCGAATGGCTCGTCTTTATCCCGTTGTTCATTCCGGTCATGGCGAGTATGTTCGGTATGTACATCGTGCTCGCGAACGTCGGGCTCGTCGGGACTTATGCCGGTGTCTTGCTCGTCTTGCTCGTCTCGACGCTCCCGTACTCGATCCGGCTCGCCTACAATGCGATGTATGTGATCGGACGCCCGCTCCTTGAGCAGACGATGACACTGCCGCCGCTGCCTCGATTTAGCATGGTGCTGTTTCCTTTGTTGGCGGCGACGATGCGGACGATCGTCTTGTTCTCGACGGTCATCGTTCTCGGTCAGTTCGTGCTCGTGCAATTGATCGGTGCAGGGCTCATCCCGACCGTCACGACACAACTGTATCAATCGTATGCAGGAAATGACGTTTCATTGGCACTACAAAACACGTGGGTCCTCATCTTGTTACCGGTCTTGTTGTATATCGGTCTCGGAGGATTGTTTCGCGTATCGGTACGAATTATGAAGGAGCGGTTAAGATGAGTTTAGTCGTTACGGGAATACAAAAAAACTTTAAACAACGCGACGTGTTGAACGGGGTCGACCTGATCGTTGACAAGAAAGAGATCCATGCGCTTGTCGGGGTGAGCGGGTCCGGGAAGTCGACGTTGCTACGGATTATCGCCGGACTTGAGACGGCAGACACGGGGACGGTGACGTGGGACGGAGAGCCGCTCCTCGGGACGCCTCCTCACAAGCGGCGCATCACGATGCTGTCACAATCACCGCTTCTGTTCCCGCATTTGTCGGTCGGGGAGAACGTGACGCTCGCGACTCAAAACCGGTCCCGGGAGCAGGCAGAGGCGTGGCTTGCCCGTGTCCGCCTTCCGGGCCGATATGACGATGACATCCACGAACTTTCCGGAGGCGAGCAACAGCGTGTCAGTTTTGCCCGTGCCCTTGCGGCCGAGCCGCGGCTCATTTTATTAGATGAGCCGTTCACGAATCTCGATCCGGATTTGAAGTACGAGTTGCAGCGGCTGATCCGGGACCTCGTCCAACAACTCGAGTTGACGGCGTTGCTCGTGACCCACGACCGGGAAGAAGCGATGCTCGTCGCCGATCGGGTGACGTTGCTCGAGGACGGAGAAGTCCTGGCGACGGGGACGCCAGGCGAACTATACGAAACTGAGCCGGCGTTTGGAGACTTTATCGAGCTTTCGGGTTCGTCTTATCCGGCGACGATGATGGAAGTGACGGAAGAAGCAGGCGAACCGGTCCTACTCGTCCGACAGTTGAATCGCTTCGGCAATCGCCTAGGCGAGTATCGCCTCGCGACCGGTACGTACATCATTCTCCCCCGGGATGAAGCGTTTCAGGTCGGGGAGACCTACTATTTGCGGAAGAAAAAAGGAGTGGTTTGATGCTAGACACGTACGGAAGCCGCTGGGTTCGTCCCATCGTTGAACGAGGGGCCGATCGGCTTCTAAAATGGAATTTCACACCGAACGAAGTGACAATCCTTGGAGGCGTCATCGGAATCTCGGTCGGGTTCTTTATTTATAATGACATGCTTTGGACAGCGGTCGCCCTGCTTTGGTTGTCGGGTCTTCTCGATGTCATTGACGGGACGATGGCGCGCCGCTCTCGGAAGACGGGGTTTGGCACAGTGCTCGACCTCGTCTTCGATCGCATCGTCGAGATCTCGGTCGTCGTTGCGCTGGCGCTTCGTTACCCTGAGCACATGCCGGTCTTTCTCTTCTTGCTCGGATCCTTCGTCGTTGCGATGACGCTGTTTCTCGCCGTCGGAGCCAGCAGTTCAAAACGTTCTGAGAAATCATTTTATTATCAACCGGGTCTCCTTGAACGGACGGAGTGCTTCATCTTGTTCACGCTCATGATTTTGTTCCCGTCGTGGATCGGGGTCGTCGCGACGCTGTTCCTCATCCTTGAAGTGTTCACGATCAGCCAGCGCCTGTTGGAAGCACGGCGGATTTTACGATGAAGCCGCGGCTCGTCCTAGTCGGGCTCGGTCACGGGCAACTCGAAATTTTAGCGCGGATCGAACAGTTGCGTGAACGGTACGAGGTCAGTTATGTCGGACTTGAGGAAACGATTTATACCGGGGCGTTCCCCCAAGTGATCGCAAATGAGATGGCTTCGGCAGTCGTCAACTTGCGACCGGATGTCACACCGGTCGCGAGCAGACTCATCTCGCTCGACCCGGTCAAGCGAATCATCGAGACCGATCAAGGTATGATCGCTTATGATCACCTCGTGCTCGCGACAGGTGCGAAGAGCCGAGGGATCGGAACGGGCTTGAAACCGATGACGGACGTAGCGATCGAACAGATTCAAGCGAGCCGTGCGGTCACGATCGTCGGAGGGGGCAAAGCTGGCGTCGAGCTCGCTTTCGCTTGCGTGAGGTCGAAGCAACACGTCACGCTCTATGCGAAGCAGATTTTGCCCGACTTGCCGAACCGGGTCGGCCGTCACATTGCCCGTCGTCTCGTTGCAAGCGGGGTGACGCTGATCGCGCAACAGTATGAGGGTGGGGACGCGCCAGACGGTCTTGTCCTTGACGCGACTGGAGTCGTGCCGGTCGAGTGGTGGCACCGCTCAGGCCTTGCCGAGGAGGGGTCGTTTATTCCGACCGACGCTTATTTGCGTCACGCGACGTATCAAGATATTTACATCACCGGGGATATGGCAATGTGCTTGAACGGAGGCGTCGACGCGGTCCGCTCGGGCCGTCACGTCGCGTCAGCGCTCCTCGGTGACCAAAAGCCATACAAACAGCGGACGTCGCTCAATATTTTATTGACGACCCCGGGACACGCCTTACTCACGTTTGGACGCTTGACGTGGCACGGCCGGTGTTCGTATTGGATCAAGCGTCAAATCGACAGGCGCTACATGCAGAAATTCACGCACTAAAAAAGACGACCGCGGTCGTCTTTTGATTAGGCGTTCAACGTGTCGAGGAACGACCGAATTTGCATTTCCGTCTTCGCATGCGCCGAATGAAGGTGTTCTTGTTTGACGCCTTCTTTATAGAAGAGCAGTGACGGGATGCCACGGACTTCCTGCGTGTCAGACAGTTCAGGCAGTTCGTCGCGATCGACGACGTACCAGTTGAATTGCGGGTAGTCTTTGACGAGTTCGTCGACGTACATGTCGAGGCGGCGGCAGTCCGGGCACCAAGACGTCGTGAAGATGACCATTCCTTTATCTTGAATGGCAGTTTGGAATTGTTGTTCAGATTGTATTGGTTTCATGATTGATCACTCCTTTCTCTCATTGTCTGTGTCTTCAGTGCGCCCGTCAACCGATTGACATTCTCGGACTTACAAGAGATTGTGCTACACTTAAAAAAACTGAACTGCAAGGGAATGGTGATGGTTATGGCGTTACGTCATGCACTACTCGGGTTGTTGACCCATCAGCCTGCGACCGGCTACGCCTTGAACGCGACGTTCAAAGCGCAAATGATCCACTTTTGGCACGCCCATCATACACAGATTTATCGGGAACTGTTAAAGATGGAAGACGAGCACCTCGTTTCGTCAGAGCATGTGACCCAACATGATCTTCCCGATAAGAAGATCTATTCGATCACAGCGACGGGACGTCAAGAGTTGATTGACTGGCTCAGACAACCGACGTCGTTTCAGCCGAAGATGAAAGATGAGAACCTGCTGCGCGTCAGCCTGCTGCAACTGCTTCCGCTCGACGAGGCAATCCGTTACGTCGAGGAGACGAAAACGCATCATGAACAAGTCGCACATCAAATTCGTGCGTTCCAAGCAGCCCATCAATCGGAAGCGGACACGCTCGGGTACTTATTGACGAGTGAATATGCGATCCGCATGATGGAAAACTATGCCGATTGGGCCGATTGGGCGATCGAACAAATGAAACAGCGCGATAAACATACGACCTGACGTTCAGGTCGTATGTTTTGTATACGGATGAATCGGTAGACGAGCCAGTAGTTTATCGAGTGCACGCTCATTGATGTCGTCATGATACGCGTCAATCGTCTGCTGCAACTGCTCAACAGAAGAAGCGCCAGGCAAGACGACGGCACACGTCCGTTTCGCGGCAGCGAGCGCATACGCTTGAATCGGGTGTGGTAACGTCGACAGGAGGTTGCGTAACTCGGGTTCGCTCCACGACTCGAAGCCCTTAGCGCTCAAGCGCTCGGACCATTCATCGGTCAACAGCCCTTTAGCGAGCGGTCCTCGACCGACGAGCGGAACGTCTTGCCCGAGCGATTCGATGCGGCGGTCGAGCAGTGAGTACGGTGTCATCAAGACATCGAGCTCCCCGTGCTCAAGCCAGTAGCGGATCACGTTCGGACGAATCGAGGAGAGCCCGATTTGACGGATGACCCCGGCCTGCTTTTGTCGGCGCATGAAATCGATCGTCGCGTCAAGGTCGTCTTCCATCGTTCCACCATGTACGTAATATAAGTCTAAGTAATCCGTCTGTAGTCGTTCGAGAGAACCGTGAAGCGCCTGTTCTAAATAAGAAGGGGTTGGGTTCCAGCGCATTCCGTCCTCGGTCCATTCATTTCCGCCTTTGCTCGTCAAAAACAAATCGTCCCGCCGACCGGCAAACGTCTCACCGACGAGCCGTTCGACGTCGTGACGGTCATAGACGTCAGCCGTGTCAAAATGACGGATCCCTGACGCGTAAGCCGCCTCGAGAATCCGTCGGCCCTCATCGTCACCTTGTTTTAAAATCGACATCGTTCCTAGTCCAAGTTCTACCATCGATAATTCCTCCTTGTTCCGTCGATTGATTTGACTCATAATTACAGTATATAAGAAAACGTGAGGAGTACATAACCATGGAAGAGAAAACGATTGAACGGGAAGTCATCTATCAAGGGAAGATTTTCGATGTCGAGAAGCATGTCGTCGAGCTCCCGAACGGAGGAACGTCGGTCCGAGAGCTTGTGTATCATAATGGGGCCGTCGCGATATTGTTGATCGATGAGGACGACAAGATCGTTCTCGTCGAGCAATACCGGAAAGCGTTCGAATCGATGTCACTCGAGATTCCGGCCGGGAAACTTGAAATCGGAGAAGAGCCGCTCGCGAGTGCGAAGCGTGAACTCGAGGAAGAGACCGGTTATAAAGCTGAGTCGCTTGAAAAGATGTTCTCGTTTTACGGGGCACCTGGATTTTGTAGTGAGCGCGTTGACGTGTTCGTCGCCAAAGGTTTGACGGCGGGAGCGATGAACCTAGACGAGGACGAATTTTTACAAGTCGAACGTTATACGTTCGAAGAAGCAGGCGAACTTTTAGCGAGCGGCCGGATCACCGATGCCAAGACGATTATGGCGATTCAATGGTGGCAATTATCTAAATTGAAATAATTCTAATCTGTAGTAGGTTGTGATAGACTTACATAGTAATGATTTTAATTTGAAAAATCGACGGAACTTCGGTATGCTTTGAATAGTGAATTATGTAAAGAGGGGGCGCCTTATGGAAACGCGAATTGAACGGATCAAACAGCAATTGAGCGCCAAAGGATATAAATTGACACCACAACGAGAATCAACGGTCCGTATCTTGCTTGAGAATGAGACAGACCATCTAAGTGCAGAGAACGTGTTCATGCTCGTCAAGAGTATCGCACCCGAAATCGGTCTCGCGACCGTGTACCGGACACTCGAACTGTTGACCGAGCTCGGCGTCGTCGACAAAGTCAACTTCGGTGACGGTGTCGCCCGGTTCGATCTCAGACCAGAAGGGGCGAACCATTCGCACCATCACCTCGTCTGTGTCGAGTGCGGATCAGTCGAAGAGATCATGGAAGACCTGCTCGTCGACGTCGAGAAGAAAGTCGAGAGCAAGTATGAATTTTTAATCAAAGACCATCGTTTGACGTTCCATGGCATCTGTAAAGTGTGCCAAGCGAAAGGCGTCACGCTCGAAGGGCATAAAGCCGTCATTAACGGTTGACGAAACAAGGGAGGACAAGCCGAGCGGCTTGTCCTCCCTTGTTCATCGTGCCGTCAAATCGTCAGTTCAATTTTGTTTCGTTCTGGATCGTGGACGACGCTCTCATAATAGCCGTCCCCGGTCAGACGCGGTCCATCGACGAGTTCATAGCCATCAGCCTGCAAGCGCGCCGTCAATTCGTCGACGGCCTCGGCGCTGCCTAGCGCGAAGGCGACATGCGCCCAGCCGAGTGCCGGCATCGCTTCGCCTTGGATGTCCGACCGCGACATCAGCTCGAGTCGGCACGCTGATTCCGGAAACGTTAAAAAATACGATGTGAACTGTTTGTGCCGGTTCGTATATTTGTCGTTGGCGCTGGCACCAAAGTATGTCTCGTAAAAGCGGCGCATCCGTTCGAGGTCGTGGACCCATACGGCAACGTGTTCGATGTTCATCGTCATCACTCCTTTTCAACTACGTTCATCTTACCAGTGATACAGCGGGATTGTCAGTCGATTTCCTGGAGAAAACGGACGTGAAATCGATGACAAAAAACTGTCAAAAAAACTTACAAAAAAATGAGGTCAGACGTCTTCACAACGGTTTACATAAGTGATATGATGTAAGCGTATTCAGGTGTAGCGAGGAAGGAGGGGGATGTCATGCGTTCGCAAGTCGAGTCGTTTTTACAATATATGACGGTTGAGAAAAGAATGTCCACCAACACGAGACAAGCCTATGCGAGCGATTTGACCCAGTACTTATCGACACTAACCCAACTTGGGGTGACCGAGTGGAATGAAGTCACGCGCTCACATATCGTCAAGCATTTAGAGGAACTGTCGCAAGCGGGTCGGGCCGCCTCGTCACTGCGGCGAGCCGTCAGTTCGATTCGCACGTTTCATCACCATCTGAAGATGAGCGGCGGCGCCTCGACTGATCCGGCACTTTACTTAGAGACGCCGAAAGCGGAGCGACATCTGCCGGACACGTGGTCGCAAGACGAAGTCGAGCGGTTGCTCGATAGCGTCCCGACGAACGATCCGCTCGCGCTTCGGGATCGTGCCATGCTCGAACTGCTCTACGGGACAGGCATGCGCGTCAGCGAACTTCTCGGTCTTGATTTGGATGATTTACAGTTTGAACTGGGGTATTTACAGTGTGAAGGCAAAGGCGAGAGCGCCCGGATCATTCCGGTGTCGTCGGTCGCCCAAAATTTTGTCGAACGTTACATCCAGCAAGCGCGAAACGGCCTCGGTGGTCGGGAGACCGAGGCGTTGTTCTTGAACGGACGTGGCGGTCGGCTTAGCCGCCAAGGGTTTTGGAAGATCATCAAGCGACGGGCGAAAGACGCCGGTATCCCGAAAGAGATCACACCGCACGTGCTGCGTCACTCGTTCGCGACGCACTTGCTCGAGAATGGTGCCGATCTGCGCGCCATCCAGCAAATGCTCGGCCATGCCGATCTCTCCACCACTCAAATTTACACACATGTCAACAAGGCGCGGCTCCACGATGTGTACCGTAAGCATCACCCGCGGGCCTAGACACTTAAAGGAGGAACTTTTGTGAAGAAATTTAAACGTATATTCTTAGTCGTCATGGACTCAGTCGGGATCGGGGAAGCCCCAGATGCCGACCAGTTCGGAGACGTCGGTTCAGACACGTTAGGTCACATCGCTCGTGAGCATGGCGGCCTGAACATGCCGAACATGGGCAAGCTCGGATTAGCGAACATTAAACCGATCGAAGGCATCGAACCGTCAAGCGCGCCGAGCGCGTTCGGTCGGATGGAAGAAATTTCGGCCGGGAAAGATACGATGACTGGTCATTGGGAAATCATGGGTCTCCACATCGATACGCCGTTCCGTGTGTTCGAGGAATTCCCGGACGATTTGATCAACCGGCTTAAAGAGTTCAGTGGACGCGACATCATCGGCAACAAGCCGGCATCAGGAACGGAAATTTTAGACGAGCTCGGTGAAGAGCATGTCGCGACAGGTGCGTTGATTGTCTATACGTCGGCCGACTCGGTGCTTCAAATCGCGGCCCACGAAGAAGTAGTCCCGCTCGAAGAACTGTACCGCATCTGCGAATACGCGCGCGACATCACGCGCGAAGATCCGTACATGCTCGGACGGATCATCGCCCGGCCGTTCCTCGGAACGCCTGGTGCTTGGGTCCGGACGTCAAACCGTCACGACTATGCGCTCAAACCGTTCGGCAAGACGGTCATGAACACGCTCGAAACAGCTGGCAAAGACGTGATTGCCCTCGGGAAGATCAGTGATATCTATGACGGAGAAGGCGTGACGAAAGCGGTCCGTACGAAGTCGAACATGGACGGGATGGACAAACTCGTCGCTTCGCTTGATGAGGAGTTCGAAGGGCTCTGCTTCTTGAACCTCGTCGACTTTGACGCATTGTTCGGCCATCGCCGGGATCCGGAAGGATATGCGGTCGCGCTCGAAGAGTATGACGCCCGTCTTCCTGAAGTGTTTGCTCGCTTGCGTGAAGACGACTTGCTGATCATCACGGCCGACCACGGTAACGATCCGACGGCACCAGGGACGGACCATACGCGGGAATATGTCCCGCTCATCGTCCATCACCACGGTTCGACTGCGGTCGACCTCGGCGTTCGCGCTACGTTCGCAGATATCGGCGCCACGGTGGCGGATAACTTTGACGTCGACGCACCAGCAATCGGAAACAGTTTCTTAAACGAAATTTGAGGAGGCACTACACATGGTAAATTGGAACGAAACAAAAGCATTTTTACAGGAACGCATGAACGGAACGCCAGAAATCGGACTCATTCTCGGATCGGGTCTTGGCGTGCTCGCCGACGAGATTGAGAATCCGGTCGCGATTCCTTACGAAGATATTCCGCACTTCCCGGTCTCGACAGTCGAAGGTCATGTCGGACAGCTCGTCTTTGGTGACCTTGAAGGGAAACGTGTCGTTGCGATGCAAGGACGGTTCCATTTCTATGAAGGATATTCGATGGAACAAGTCACGTTCCCAGTCCGTGTCCTCAAATTGATCGGTGTCGAGACGCTCATCGTCACGAACGCCGCTGGTGCTTGCAACGAGGCGTTCAACCCGGGCGACTTGATGGTCATCACGGACCATATCAATTTCTTCGGTACGAGCCCGCTCATCGGCAAGAACGCGAGCGACTTCGGGACACGCTTCCCGGATATGTCAGAGGCGTACGACAAACAACTCGTCGCGTTGACAGAGCGGGTCGCGTCAGACCTCGGTCTCAAGATTCAAAAAGGCGTCTACTTCGGGAACACCGGTCCGACATACGAGACACCGGCCGAAGTCAAGATGGCCCGTCTGCTCGGCGGCGACGTCGTCGGCATGTCGACCGTACCAGAAGTCATCGTGGCTCGTCACTCAGACATGCGTGTCCTCGGAATTTCGTGCGTCTCGAACATGGCCGCAGGTATCCTTGACCAACCGCTCAACCACGAAGAAGTCATCGAGACGACAGAGCGCGTCCGTCAAGACTTCCTTTCACTCGTACGTGGCACGATTAAAAGCATGTGACTAAAACAATTCTAGGAGGACGAAACTTATGCGTATGGTCGATTTGATTTTGAAAAAACGTAACGGTGGAGAATTAAACGAACAGGAGATCCGCTACGTCGTGGAAGGCTTCACGAATGAGACGATTCCAGACTATCAAATGTCTGCTTTGTCGATGGCGATTTATTTCAATGGCATGACCGAGAAAGAGACGGCGGCGTTGACGATGGAAATGGTCAAGTCAGGTGACGTCATCGACCTTTCTAAAATTGAAGGGAAAAAAGTCGATAAGCACTCAACGGGTGGCGTCGGTGACAAGATCAGTTTGATCGTCGCCCCACTCGTCGCATCGATCGGTATCCCGGTCGCTAAAATGAGCGGGCGCGGGCTCGGTCATACAGGTGGGACGATCGACAAGCTCGAATCATTCCCAGGGTTCAACGTCGAGTTGACAGAAGCTCAGTTCACGAAGCAAGTGAACGACATCAAGATGTCGATCATCGGGCAGACGGGCAACTTGACGCCGGCCGACAAACGTCTTTACGCGCTCCGCGACGTGACGGCGACGGTCGAGTCGATCCCGCTCATCGCGAGCTCTATCATGTCGAAGAAGATCGCGGCCGGTGCCGACAGCATCGTCCTTGACGTCAAGACAGGGTCTGGTGCGTTCATGAAGTCGTTCGACGACGCGAAAGCACTTGCTGAAGAGATGGTCGCCATCGGGAAAAACGTCGGTCGCAAGACGATCGCCGTCATCACCGATATGGATCAACCGCTCGGCTTTGAGATCGGGAACGCGAACGAAGTGAAAGAGGCGATTGAAGTATTGTCTGGGAAAGACGTCAAAGACTTGAAAACGATCGCACTCACGATCGCCGGTCATATGGCCGTCCTCGGTGAATTTTATAAGACGTTTGACGAAGCATACGCCGATCTTGAACGCCGGATGGCCGACGGTCACGCGCTTGAAGTATTCCGTCAGTTCGTCGCGGCACAAGGTGGGGACGCCTCACTCGTCGATGATGTGACTAAATTCCCGCAAGCGCAATTTGAGACGACGTTCGTCGCGAAGACAGCCGGTTACGTCGAATCGATCATCGCGGACGAGGTCGGTGTCGCAGCGATGCTCCTCGGAGCGGGACGGGCAACGAAGGACGACTTGATCGACTTCGCGGCCGGTATCACGCTCGAGAAGAAAGTCGGCGACAAAGTCGAGGCGGGTGACGTCATCGCGGTCCTTCGTTCAAACATCGAAGACATGTCTTCGGCACTTGAACGCATGGATCATGCTTACACGATCGGCGCCACTCAACCAGAGGCACGTCCGCTCGTCCACGCGGTCATCCAGTAAGTCAGAACGTCTGTTTCCACAAAACAGTGGAGGCAGACGTCTTTTTTTGATAAGATGGGTAATGTGAGTGATTATTGACTATATGAACATAAAGGGGTATTTCCATATGAAAAAAGGATCAATGAAATTAGAGAACGGTGAAATGATTGAATTTGATTTATTCCATGACGCAGCACCGATCACGGTCGACAACTTCGAAGAGCTCGCGAACCGCGGCTTCTACGACGGATTGACGTTCCACCGTGTCATCCCAGGCTTCGTCAGTCAAGGCGGATGCCCGGACGGAACAGGTATGGGCGGTTCAGGTAAAACGATCCCTTGCGAGACGTCGACTTCGTTCCCGTACAAACATGAAGCCGGCTCGCTTTCGATGGCACACGCTGGGCGCAACACGGGCTCATCACAGTTCTTCATCGTCCATGCGCCACAACCGCACCTTGATGGGGTTCATACTGTGTTCGGTAAAGTGACGTCAGGCCTTGAACACGCGGTCAAACTTCGCCAAGGCACGAAGATGGCTGAAGTCAAAGTTTGGGATGAGAATTGATTTCTGCCTAAACGTTATGGCACAATGAGCCATGTCTCTCACGTGATCACTTCGTGAAACATGTCTGACTAAAGGTGGTGAGACCAGCCATGCTGGTGAAGTATAAACAATCGCACGAGAAGACGGCGATGGGGCTGCTCGCATTTTCATGTAGCGACAAGTCTCCGCTCGCCCTTCTCGAACTCGTACGGTCTTACGAGGAAGATGCTTCGAAGTTCCTCTACTTGTGGAAAGTCGAAGAAGACTTCGTCGGGATCATCGGGATGGAACAGCTTGAGACGACGATGTGCATCCATCATATCGCCTTGTCGCCTTCGTTCCGTGGCGAAAAACGTTCATATGAACTGCTCGATGAGACGCGGAACTTGTTACCGCTCGATTTGACGCTTGTCGGTCACGGGAAGACGAGTGACTTGCTCGATAAATGGAATCAAGTCTCGATATAAAAAGCTAGGCTCAGCGCCTAGCTTTTTGTCGTTGTTCTAGCGCGAGCAGACGCTCTTCAACGACGGGCGTCCGGTCACGGTGGATATGTTTATGGACGAGCTCGTCGAAAGTCAGGGAGGTCGGTTCGAACGTGGGTTTCAACCGGTCGATTTGTCGGCGTGTCGGCTCGTCTAGCGGGAGTGTGTCCGAGAGCGGCCAACGTTCCAAGTCGCGTGTGAACGCCTCCATGTCGATGCCGAGCGGTTCAAGAGCGCTTTTGGCCAAAGGAAGCTTTTGCTTCAATGCAGCGACGCTCTTGACGGCCCCGGCCGTATTGCCCCGGCGGAAGTGGTAGTGGGCGACGGCGTACTGGATCAAGACGGCATAGCCGAGATGTTCACGGTTCCCATCCTGCCACGCCTCTTCGAGCACCTCGTGGCACTCGAAATAATCGGCATGACATTCAAACAGCAACGTATACTGATAAAAAGGGGTAAGCATCAATTTTCTCCTTTCGTGGTCACTGTACTACAAAACATGTTATACTAAAGCGCAAAAATGTTAAATGGCAGGTGTCTCTATGGAAGCGTATAACGTCAAAATCGATACGTTCGAAGGCCCGCTCGACTTGCTGCTCCACTTGATCGGCAAGATGGAGCTCGATATCGCCGACATCTCTGTTTCGGAAGTCACGGACCAGTATGTCGCCTTTATCCGGACGATGCAAAAGTTTGAGCTCGATGTGGCCAGTGAATATTTGGTCATGGCGGCGACGTTGCTCCAATTAAAGAGCAAACAACTGTTGCCACCGGTCCCGATCGAGGACGATGAGATTCCGGATTTCGGCGAAGAGCCGACTCGGGAAGGGTTGATTCGACAGTTGATTGAATACAAAGCTTATAAAGAAGCGGTCGTCTTCATGCGCGAGCAGGAAGAGCAACGGCTCGAACTATATAGCCGTCCCGGCGAAGATTTGACACGGTACATGTCTGAACTGGTCCAACCTTACGATGGACCGCTCAACTTTTCAGATTTGTTGCACGCCTATTCAAAGATGGTCGAGCGGAAGCGTTGGAAAGAACGGCGTAAAAAGACGATCAAGCGGGAAGAGCGGACGCTCGAACAGCAGATGACCCGTTTGCATGAACATGTGTCGGCGAACCGGAACACGTCGTTTTTTGCATTCTTCGAAGAACGGCCGGACGTGTCCGACCTCGTCGTCACGTTCATGGCGCTGCTTGAGTTGATTAAGTTACGAGTCGTCACGACAAAGCAAGTCGACCGAGATATTCACATTTCGTTTGTCGAAGCGTCAAAGGAAAGGGATGAAGCCGTTGTTGTCTTATGAAACGATCATTGAAAGCCTATTGTTTGTCGTCGGAGAAGAGGGCATGGAAGTCCGGGCGCTAGCAGATACGCTCGATATTTCTGAGGCCGCTGCCCGCGAACAATTGAATAAGCTAGGGGCGTCGTTCACGGATTCGGGGCGTCCGTTTCAATTGATCGAATCGGGCGGCGTGTACAAGCTTGTGACGATCCCGGACGTGTCCGAGTACATTCAACGGTATGTCGGGACGATGGCCGAACAGGCGCTGTCTCGTGCGGCCATGGAGACGCTCGTCATCATCGCCTACAAGCAGCCGGTCACACGGGCCGATATCGAGGAAGTCCGCGGTGTCAAAGTCGAACGCGTCATTCATACGTTGTTGTCAAAAGGACTGATTGAATCAGCCGGCCGGGCGAAGACGATCGGGCGCGCGAAACTGTACCGGACGACCGAGCATTTCCTTGACCATTTCGGATTCAATTCACTCGAGGAGTTGCCACCATTAACGTTTGTTGACGAGTTGGCAGACGAAGGCGATCTGTTCTTCGGCCAGCCAACTTCGATTACGGAAGATAGATTGGAGAATGATTAAATGGAACGTTTACAAAAAGTGATTGCCCAAGCGGGTATCGCCTCACGGCGTAAAGCCGAAGAAATGATTTTAGACGGACGGGTTCGCATTAACGGCAAAGTCGTTCGTGAACTCGGGACGAAAGTCGGACCGAAGTCGGAGATTGAAGTCGACGGCGTCAAAATCGAACAGGAAGAACACGTCTACTACGTGCTCTACAAACCGAGCGGCTACGTGTCGACGGTCGACGATGATAAAGGACGCAAAGTCGTTACCGATCTCGTCCCACCAGGGTCACGTGTCTTCCCGGTCGGTCGTCTCGATTACAATACGACGGGACTCATCATCTTGACGAACGACGGAGAATTCTCGAACATGATGACTCATCCGAAGTTCAAAATCCCGAAACGTTACGTCGCGAAAGTGAAAAACATCCCTTCGTATATCGCTATCAAGCAGCTCGAGTCAGGCTTAGAGCTCGATGACGGTTATAAGACGGGCAGCGCGAAAGTCAGAATGAAGACAGTCGACCATAAGAAGAACTCGGCGATTCTCGAAATCGTCATTTCGGAAGGGCACAACCGTCAGATTCGACGCATGCTCGAAGCAGTCGGTTCGGAAGTCATCAAACTGAAGCGCGAACAGTTCGGTTTCTTGACGCTCGACGGACTCACGACAGGCGACTGGCGCGAGTTGTCACGCAAGGAAGTGAGCAAGCTCCGTGAGCTCGCGAACCCGGTCGTGCCAAATGAACCACGAGGCAAGAAAAAGAAAAAATAACAAGTTAAAAATCGTCCTTACACAGGATGATTTTTTCTTTTGTGGAGATTCTGTGACAAAAAGATGAAAAAAGTCTGTTAATGTGCGTTATCGTTGTTTTTTCAGTACAATAGCAACTGAAGGATGGTGTGAAATCATGACGAAAGAGACGAAACAAGGCGATCGGATGAATCAAGCGATGGCCCATAAGAAAAAGCGGTCATTTTGGCGCCTCATGATTATGACGATGGTGCTGTTTGCCGGTGCGGTCGTCATCATGCAATTGATCGAGCAGGCCGGGAACGATGGCCGGGTCGAGGCCGGAGACGACGCGCCGAACTTTAAACTCGTCAGTCTTGACGGTACGACGATGGTCGAGCGCGAAACGTATGATGGGAAAGGGATGCTGTTAAATTTCTGGGGTACGTTCTGTGAACCGTGCGAGAAAGAGATGCCGGTCGTACAAGACAACTATGCCACGCTTCAAAATATGGGCGTGGATTTTTGGGCCGTGAACGTCGGTGAGACGCCGCTGCGGGTCGACAACTTTATCAATGACCTCGGCGTCGAACTCGACTATCCGATCTTGATGGATACACGTAGCGAAGTCGAGAAGGCGTACGGCATTTATAACTTACCGGTGACGTTCGTCATCGATGCCGACGGAAAAGTCATTGAAAAGTATGAAGGCGAACTCACGAAAGAGAAACTGTTAGAGTTAGCCGAGAAGTCATTGTAAGCGAACGGGGGGCGCACACATGCTAGATATGAAATACGACGGCGCCGATTTACGGTCGAAGCGTCGTCCGAGATCTTGGATTGACCGTGTCTGGAGTTTCTTTGCATCGGTCAAAGTCGGTCTTTGGTTGATTGGACTCATTATCGTCGGTTCTGCGGTCGGGACGACATTTCCGCAAGAGATGTATATTCCGCAACAATTGCCGGCGAGTCAATACTATACCGAAGAATATGGCACGCCAGGAACGATTTATTACACGTTAGGATTCCATAACTTATATACGTCGTGGTGGTACATCACGTTGATCGTGATGCTGACGTTGTCACTGATCGTCGTCTCGATCGATCGATTCTTTCCGTTGTATAAAGCGTTGAAATATCAACCGGTCCGACGCACCGATCGCTTCATGCGCGGGCAACGCCTGATCGGTGAAGGTAAAGGGACGGACGAACAGATCGACGCGCTCGGTGAGGCGTTGAAGTCTAAGCGTTATCATGTAAAACGCGACGGCGATGCGCTACTCGCCGAGAAGTATCGGTTTGGTCGTTGGGGTCCATACATCAACCACATCGGGCTTGTCATCTTCTTTATGGGGGCGATGCTCCGCGTCTTCCCGGCATTTCACACCGATACGCTCGAATGGGTGAGAGAAGGGGACACGGTCGCGCTCGAGGCGACCGATGACACGTATTACATTCGTAACGATCAGTTCATCCTCGAGATGTATGATCCAGAAAATAATGCGGAGGACGCCAAGTTCGCCGAAGCGATTGAAAAAGCCGGTGCTGTCCCGAAAAACTATGAGACGGAACTGACACTGTTCAAGAAGACCGGAACGAACGAGGACGGATCGCCGCAACTCGAGGAAGTCGAAACCGGTTCGACGAAAGTGAACCATCCGTTCAAATTTGATAAGTACGAAGTGTATCAGGAACAGTATTCAAGCCGACCGGAGTTTTTGTCGATGTCGTTTAACGTCGGTGACAAACAGACAGGTGACATATACGGACCGTTCACGGTTGACTTGACGGACCCTGAGACGACATACGATCTCGGCGAGGTCACGGTGACGCTCAACGACTTGTATCCGGACTTTGAAGTTCGAAACGGACAGCCGGATACGAAGTCACCACGGGCGTTGAACCCTGCCTTCTTCTTAGCGGTCGAGAACCCGGATGGGACGACCGAATCGAACTTGATCGGGATTCGATTGAACGTTGCCGATGAAGACAATCGTTACGCGATCCAGTTCGCAGGAACGGAAATGGCGAGTACGAGCGGACTTCGGGTCAAGAGCGACTCGACGTATCCGATTTTAATTGTCGGTGGGACGATCTTCATGATCGGGATCGTCATGGGGATGTATTGGCCGCACCGCCGGGTCTGGATTCGACGTCATAACGAGACGGACGTGCTCGTGGCTGGATTCACGAACAAGAACCCGTCGTCGCTTCACCGCGAGATCACACCGCTCCTAGAAAAAAATGGGCTGCCGATTTGGGAAGACCAGGCTCGGTTCGAAAAAAAGGCAGACATCGACTCAACTAAAGAAAGAGGGGAATCATAATGGAGTGGATTCAGTGGAGCAGCCGCCTGCTCTTGATCGCGTTCATTCTTTACGCCGTGGCGACCGTGTTGTTCACAATCGCGGTCAGCGGCATGCGCAAAGACCGAAACGTCAACCGGATCGCTTACGGTAAGTATGCGTTCACGCTAGCCGTCATCGGCTTTGTCGCCCAAATGGGATATTTTATCATGCGTTGGATCGGGGTCGGCTACGCGCCGGTCTCTAACCTTTACGAGTATACGACATTCTTCGGAATGATGATGGTGCTCGGTTTTCTCGTCGTCTACGGGATCTATAAAAACGATGTGCTCGGCTTGTTCGCCATGCCGGTGGCGCTTCTTGTCATCGCGTTCGCATCGATGTTCTCAAGCGAAGTGGCGCCGCTCATTCCGGCATTGAACAGTGTCTGGTTGAAAATTCACGTCACGACGGCCGCGCTCGGTCAAGGGATTCTCGCCATCAGTTTCGCCTCGGGCTTGATCTTCTTGCTGAACGAGACGTCGATGCGCGAACAATCGAAATCGCGCACATGGCTAGAAGTGACGATGTTCGTCCTCATGTGCACGCTCGGCTTCATCCTCGTATCGATGCTGTTTAAAGCAATCGGTGCCGGCGGAGTCGTCGAATTTACGAATGACCGCGGTACGCAAGAGTCGTACGAATACTTCATGCCGATCTTGTTCGTACCGGAAGGCGCACAACTGTTATCAGGTGCGAGTGGACTATCGCTCGAATTGCCGACGTTCATCAACACGTTGAAGTTGAACACGTTGCTCTGGTCGGTTATCGCTGGCGCCGTCATTTACCTCGTGCTCCGGTTCGTCGTCTTACGCAAACGTATTGCGGAAGCGTTGCAACCGCTCGCGAAGAAAGTCGATCTTGACCTCGCGGACGAGATCAGCTACCGTTCGATCGCGATCGGGTTGCCGGTCTTCATCCTCGGGGGGCTCATCTTCGCCATGATTTGGGCGCAGATTGCCTGGAACCGTTTCTGGGGCTGGGACCCGAAAGAAGTATGGGCGCTCATCACGATGCTCATCTATATTTATTACTTGCATATGCGCATCCAGCGGGGCTGGACGGGGACGAAAGCAGCATGGCTCTGTGTCGGCGGATTCGCCGTCATCATGTTCAACTTAGTGTTCGTCAACCTCGTCATCGCCGGATTACATTCATACGCTTGATGAAAAAGAAGTCACTTCGGTGGCTTCTTTTTCGTAAGGGCATACAACTCACCGTTGTTAAGCGAAATAATAGAGTGGTATAGTTATGAAAGAGAGCGAAATGTTCACAATTGTGCAACATTCGCTACATCTTGTAATGGTTCTCTGGGAGGTTTAGTTGATGGCTGATAAAACAAAAATTCTAGTAGTCGACGACGAAGAAAGAATTCGCCGACTGTTAAAAATGTATCTAGAACGGGAGCAATACGTGATCGAAGAAGCGACGAACGGTGAAGAAGCGCTTCAACTCGCACTTGAAGGCGACTTTGACGTCATCTTGCTCGACTTGATGATGCCGAAGATGGACGGGGTCGAGGTGTGTACCGAACTCCGTAAAACGAAAGCGACACCTGTCATCATGCTGACGGCGAAAGGTGAGGAGATCGACCGGGTTCAAGGGTTCGAGGTCGGCGCAGACGACTACATCGTTAAACCGTTCAGTCCTCGTGAAGTCGTCTTGCGCGTCAAGGCGCTACTCCGTCGCTCAGGTTCGACAAAGTTTTTGCAAACGGCCGAAAAGTCGAAAGACTTGATCGTGTTCCCGCATTTGACGATCGACAATGACGCACACCGTGTCACGGTCGACGGGGAAGAAATCGCCCTCACGCCAAAAGAGTATGAGCTGTTATTCTTCCTGGCCAAACAAGTCGATAAAGTGTTCTCGCGGGAGCAACTGTTAAAAGAAGTATGGAACTATGAATTTTTCGGAGACCTTCGAACGGTCGACACGCACGTGAAACGGCTTCGTGAGAAATTGAACCGCGTCTCTCCATCCGCGGCCCAAATGATCACGACGGTATGGGGTGTCGGATACAAGTTTGAAGTCGTCAGTGAGTGATGATTCGCCGCAATAGTATTGTCACGAAGCTGTGGCTGACGATCCTCGTGTTGGTCAGCCTGATTTTGTTCATCGTATCCGTCCTTATGCTCGAGTTCTTCAACTCGTTCCATATTGATCAGGAACGTGGGCATTTAGCGAAACTCGGTGGACAAGTCCAGTCAGTCTTGCTAGAGGAAGGCGATTCGTCACGGACGGTCGACCAAATCATCGAAGTATACGGAGCGAACTATATTTTAGAGAACGGGTCGGTCCGTTCGAACTTCGGCACGGAAGTCGATGGCTTGATGACCGAACTCGGACGTCAGTCATGGGGTCCTTATCAAGCTGTAGGGGAGACGGCGATCGGGAACTTCTCGTCGTTCGATGACCAGGCTGCCTTGGCGTATCGGACGACGTTCTCTCTTGAGACGGGCGAGTATACACTCTATTTGATTGAGCCGCTCAATGCGATCTCAAGCGCGAATGAAGGGGCGCGGACGATCATCTTTTGGACGGTCGCCTCGGCGATCATCGTCACGACCGTGTTCGCTTTCTTCTTATCGACCCGGATCACGGCCCCGCTACGTGAGATGAGGGACGCCGTCAATAAGACGGGTGAAGGACAGTTCGATCTGCGGCTCGTCCAGAAATCGAATGATGAAATCGGTGAACTTGCCGGTTCATTCAATGCGATGAGCAGCCAGCTGTCGACATACGTGAACGCGCTCGACCGCGAACGGCTGCAGCTCGCTTCGATTCTACGTTCGATGGCAGACGGTGTCATCACGCTCGATCGCCATGCGAACGTGATCGTGACGAACCCGCAGGCACAGCCGTTATTGCACGACGATCAACCGCACGAAGTCGTGCTCGCGCTCTACGAAGACGTCGTCGGCGGTGCGCCTGAGAAGACGATTGAAGTGAAGCAAGACGATCACTACTACACGTTGACGGTCACACCGCTCCTCGGGGAGGAAGATTTCGAGGGAGCGGTCGTCGTCATCCGTGATACGACCGAAAGTCACCGCCTCGACAAGATGCGGACAGACTTCGTCGCCAACATCAGCCACGAGTTGCGAACACCGCTCGTGACGCTCCAAGGCTATTCCGAGGCGATCATCGACGGCATGACCGAAAGTGACGAGGCGACGAAAGAATTCGCTTCGATCATTTACGACGAGTCGTTACGGCTTGCCCGGCTCGTCAACGATTTACTCGATTTGGCGAGAATCGAATCAGGGAAAGAGACGATGCAGTTCGCGGCGTTCGATTTCGGCGAATTTTTACCGCGGGTGATGCGCAAGTTTAACCAGATGGCGAACGAGAAAGGGATCACGTTGTCGACCGTGGCTCCGAAGCGGATGATTGAAGCGGATGGGGACCGGTTAGAACAAGTGTTCACGAACTTGATCGGCAACGCCATCGCCCACACCGAGAGCGGAGCGATTCGGCTCGAGGCGACCGAAGAAGCGGACGGTTTCTTGATCTGTTTGACCGATACCGGCAGCGGGATCCCGAAAGAGGACTTGCCGTTTGTGTTCGAGCGGTTCTATAAAGCGGACAAGGCCCGGACGAGCGGCGGGAAGACCGGAACAGGCATCGGACTCGCCATCGTCAAGAACGTCATCGACGCCCATCATGGCACGGTCGACGTCACGAGCGTGTACGGCGAAGGGACGACGTTCACGATTCGGCTCCCTTACGACCAACCGCAATCATAACGACAATGGTGACTCCTATGGGTCACCATTTGTGGCATAGAGGAGGAAATGACATGAAGCGATATACACGTGGAGGCGACAAGGGTGAAACGTCATTGATCGGCGGACGCGTCTTGAAAGTACATCCGCAAATCGAGGCGATGGGATTGTTAGATGAATTGAACAGTCACATCGGTCTCGCGCTCGCGCACCAGACGGACGCGACGTTACGGCATCAACTGACGAAAATCCAGCACGATCTGTTCGACCTCGGTTCAGAACTGATGTACAAACAAGATCCGCCGCAGCAAGTCGACTTAGCGATCGTCACCGAGCTCGAGACGTGGATCGATGAACTAGAGACGAAGTGTCCAGAACTCGTCCGCTTCATTCTGCCGGGGGGCAGCGTGGCCTCGGCGAGTCTGCACGTCGCCCGGACGGTCTGTCGCCGCGTCGAACGCGAGCTCGTCAACATCGATGCGGCCGTTCGTCAATTGTCTTACTATAACCGCTTAAGCGATTACTTGTTCACGGCCGCCCGTTATGCCAACGTGGTGGCGGGCGTACCCGATCAAGAGTATGCGCGCGGTGCGTCCGTGTTCCAACCGAAAACGAAAAAGGAGTAGATGATTCATGAAAGGGATCGAACAATTCCGTAACCAGCTCCACTACTCGGTCTATCCGACCGATAAATTTAAAACGACGACGTGTCTCGTCTCGTTCGCGGCGCCGTTGTCTGCAGAGACGATTGCCGACCGGGCGCTACTGCCGTACGTCATGGAAAAAGCGACGGCGGCGTATCCGTCGATTGAACTGTTTCATACACCGCTCGAGCAATTATATGATGCCAGCCTATTCGCCGGTGCGTCAAAAGTCGGGAAAGAGCATGTCATCCAGTTCCAACTAGAAGTTGTGAACGATCGGCTCGTCGGGGAACCGGTCCTGTCTCAAGCGATCAAGCTACTAGAAGAAGTGTTGCTCCGCCCGAACGTTTACGACGGCGCGTTCCAACCGCTTATCGTCGAACAAGAATCCCGTCTGCAGCGTCAACGCATCGAGTCGGTATACGATGATAAAATGCGCTTCGCCCAGCAGCGATTGCAAGAACTGCTCGGCGGAGAACTCGCGATCCCGTCGCTCGGGACACTCGAACAACTTGACCAGGTGACGCCGCGATCGCTCTATGAAGCGTACACATCCATGATCAAACACGACCGCATCGACGTCTACGTCGTCGGGGACGTCACGCGTGACCAAGTGACCGAGGCGTTTTTGCCACTCGAGACACTCGGCTCGCCGCTCGTCCGAGAGTATCCTGAACCGGTCGACCGAGAGTTTCAACGACTTGAGGAACAGCAGGACGTGAAGCAGAGTAAACTTCACCTCGCCTATGAGGCCAACGTTGACCCGCGCAGCGAGGACGCAATCAAGATGCAAGTCGTCAACGGCTTGTTCGGTGGGTTCCCACACTCGAAACTGTTCATGAACGTCCGTGAAAAGGAGAGCTTGGCGTACTATGCGGCGTCGCAATACAGTTCGCTTAGCCGGATGTTGTTCGTCTACGCCGGGATCGATGCCTTGAACCAAGTAAAAACAGAACAAATCATTGCCGACCAACTTGCCGACCTGCAAGCAGGAGGGTTCGATGACATGACGCTTGAGCAGACGAAAGAGATGTTGTTCCATCAACGGCGCCAACTCGGTGACAGTCCGCGTCAACTGATCGCCTGGATGAGTGGCTCGGACATCCGTCCGTTCTCACTCGAAGAAGAGATGGCCATCCTTGCCCGGACCACGCGAGAAGACGTGGCCGCGCTCTCGAGTCAAATCAAACTGAAGGCGATTTATTGTTTAAAGGGGGGGACAGCATGAAACTAGATTTTCCAAACGTCGGTGAGACGATTCATCACGTCGTTCTCGATAACGGGCTGACGGTCTACTTGCTGAAGAAAGCTGGATATGAAAAGACGTACGCCACATTCACGACAAAATACGGTTCGATCGACCGCCGCTTCAAAACGGACGACTGGATCGAAGTACCCGACGGCATCGCCCATTTCCTTGAACATAAAATGTTCGAAAAAGAGGACGGCGATGTGTTCCAGAAGTTCGGACAGCTCGGGGCGTCGGCGAACGCTTTCACATCATTCACCCGGACCGCTTATTTGTTCGGTGCCACGTCAAACGTCGAGGCAAACTTAAAGACGTTGATTGATTTCGTCCAAGATCCGTACTTTACGGAGGCTTCGGTCGAGAAAGAGAAAGGCATCATCGGCCAGGAGATTCAAATGTATCAAGACAACGCAGGGTGGCGTCTTTATTTCGGTTTGATCGAGGCGATGTATGAAGCGCATCCGGTCAAAATCGATATCGCCGGAACAATCGAGTCGATCAGCGCGATCACGGCCGCTGACCTTTATGCGTGTCATCAAGCGTTCTATCATCCGAGTAACATGACGCTGTTCGTCGTCGGTAACATCGACCCTGACATCGTGCTCGAACAGATCCGTTCGAATCAGGCCGCGAAAACGTTCGAACCGCCTGTACTCACTGAACGCGAACACGTGCAAGAGCCGAGAACGGTCCGCTTAGCCACGCGTGTCATCGAGATGGACGTATCAGTCCCGAAAGTCATGATCGGCTACAAGGACACGCCACGCGCCGGGGAAGACGGGATGAAACAAGAACTGGCCGTCGAACTGCTCATGCACGCCTTGTTTGACACGACGGCGCCGCTCTATGCAGAGCTTTACGCCGAAGGGTTGATCGATGATGCCTTCTCGTTCGACTATACGTCGGAAGAATCGTTCGCCTTCGCCGTGCTGTCGATGGAGACACCGCATGTCGATGCGTTCGTCGCCCGCATCACCGAGGTGCTCGAGCGTCCGCTCGACATCGGAAATGAGACACTCGACCGTAAGAAGCGGATGATGAAAGGGCAGTTTTTGAAGGCGCTCAACTCACCCGAGTTCATCGCCAACCAATTTTCACGCTACGCGCTAACGGGCGGGAACATGTTCGATTTGCCTGAGCTGCTAGACGCGGTCACGCTTGAAGACCTATACGACACGTATGACCGATTGTTCAAACCGGATCAACGGACCGTCTGTGTCGTCAAAAAACCATGACGACACTCATCACCGGGGCGAGTGGGGCGATCGGTCGTGCCGTCGCCCTTTCCTTTCGCGATGATGAGCTCATCTTACATGCGTACGCGAACACGGAAGCGCTCGAAGCGTTCGTGAAGACAGAGGGTTTGTCAGGACAAGTCGTCACGTGCGACCTCGGCGACGACCAGGAGCTAGACGCCTGGCTCGCTACGGTCGGCGCGGTCGATCGGATTATTCACGTCGCCGGTAATCACGCCTACGGGCTGCTCGTCGACGCGGACATCACTGAACTCGATCGTCTCTATCGCGTTCATGTGCGCGCGATGGTTCGACTCGTTCAACACGTCGTCGGGCAAAAAGCTTACGATCGCCCGCTCGACATCGTCATCGTCTCGAGCGTCTGGGGGGAAGTCGGAGCGGCCGGAGAAGTGATGTACTCGACCGTCAAAGCGGCACAGCTCGGCTTCGTCAAAGCGTTCGCGCGCGAGGCCGGCCCGTTCAATGTTCGCATCAATGCCATCACGCCGGGGTGGATTGAGACGCCGATGAATGATACGGTAGAAGAGACGAAACAAGACGTTAGAGATGAGATTCCGCTCGGCCGTCTCGGTCATGTCACAGAAGTTGCCGAGACGATCCGTTTCCTCTGTTCACCGTCCGCGTCCTACGTGACCGGCACGGTGTTACGGGTCGATGGCGGTTGGCAGTAAAAACTTTGTCGTCTCGGTTGAAACGAGTTCTTTTCAATTCTTCTAAAATAATTTAGAATGAACAAGGTAGCGAGCCTACATTCGGAAAGGGTGGACGAGATGGATCATAAGTTCGAAGAATGGTATCTCGAATATGAACTTTGCCAAAATCGCCCCGGTATCCTCGGCGATATCGCCTCGCTGATGGGGATGCTCCAAATCTCGATCGTGACCATCAACGGGGTCGATCTGCAACGTCGTGGGATGTTGCTCAAGGCACCGGCCGCCGATCACGTCCATCGGCTCGAGCATATTTTGCGGAAGATGGAAGCAATCGTCGTCATCAAACTCCGCCGCCCGAAACTGAGGGACCGGATTGCGATCCGTCACGGCCGCTATATCGAACACGACAACGACGACAAAAAGACGTTTCGCTTCGTGCGTGGAGATTTGGGAGTACTCGTCGATTTTGTCGCTGAACTGATGAAAGAAGAACGACATCTGTTGATCGGTGTCCGGGGCAACCCGCGCGTCGGCAAAACGGAGTCGATCGTCGCGGCGAGCGTCTGCGCAAACAAGCGTTGGCTGTTTCTCTCGTCGACGCTCATGAAACAGACGGTCCGGACGTCACTGTTTGAAGAAGAACGAGAAGGCGATCACGTCTACATAATCGACGGCGCCGTTTCGACGCGGACGATGGACGAACGTCATCGTCAGTTGATCCGGGAAGTCATGCGTCTGCCTGCCGTCAAAGTGATCGAGCATCCCGATCTTTACGTCCGCAATACCGATTGCGTGTTTGAGGACTTTGACTATATTATCGAACTGCGAAACAACCAAGATGAAATCATCATCATTCCGCAAGAAACGAATCGTGAAGCAGAATGGTTTGAATAATTAATTGAATGGAAGGTGTGGACCCCTTTGACAGAACTAGGGACTTTTTTGAAACAAAGGCGTGAGGCGAGCGGTCTGACGCTTGACCAAATTCAGCAGACGACGAAGATTCAAAAACGCTATATCATCGCGATCGAGGAAGGTGATTATAAAAATCTCCCTGGTTCGTTTTATGCACGGGCGTTCATCAAAACGTATGCGGAATCGCTCGGTCTTGATGTCGATGAGCTTTACGAGACATATGCAAAAGATTTACCGAAAATCGAACCGCAACCGACCGCTCAATTATCACGTAAGCAAACTTATTCAAAAGCTTCCGAGACGTCGAGCCGCGTCTCGAGATGGGTGCCGAAAATCATGCTCGTGCTTGTCGCCTTCTTGCTTGTGACAGCGGTCTACTACGTCGTTAGAAATCTCGATTTTGGAGGCGGACAGGACGCGACACCGGCTGAACCACCGGCTTCAGGCGTGACGATCAATCAAAATGAAGACGTTCCTGAAGAAGAGCCGACGGAAGAAGCGCCGGTCGAAGAAACACCGGCCGAGGAAGAGCCGCCAGAAGAAACCGGACCGATCGCGGTGACGGAAACGAACGGGGCCGACCTCACGTATGAGATCGCAACAGCTGACAAGCTGACGACCGAGATTCACGTCAAAGAATCACCGGCGACTTATGTCGGCGTTCGCGATACATCGCTTGAAGGAGCGTTCCTTGCACCGGAATATCCGAACCAATCGAAACAAAACCCGATCGTCATCGAAGGTGCCGAAACAGATACGCTTCGGATTCGGATCGGTTTGATCGGTGGCGTCGAGAAGATTGTCGTCAACGGCCGTGAGCTTGAGCTTGCTGATTCTCCGGTCACACAAAATATATTTGTGAAGAGAGTCGACGCTGAATAAGTCGACGTCTTCTAGAGGAGGAGTTCTCGATGAACCTACCTAACCGCCTGACGATGTTGCGGGTTTTGCTCATCCCCGTATTCGTCGTCTTGCTCGCTGTAGATTTTAACTGGGGAGACATCGCTTTCCTCGGGGCGGAAGTACCGCTCCATCAATTCATCGCCGCGGTCGTGTTTACGATCGCAGCGATTACGGATTGGCTTGACGGGCACTTGGCCCGTAAGCACAACTTGGTCACGAACTTCGGCAAGTTCATGGATCCGCTCGCTGACAAGTTACTCGTCACGGCGGCGCTCGTCTTGCTCGTCGAGATGGACCTCGTCGCGGCATGGGTCGTCGTCGTCATCTTGTCACGTGAGTTCGCGGTGACGGGGCTTCGTCTCGTCGCGGCTGATGAAGGAATCGTCGTGGCGGCCGGTAAGTCGGGTAAAGCGAAGACATGGGTCCAGCTCTTTGCCATCATCTTCTTATTGTTCGGCAACCCGATTTTCAACTATATCGGCATCCCGTTCGGGGAGTGGGCGATGTGGCTCGCACTCGTCTTGACGATTTATTCTGGGGCCGAGTATTTCGCACAAAACTATAAGATCATTGTAAAATCGATGTAAATCGACGACAGGCGAGTTGTGGGAGCAACTCGTCTTTTTTTTTGAATCAAAGGAGGAACTTCGATGAAACGGACCGAAATCATTGCGGTAGGTTCTGAACTACTCTTAGGGGAAATCTCGAACACGAACGCCCGTTACTTATCAGAGCAGTTGTCGAAATATGGGCTGTCCGTGCTGTATCATGTAGTGGTCGGGGATAACTTTGATCGCTTGAGAGAAACGTTCGAGCAAGCGAAGCGGCGGAGCGAACTCGTGATCGTCACCGGTGGACTTGGTCCGACGAATGATGACATCACGAAACAAGTGCTCGCTGACTTGCTCGGCCGTCCGCTCGTTCGGGACGAAGCGTCTTTAGACACGATCCGACGCTTTGTCGCCTCGCGGGGACGAGCCATGAACGACGGGGACGCCAAACAAGCAGATGTTTTATCAGGAGCTGAAGTGCTCCACAATCCGGCCGGTCTCGCTCCCGGCATGTGGGTCGAGGACGAGACGACGTGGCTGCTCTTGCCCGGGGTGCCACGCGAGATGACAGCGATTGTCGAAGCGACGTTTCCGAGCAAGTTTTCGGGTGCGACGATCGTTTCTGAATCACTACGTTTTTATGAGATCGGTGAGTCGGCGCTTGACGAGGCGGTATCCGATCTAATGGACGGGGTGAACCCGACAGTCGCCCCGTACGCGGAATCAGGGGAAGCGCGACTGCGTGTCAGCGCGAAAGCGGAGACCGAGGACGCGGCCCGGGAGATGATCGACCGCGTCAAACGAGACATTCTGTCCCGTGTCGGCGCCTATTATTTCGGTTCGGACGAGGATACGCTGGCTGCGCATTTGATTCGCGAGCTAAGACGGCGCCACGCGACGCTATCGATCGCCGAATCGTTGACCGGGGGACAAGTCCAAGCGATGCTGACGGCGGTCCCAGGGGCGTCAGAAGTCTTTCTAGGAGGCGTCGTCACGTACTCGGACAAGCTAAAAAATAGGTTTTTAGGGGTGTCCCTTGCTACAATTGAGTCACAGTCGGTCGTCTCAAAACAAGTTGCTTTAGAAATGATCCAAGGGCTCGTTGATCAGACGAATTCGGATTACGGACTGTCCTTCACCGGTGAGGCCGGACCCGTCTCCAATTCGGGTCGACCGGTCGGCACCGTGTTCATCGGGGTGAAGACGCCGTCAGGTATGGAAGTGATCGAACGCGTCTATCCGCACCAACAGCGGAACGTCATCCAGGCGCGCGCGGCCAAAGATGGGTTATGGGCATTGTGGCAACGAATGAAAAAAAGGCGAATAAACGTTCGTAAAAACCTTGTGTAAAAGGTTGGGTTCGTTTATAATGAAGATACAAATCAAAGGAGGCTCATTAATCTATGAGTGATCGTAAACAAGCGTTAGAAATGGCATTACGCCAAATTGAGAAACAATTCGGTAAAGGCTCAATCATGCGCCTCGGTGAAAATACAGATCAACAAGTATCCGTCACTCCGTCAGGATCGATCGCCCTCGACATCGCGCTCGGCGCAGGCGGCTATCCACGTGGTCGTGTCATCGAAGTGTATGGGCCAGAATCTTCAGGTAAGACGACAGTGGCGCTCCATGCGATCGCTGAAGTCCAAAAACGCGGTGGCCAAGCAGCGTTCGTCGATGCGGAGCACGCGCTCGATCCGAAGTACGCGCACAACCTCGGTGTCAACATCGATGAACTGCTCTTGTCACAGCCGGACACAGGGGAGCAAGCGCTCGAAATCGCAGAAGCGCTCGTTCGTTCTGGTGCCGTCGACATCCTCGTCGTCGACTCGGTAGCGGCACTCGTACCAAAAGCTGAAATCGAAGGTGAGATGGGTGACTCACACATGGGACTTCAAGCTCGTCTCATGAGCCAAGCGCTCCGTAAGTTGTCGGGTGCGACGAACAAATCGAAGACGATCGTCATCTTCATCAACCAGATTCGTGAAAAAATCGGTGTCATGTTCGGGAACCCGGAAACAACTCCAGGTGGACGTGCCTTGAAATTCTATTCGTCGGTTCGTTTAGAAGTCCGTCGTGCAGAGACGTTGAAGCAAGGCCAAGAAATGGTCGGTAACCGGACGAAGATCAAAGTCGTCAAGAACAAGGTCGCCCCACCATTTAAAACAGCTGAAGTCGACATCATGTACGGTCTAGGGATCTCACGTGAAGGTGAACTCATCGATATCGGTGCCGATCTTGATATCGTTCAAAAAAGCGGTGCTTGGTATTCGTACAACGAAGAACGCGTTGGACAAGGTCGTGAAAATGCGAAGCAGTTCATGAAAGAAAATCCACAAATCGCCGCAGCGATCGAACAACAAATTCGCGATCACTACGGTCTCAACGGTGAGAAGACGGTCACGGTCGAAGCCGACAGTGATGAAGTGCTCTCACTCATCGAAGAAGATTAAGCAAGCGACCCGCCGGATGCGTCCGAGCGGGGTTTTTGTATATCACAATATTTTTTAAGGAATTGGGAGTTCTATCCTGTCCTTGCATTGCATTCTAACAAGTAAATAAGTACAATAAAGCTATGCGCGGGTCCCCCCGTGTCATTCAATCTTAAAAAAATAAAATAACCTTGCGAAAGGGAGGTGAACATGATGGAATGGCTAAATTGGCTTATTCTGATCCTCCTTTTGCCGATAGCTTTTGTTGCAGGTTTTTTTGTGCGTAAATCGATCGCCGAAGCGAAGATTCAAGGTGCTGAGACGGAAGCGACCAAGATTGTGGAGCAAGCGAAACAACAATCGGAAGCGATGCAAAAAGAGGCACGGCTTGAAGTAAAAGAAGAGATGATTCAACTTCGCAATGAGACGGAACAAGAGTTACGTGAACGTCGCGAAGAGCAGAAAGTGAAAGAGAATCGCTTCGTTCAAAAAGAAGAGCTTCTTGACCGGAAAGCAGACATGCTCGAACGGAAAGAAGATGCTTTGGATGAACGCGAGGCGGGCATTGCGAAACGGAAACGTGAAGCAGAGACGCTCGAAAGCAAAGTGGAGGAATTATACGAGGAAGCCCGTCAAGAACTTGTACGCGTGGCGGCCTTGTCGAAAGAAGAAGCACGAACCATCATCATGGACGAAGCGAAGCAGGAAGCGCTTCACGATGCTGCTCTCCTTCAAAAAGACATCGAGCAAAAAGCAAAACTTGAAGCTGATAAAAAAGCGAAACACTTGTTGTCTCTCACGATGCAACGTTATGCGGCTGAACATGTCGCTGAGACGACGGTATCCGTCGTCAACTTGCCGAGTGACGAGATGAAAGGGCGCATCATCGGTCGTGAAGGACGTAACATCCGCACGCTCGAGACGCTCACTGGGATCGATCTCATCATCGATGACACGCCTGAAGCGGTCATCTTGTCCGGATTTGACCCGGTCCGTCGTGAGATCGCCAAGATGACGCTAGAAAAACTCGTGCAAGACGGACGGATCCATCCGGCCCGGATCGAAGAGATGGTCGAGAAGTCACGCCGCGAAGTCGATGAGCGCATCCGTGAATACGGTGAGGAAGCGACGTTCGAGGCTGGTATCCACGGGGTACATCCTGACCTTATCAAAACACTCGGACGCATGCGTTACCGGACGAGTTACGGTCAAAACGTACTCGCCCATTCGGTCGAAGTGGCCCACCTCGCCGGCATGATGGCCGCCGAGCTCGGGGAAGACGTGACGCTCGCCAAGCGAGCGGGACTCCTCCACGATATCGGGAAAGCGATCGACCATGAAGTCGAGGGCAGCCACGTCGAAATTGGCGTTGAGCTGGCCACGAAGTATAAAGAACATCCGGTCGTCATCAACTCGATCGCCTCGCACCATGGAGACGTCGAAGCGACATCGACGATCGCTGTTCTCGTCGCAGCGGCAGACGCGCTGTCTGCGGCACGGCCAGGCGCTCGTCAAGAGACGCTCGAGAGTTACATTCGCCGCTTAGAACGCCTCGAGTCAATTTGTGAGTCGTTCGAAGGTGTCGAGAAATCATATGCGATCCAAGCAGGACGCGAAGTCCGCATCATCGTCCGCCCAGACGTCGTCGACGACGTCGTGGCGAACAAGATGGCCCGCGATATTTGCAAACGGATTGAAGATGAACTGGATTATCCAGGACAAATTAAAGTGACGGTCATTCGTGAAACGCGTGCCGTCGATTATGCGAAGTAAAAAGCGGAGACATTCTCCGCTTTTTCTGTTTTGAAGGAGGAAATATTTATGAAGATTTTATTTATCGGTGACGTCGTCGGGAAACCGGGTCGTGACATTTTGGCAGCACAAATCGGGCGCTTGAAAAGCAAATATAGTCCGACGTTCATGCTCGTCAACGGTGAGAACGCAGCCAACGGACGCGGTATCACAAAAAAAATATACCAACAATTTCTCGAACTTGGATTCCATGGCGTGACGATGGGGAACCATACTTGGGACAACCGTGAAATCTTTGATTGGATCGACGACGCCGAGCGTATCGTCCGTCCGGCCAACTATCCGGACGGCACGCCCGGTGTCGGCATGATGGTGCTCAAGCAGAACGGGAAGAAGCTTGCCGTCATCAACGTCATGGGGACGGTGTTCTTGCCGTCGCTCGATTGTCCGTTCCGCAAAGTCGACGCCCTCGTCGATGAGGTGCGGGACGACGTCGATGCCATCTTCGTCGACATGCACGCCGAGGCGACGAGTGAGAAGATCGCGATGGGGTATCACCTAGACGGCCGTGTCCAAGCCGTCGTCGGGACGCACACCCATGTCCAAACCGCTGATGAGCGTGTGCTTAAAAACGGGACGGCGTATATCACTGATGTCGGGATGACCGGTCCGCTCGACGGTGTCCTCGGCATGGACGCGTCTGTCGTGTTGAAAAAGTTTGTGACACAACTCCCGGTCCGGTTTGAAGTTGCCGAGGGACGGGAACAACTTAATGGAGTTTTAATCACGATCGACGACCAGTCGAAACGAGCGACCAAGATCGAACGCATACACCTAGATGATCAGACCGTCTGGTTTGATTGAACAACCTACCCGAGGGGGAAACAAGAATGGACGTACTCAGAGTTTCAGCAAAATCGAATCCCAACTCCGTTGCGGGTGCATTAGCTGGCGTTCTTCGTGAAAAAGGAACGTGTGAGATTCAAGCGATCGGCGCCGGTGCGCTCAATCAATCCATCAAAGCTGTCGCCATCGCCCGCGGTTTCGTCGCGCCGAGCGGTCTTGATTTGATCTGTATTCCAGCGTTCACGGATATTCTAATTGACGGGGAAGAACGAACTGCCATCAAGCTCATCATCGAACCTAGATGAGCTTGTGCGGTCGGGACATAGGTCCTATTCTTGTGAAGAGAAGCCATCGGAGCGGATGGCTTCTCTTTTTTGTTGAAAAATGAGGTTCTATCTTCTCAGTTTCGTCATTTTATGACAAGATGAAAGAGAACGTGAAGTTCGACAAACAGACAAGAGGGGGACGTTTTCGATGGAACAGCTCGTGTCAACGACAGAGAAGGAAGCAACGACACCTGTTATGAAAGCGATTCAAAAACACACGGCCGGATTTGGGGCAAAGCTGGTCGAGGTGCCGATTCCGACACCGGGTGCCGGTGAAGTATTGATCAAAGTGAAAGCGACATCGATTTGCGGGACCGACGTCCATATTTATGAATGGGACGACTGGGCGAAGAGCCGGGTCAAACCGCCTTACGTGTTCGGGCATGAGTTTTCAGGGGAAGTCGTGGCGCTCGGGGAAGGCGCGAAGCGCATCAAAGTCGGTCAGACCGTGTCGGCTGAGACGCACATCGTCTGCCATCAGTGTAAACAATGTTTGCGTGGCCAGTATCATATCTGTAAAAATACGAAAATCATCGGGGTCGACACACAAGGCTGTTTCGCCGAGTATGTCGTCATGCCGGAAGAGAACTTATGGGTCAACCCGGAGACGATGCCGTCGAAGCTAGCGTCGATTCAAGAACCGCTCGGGAACGCGGTCCATACCGTGCTCGCAAGTGACGTAACGGCACAATCTGTCGCCATCGTCGGCTGCGGCCCGATCGGTCTCATGGCCGTCGGCGTCGCCAAGGCGGCCGGTGCGAGCCGCGTGTATGCGATTGACATCAATCCGTACCGGTTGAAGCTCGCAGAACAGATGGGAGCGGACGTCGTCATCAACAGCATGGACCAAAATCCGCTCGACCTGATCATGGCTGAGACGGACGGGGACGGGATCGACGTCGTCTGTGAGATGAGCGGGCATCCGGTCGCGATCGACCAGGCGTTCAAGATGGTGACGGCGGGCGGTGACGTCAACGTCTTGTCACTTCCGGCACAACCGGTCGCGCTCGATTTGACGCGTGACGTCGTCTTCAAAGGAATCCGGGTCCAAGGCATAACCGGTCGTAAAATGTACGAGACGTGGGGCCAAGTGTCGACAATGCTCGCGTCCGGCCAATTGAACGTCGAACCGATCATCACCCACGTCTTCAAGCTCGAGGAGTTCGAGCAAGGTTTCGAGCTCATGCGGGCCGGGAAATGCGGGAAAGTCGTCTTACTACCATAAACAGGGGGAATCGATATGGCATTTGAACATATTACAGAAGCAGTCAATGAAATGAAGCAAGCGGGCACGTTCCGCTCGCTCGTGCCGCTCGAATCGGCGCAAGGGAACGAAGTCATGATCAACGGTAAGTCGCTCGTCCAATTATCGTCGAACAACTACCTCGGACTCGCCAACCACCCACGCTTAAAACAAGCCGCGATCGAAGCGGTCGAAGCGTTCGGGGCCGGGACGGGATCGGTCCGGACGATCGCCGGAACGTTCGAGATGCATGAAGCGTTCGAGCGCGAGCTCGCCGAGTTCAAGCATACGGAAGCGGCACTCGTGTTCCAATCGGGATTCGCGACGAACCTCGGCGTCTTATCAGCGCTGCTCGGACCGGAAGACGTCGTTATCAGTGACGCGCTCAACCACGCCTCGATCATCGACGGAATCCGTCTGACGAAAGCGGCCCGTCGCATCTACAAGCATACCGACCTTGAAGACTTAGAGGCGGCCTTGAAAGAGACGCAAGACTACCGGACGCGGCTCGTCGTAACGGACGGCGTCTTCTCGATGGACGGCAACATCGCACCGCTCCCGGAGATCGTCGAGCTCGCCGAGAAGTATGATGCTGCGGTCATGGTCGACGACGCGCACGCGTCGGGCGTCCTCGGTCAGAATGGACGCGGGACGGTCAACCACTTCGGTCTCGACGGCCGCGTCGCCCTCCAAGTCGGGACGTTGTCGAAAGCGATCGGGGTCCTCGGCGGCTACGTCGCCTGCTCGAACGACGTCCGTGACTTCTTAATCCAAAAAGGGCGTCCGTTCTTGTTCTCGACGTCACACCCGCCAGCGGTCGTCGCGGCGAACCGTGAGGCGATCCGGGTCATGAAAGAAGAAGAAGAGCTGTTCGACAAGCTATGGGCGAACACCGAGTTCTTCAAATCGGGTCTCCGTGACCTCGGCTTCGACATCGGCCACGCGACGACGCCGATCACGCCGGTCATGCTCGGTGAGGAGACGCTCGCGCACACGTTCTCGGACAAGTTGAAAGACCACGGCGTGTTCGCGCAAAGCATCGCTTTCCCGACGGTCGAGAAAGGCAAGGCCCGTATCCGGACGATCGTGACGGCGGAACATACGCGTGACGACCTCGAACGCGCGCTCGCCGCTTTCAAGGCGGTCGCCGAAGAGTTGAACGTGACGCTTCACGCGTAAGCTTGAGACTGCAGACGATTTGTCTGCAGTTTTTTATGTGTCAAAACGTCTATACTATCCTCTTCAATCTATGAATATATCGTGTCAACTTAATCAACCGTGGAGTAAGAGATGACCTATTTGAACAAGTTATACTGGTTCGTCTTGAAAATTTTGGTAGACATTTGAGGGTGCAGACTCTAAAATTTGAAAAAGAATAATTTAGAATTTAATTTTATTTCAAATACCGAATTTAGAATTAAGGAGTTCAAAGAATGTCATTATGGATTGATGTTATCGGAATCGCCTGTATAAGTGTACTTTTTTCGACAGCGGGCATTTATCTATTGATTAAACCGGGAAAAGCGATCACGGATAGTTCAGGGAGCGTGGATGGCATTATCGCTACGATTGTGATTCACGTTGTCCTTATATTTATGACGACAAAACATTTGGGGGCAATCTTGTTACTTATCGGCATCGGCTTGGGGATGGGACTATACGTCGAACTGTATGACGCATTGTTACCGCACGTGAAAGCGATGAGGATGCGTTGATGGACCAACATTCAAGTTTAGTTTTAGGGTCGTTTATGACAGCGGAAGAATTCTCTATTCTGACGATTTCACCGCTGTTCATTATTAACGTTGTGATTGGGATCGGGATTTTGGTCGTCGTGTTCTCTATCGACGTGGAGTCATGGAAAGACTTTTTCTTGTTTTTAGGGATGACGATTTGGGCCTCGGTTTTCGTTTCGGTTTATGCGATGGCATGGTACGTCCGAATTAAGTACGATACGTCGCCGGATTTTTCGGCAACGTTTGGTCTGGATTCCTTTCCAGGATGGGGGACGTTAGTAAGTAAATGGATGCACGAACCTCATGTTACACAGAACGCTTTGATTAATGGCATCGTGTTGATTATGATGCGTAAAGAGAATGCCTGGTACATCTGGTTGTTGAAAGCACCGTCGCTCTTCTTCGTGAGTCTCTTTTTCGTCAAATACATTCCGCTCGTCTTCAAGTGGCTATTCACATAAAAAGAGCAAGGCACTTGGCCTTGCTCAAATAATGAACATCCCTCGGAACCCGCGGGCCGCGTAATAGGAATCCGCACCATTGTGGTAGACGAAGATGTGGTCATAGCGGCGGTCACAGAACAAGGCGCCGCCCTTTTGACGAATCGCTCCCGGGGTGGCAATCCAGCTCGATGTCTTCAAGTCGAACGCGCCGAGTGTTTGCAGATGACGATACGTGACCTCATCCAATAGTTCAATCCCCATCTCTTCGGCCAACGCGACGGCGCTTCCATCCGGTTTGTTCTTCTTCCGCGTCGCTAACGCCTGCTCATCGTAGCAGAGGCTCCGTCGTCCGCTCGGAGTTTCCGGTGAGCAGTCGCAAAAGGCGAGGTCACCGTTCGGAAGTCGAATCACGTCAGGTTCGCCGCCGGTCTGTTCCATCTCGGCGATCGATGCGAGTTTGCTGTCGTCTTGTTGGAGCCTTGTCAAAACGCCGGACCATTCGACGTCGGGATGGCGTGCCGTGTGGGCGGCGAAACGCTTCTCAAGAATGCTCAGGAGCTCGTTCGTTTCTTCTTGTGAAAAGATTGGCATGGATCATCACTCCATTCAGAGGTTTCCTTTAGTATAATCCATCCTTCGTCGTCGATTGATCAAACCATTGATTAAAAGGGGGAATTTAGATTGAATTTCGATATATTAGATGTTCAGCAAGCTTACAATGAAACTATTATCAGAACAATAATTGGAAAGCGATTGGGGGATCAACATGTTGACCTATGATATCAATGAACAGCTGCAGTTACGCATGTTTAACGTCGACGACGCGGACGCGTTGTTCGAACTGACGATGGCATCGAAGCCATATCTTCGCGAGTGGCTCGGGTGGCTCGATTACACGGAGACGGTTGAGGATTCGCGGCAGAACATCGAAGGACGAATCAAAGGATTGATCGAGACGGGTGGCTATCCAAAATCGTTCGCGATTCTGTATCAAGGCGAGCTAGCCGGGACGATCGGCTTCAACGATCTTGATCGTGGCATCAAGTGCGGGACGGTCGGCTATTGGCTCGGCCAAGACTTTCAAGGGCAGGGCATCATGAGCCAAGCACTTGAAACGATCATCGAGTACGGATTTAAGGAACTCCGCTTACATAAGATTGAGATCCGTGTCGCGACCGGGAACGTGAAGAGCCGGGCGCTGCCGGAACGGCTCGGCTTCAAACAAGAAGGCGTGCTTCGAGACGCCGAATGGCTGTACGACCGGTACGTCGACCATGTCGTCTACGGGTTACTAGAAGATGAATGGGCCCATTGATCGACAAAGCAAAACCCGTCCTCGGAAAAGGGCGGGTTTTAGTTCGTCACATTTTCACCGAACAGCTCGGCACCGAACTCGGCATACGCCTGCTCATAACGGCGGAGCGACGACTCTTTATGCATGCACGTCACGTTCATCCGCTCGAGAGAGGTCATGTCGGTCGCATACGTCTTCAAGACATGGGCGTTCCGGAGCATCGACGGGGTGACCGAGCGGGTGACGCCGCTGCGCTCGTTCAACTGCCGCATCATCTTCGTAATCATGACGATCGTCAGCTGTTTCGGCTGGTTTTTGGCGTACACCCAGCGGAACGTCATCCGGGCAAAGTCGAACGAGACGAAGACGGGATCTTCCGAGTACCAGCGCGGGCGCACCGGCGTCGGGATGTCGGCGAGATAGTTCATGAGGAGCGATTGGTCTTCAGGCGTCAGCTTCAGCGTGAACTTGTTACCGAGCCGGTCATAGACGTCGAACTCGTAGCTCGCCAAGTGTAGGTCGTTCATTTTCAGACGGATGATATGATGAACGCGCAAACCGTATTTGTAGAACAGTGTGACGATGAGCGCGTTGCGGTTGACGAGGTACGGATGAGCCTGAAGCTGGTTCTCGCTCAATCCCCGCGGCGACCGGATCGTCCGGACGAGCTTGTCGAACTCGGACTGTAACGCGATCTGGTCGATGGTGAGCGTGTGCGCCGGTTGCGAATAGGCGAGCATCTTTTTGCGGAGCGGGTTCAAAAACTGGGTCAAGCTGTTGATGACGGTGACGATGCGGGCGACCGTCGCCTGTTGGTACTGTTTCTCTTCGATCAAAAAATCGTTGATGAACGTCTTCCATGACTCGAGCGGGACGGCGAGCCATTCCTCGGGGGTGACGAGTTCGACGTTATGGTCGCTGAAGTATTTGTGCACGTCGATCAAGTCGTAGCGATAGCGTTTCAGCGTCGATGGCTGGCGGCCGCTCGCACCGAGATGATATAAATACGTTTCGATATACTCGGGGAGCGAGTACTCTTTTCTGCGTTTCGTCATGGGACGTCCCTCCTTCTCTTCATATCGTACCACAAACGGACGTTCTCCATTCATGGATTCGTGGTAAGATGGAGGATGAGACTTATTAGGAATGAGGGATGTATATGGAACGAGAGAAAGTGATTATCGTCGGGTGTCAGCTACCGACCGTCGACGATTGGACATATGAGCAATCGATGGGTGAACTCGTCGAGTTGGTCGATACAGCAAAAGGTGAGGTCGTCGCAAGGCTCGACCAGAAACGGCAACAAGTCGACCGCCGGACGTTTATCGGGAAAGGGAAAGTCGAGGAGCTCGCCGTGCTCATCGAACAGTTCGAGCCGGATATCGTCATCTTCAACGCTGAGCTGTCACCGGCCCAATCGAAAAACATTCGGATCTCGTTGAACGACCCGGACGAGATGAAATTGATCGACCGGACGCAACTCATCTTGGACATCTTCGCCGGACGGGCCCAGTCGAAGGAAGGGAAGCTCCAAGTCGAGCTCGCCCAGATGAACTACTTGCTCCCACGCCTGATCGGGCAAGGCACACAGTTGTCACGACTCGGAGGCGGGATCGGGACACGTGGCCCGGGTGAGACGAAACTTGAAAGTGACCGCCGTCACATCAAGCGCCGCATCGATGAGATCAAGAAACAACTCGAAGGCACGGTCGCGCACCGTGACCGCTACCGTGTGCGCCGGAAAGAGAACCGTGTGTTCCAAGTCGCGCTCGTCGGTTACACGAACGCCGGCAAGTCGACGATTTTCAACCGTCTGACCGATGCCGACACGTACGAACAGGACGAACTGTTCGCGACGCTCGACCCGCTCACGCGTGAGCTCGAACTGCCGCGCGGCGGGAAAGTGCTGATCACCGACACGGTCGGGTTCATCCGCGACTTGCCAACGAAACTCGTCGCCGCGTTCCGCTCGACGCTTGAAGAAGTGCTCGGGGCCGATCTCGTGCTTCATGTCATCGATGCGTCGAACCCGCACTACATGAACCAGATCGATACGACCAATTCGGTCTTGTCTGATCTCGGCGCGAGTGAGTTGCCGCAGCTCGAAGTGTACAACAAGAAAGATCGCTTGACGGCTGACTTCGTCGGTGGACCGCTCGTCATCTCGGCGCTCGACTCGGCCGATATCGAGACGCTAATCGGCGCGATCGAGGACAAGATTTCGGACGTGTTGACGAAAGTGCACGTCGTCTTGCCGGTCAGTTCGTTCGAACATTACCATCCGGCCAAAGATTCGATGTACCGGCTCGAGGAGAACTTCCTTGACGACGGCTCGGTCGAACTTGTCGGTTATATGAGAGAAGACACGCGTCTATATGCGACGCTGAAACCATTTGAGGTGTGAATGATGTGGCAAGAAAAGATTGAGCATTACGATGAATTGGCCCCGTTCGTCAAGCAAGCGGAACAACGGGTGAAACCTTATTTTGAAGCGATCGAGGAAACGGCGGAGTTCAACCAATACCGTGTCCTCGAATCGTTCAAGAAGCATAAAGTGTCAGACTTTCATTTTAATCCGACGACCGGATACGGCTATGACGATATCGGGCGCGACACGCTCGAGTCGATCTATGCGGACGTGTTCGGGGCCGAACTCGCCCTCTGTCGTCCGCAAATCATCTCGGGGACACACGCGATCGGGATCGCCTTGTTCGGTGTGCTGTTACCGGGAGATGAACTCTTGTATATCACGGGTAAACCGTACGATACGCTTGAAGAGATCGTCGGCATCCGCGGCGACGGCCGCGGTTCATTGAAAGAACTCGGTGTCGGCTACGACACGGTCGAGTTGAAAGACGATCAAATCGATGTCGCGGCTGCGATCGAACGGATCCGCCCCGAGACGAAGCTCGTCGGCATCCAACGTTCGAAAGGGTACGCCAATCGACGCAGCATCCCAGTCACAGAAATCGGCGAGGCGATCGCGGCGATCAAAGCAGCGCACCCGCACGTGTTCGTCTTCGTCGACAACTGCTACGGCGAATTTGTCGAGACGATTGAGCCGACACATGTCGGGGCCGACCTCATGGCCGGTTCGCTCATTAAAAACCCGGGCGGTGGCTTGGCGAAGACAGGCGGCTATATCGCCGGGACGAAAGCATTGATCGAACGATGCTCGTTCCGGATGACGACACCAGGCATCGGCAGCGAGGCCGGTCCGTCGCTCTATTCGCTGCAGGAGATGTATCAAGGCTTTTATATGGCGCCGCACACGGTCGCCCAAGCGTTGAAAGGGGCCCATTTGACGGCGAGCCTGCTCGGCCTGCTCGGCTTCGAGACCGATCCGCATTATACGTCACGGCGGACCGATTTGATTCAATCGGTCACGTTCCGCGACCGCGACAAGATGATCGCGTTCTGTCAGAGCATCCAGATGGCGTCCCCGGTCAACGCCCACGCGCTGCCGGTACCGGCCTATATGCCAGGCTATGAGGACGACGTCATCATGGCGGCCGGGACGTTCATCCAAGGTTCGTCGATCGAACTATCAGCGGACGGACCACTCCGGGCGCCGTACACGGCATACGTCCAAGGCGGCTTGACCTATGCGCACGTGAAAGTCGCGTTAATGCTCGCCTTGAGCCAATTGCGGACGAAAGGGCTCGTCACATTTGACCGTGAAAATTCAACTCAAACGTTGTAACCGAAATGTCATGTTAACTTTCTTAACATCTATTGACAGGAAAGTTGTCATGTATTATTCTCACAGTGTGAGACAGAAAAGGAGGGGTAAGGGATGGCCGATCAATTTCGTCGCTCCAACCCGTTGTTTCCGATTGGGATCGTCCAAGATCTGACGCAACTGACAGGCAGGCAGATTCGATATTACGAAGAACAGGGTCTGGTTTCGCCTAGTCGGACGGAATCGAAACGACGACTTTATTCCTTTAATGATGTCGAACGTTTACTCGCAATCAAAGATTTCATTGACCAAGGCTTCAACTTGGCGGCGATTCGCCATATGCTCGACAACGACGGTGCCAAAGAGACAGAACAATCTGCTTCTACGGCCCCGCCAAGCGAACCGCCAAAGATTTCCGAGAAAGAGTTACATCAATTATTGAAAACGCAGCTTCAAGAAGCTGGTCGTTTCAATAAAACGTCGCTCATCCAAGGAGAGTTGTCACGTTTTTATCGATGACGCCAGTACACAAACCATTACACAATGTGAGAGGGGACTTTTACCATGGCCAGAAAAACGTTCACAAAAGAAGACATCAAACGGATCGCACAAGAAGAGGACGTACGCTTTATTCGTCTTCAATTCACGGATATCCTCGGTACGATTAAAAACGTCGAGGTGCCGATCAGCCAATTGGACAAAGCACTTGATAACAAGATGATGTTCGATGGCTCTTCAATCGAAGGGTTCGTACGCATCGAGGAATCAGACATGTACCTCTATCCAGACCTTAACACGTGGGTTGTCTTCCCATGGACAGACGGCAGCGGTAAAGTCGCTCGCTTAATTTGTGATATTTATAATCCGGACGGCACGCCGTTCAGCGGTGACCCGCGCGGTATTTTGAAACGCAACCTCGAGCACATGCAAAAGCTCGGCTTCACAGCGTTCAACGTCGGACCAGAGCCAGAGTTCTTCCTCTTCAAGAAAGACTTGAACGGACAGCCGACACTCGAATTGAACGACCAAGGCGGTTACTTCGACTTGGCACCTGTCGATTCTGGTGAGAACTGCCGTAAAGAAATCGTCATCGAGCTCGAAAACATGGGCTTTGAGATCGAAGCGTCACACCACGAAGTCGCACCAGGACAGCATGAAATCGACTTCAAATACGCGGATGCGGTAACGACTGCCGACAACATCCAAACGTTCAAACTCGTCGTCAAGACGATCGCGGCGAAGTATGGCCTTCACGCGACGTTCATGCCGAAACCACTCTTCGGTGTCAACGGTTCAGGGATGCATGCGAACATGTCACTCTTTAAAGGCGACACGAACGTGTTCTACGACCCGAACGGTGACATGGAGCTCTCGGATACGGCACGCGCCTTCACAGCTGGTATCCTCGAGCATGCACGTGCGTTCACGGCGATCTGTAACCCGACGGTCAACTCGTACAAGCGTCTCGTGCCTGGATACGAAGCACCATGCTACGTCGCATGGAGCGCCCGTAACCGTTCACCGCTCGTCCGTGTACCGGCTGCCCGCGGCCTCTCGACACGTATCGAAGTACGTTCGGTCGACCCGGCGGCGAACCCGTACCTCGCGCTCTCGGCCCTCTTGGCTTCTGGTCTTGACGGCATCGAGAAAGACTTGAAAGCACCGAAACCGATCGACAGCAACATCTACGTGATGGACAAGCCAGAGCGTGTTGCGAACGGCATCGACGATCTTCCGGCGACACTCTTCGACGCACTCGAAGTACTCCGCGCCGACAAAATCGTCATGGATTCGCTCGGTGACCACATCGGCGAACACTTCCTCGAGTTGAAAGAGATCGAGTGGGACATGTTCCGCACGCAAGTAACAGAGTGGGAACGCGATCAGTACATGACGCTCTACTAAGTCGAATGGATTCAAAAAACGCTCGATCCAGTTTCTTGGATCGGGCGTTTTTTTAGTCAAAACAAGCGACCACTCGAAATTGAGTGGTCGCTTGTTTTGCGATTAGAACGCACGTTTGAAAAATGTGGACGCATAGTCGAGTGCCGTATGGAGCGTCGTCGCGAACACGAGACCGAGGAAGAACGGGATGCCGTTCAAGTCGAGCCACGTCTTCACAGCCGCTTCATACGGGGTGAACGTAAGGATGAGCGCGAGCGGGAAGCCAAGGTAGATGACACGAATGAGATCGCTCAACACCGGCAAGTGCGACAGCGGCGACCGGTGCGGCATCAGCTTCACGTAAGGGAGCCAAAAGCAACGCAGCGGTCCCCACCGATAGTATGCATCCGATTTCAAATCGAGGTCCGGGGAGAGCCAGAACGTCCCGATAAGCGCACCGAGGAAAAGGGTAGTCGGGATATCGACATCAATAAAAGGCGTGGCAATCGCTAAAGCACCGATTGCCACGAGGTTCGTACGCGTATGTGTCTTGCCGCTAGCCATTAATGGATCGTCCGGTATACACCGATGACCTTCCCTAAAATGGATACGTTATCGAAATACATCGCCTCAAGTTCATCGTTCTCCGGCTGGAGTCGGACTTTCGACGCCTCTTTGTAGATCCGTTTGACGGTCGCCTCACCCTCGTCCGTCATCGCGACGACAATCTCTCCATTGTCTGCCGTGTTCTGTTGTCTCACGAGCACGCGGTCTCCGTCGAGGATTCCGGCGTTGATCATCGAATCGCCAGAGACGGAGAGCATATACACGTTATCCGAACCGACGATATGGGCCGGGAGCGGGAAGTGTTCTTCCACGTTCTCGATCGCCGTGATCGGTGTTCCGGCCGTAACTTTCCCGATAACCGGGACGTACATGACCGTCTCACGCTCCTCGATAGACGGGGCGTCCTCGCTCAACACTTCGAGCGCACGCGGTTTTGTCTTATCGCGCCGAATCAATCCACGTTTTTCAAGACGGTCCAAGTGACCGTGCACGGTCGAGCTCGATGCGAGACCGACGGCTTCACCAATTTCGCGGACTGACGGCGGATAACCTTTCGTCCGAACTTCAGCTTTTATAAAATCAAGAATCTGTTGCTGTCTTGCTGACATTTTTTTCAATGGATTTCACCTCGTTTATGTCGAATAACCTGCGAACGCATCCTATTCTTTATGGATTTATTTTAACACAAGAACATATGAGCGTACAAACATTCGTTCGTTTTTTCTTGACCGAACAGAAGTTCTTGTTTTATGATGAGAACAGATAAACGAACATACGTTCCTAAGAACGCATATTCTTATATTTGGAGGCGGTTCAAATGAAAGATACAATCAACGGATTCATATTGGTCGGAATGGTAGTGCTCGGGATGTTCGCCTTTTACTTAGTCGGCGAGTTTCGCCAAGGCGAAGTTGTCGAACCGACAGTGATGACGGTCGAAAGAAGTATCGAACAAGAAGTTGCGTTCAACGAAGCGGAAACGCTCGAAGCCCAGCTGTTAGCGGAACGTGCGGAAAAAGAAGAACGGAAAACGACGTGGTTCGCCGCTGAATGATCGATTTGGATTGCGAACACCCGCTCATCCTGTGTATCGTAAAAGGATGACTGGAAAGAAAGGGAGTGACGAGATGCGAGTCGTCATTTATTGTCGCGTATCGACGAACAAGTCAACTCAGGAAACCTCGCTCATGAGGCAAGAAGCGGAATTGTTACAGATGGCCAAACGTCTCGATGCGGAAGTGATCGATGTGATCACCGAACAAGAGAGCGGTTTCGAGGTCAATCGGACGGGTCTGCTCGATCTGTTAGAGCATGTGTCGGCGTCAAAGCTCGATGCCGTGCTCGTGAGCGATGACAGTCGCCTCGGCCGAGGGAATGCAAAAATCGCCATCTTGCATACGCTCATGAAGCATAACGTCCGGCTGTTGACGATGCAGTCGCCCGACGAATACGTCGTCTCCGACGCCGAGAAGATGGTGCTTGAGATTGTCAGCGTCGTCGAGGAGTATCAACGGAAGATTCATAACGCCAAGATATCGCGCGGCATGCGCCGGGCGGTCGCGAACGGCTTCAACCCGCAACGCAACATTCAGCACCATGACCAAGGTGGGAGGAGCCGGATCGAAGTGCCGATCGAGGAGATCGTCCAACTTCGGGAGCGGGGGCTCACCTTCGCTGAAATCGCGGCCACGCTCCGCGGATTCGGCTACGAAGTCTCGAAAGCGACTGTGAACCGTCGCTATTTGGAGCATGTGGCAGTGCCAGAAACTTGATTCCTACGCCCTGATTTTGTACAGTAGAACTACAAATTCAGTAGAGAGGGGGCGAACCATTATGTTAGCACCCGAACAATTGGAGCGGATTAACTTCCTCGCCAACAAGGCAAAGACAGACGGCTTGTCACAACAAGAGATGGACGAGCAACAAGCGTTGCGTCAACAATATTTAAAAGCGTTCCGTCAATCGTTCAAATCCCAGATGATGGGCATGAAAGTCGTCGATCCGGAAGGCAACGACGTGACACCAGAAAAACTAAAAGACGAACAGAACCGACACCGTTCTGAATGAACTCGAATGCACATCCTATTTCGTATAGGATGTGCATGTTTGTTATACACGAAGCTCGATAAGGTTCGACCATTCCCTCGAAAACAGACGTATGGAAGTAAACGATTCCAACCAATGTGACATACTATTTAATTAGTTGTGACACACGATTGAGTGTGCTAAAATATGACGGGTAGAAACTTTCTTAACAACAGAGAGGATGAAATTAGTGGAAACAACTACTAAAGAATTATTAGCGATTAACTCGATTCGGACGCTCTCGATTGATGCTGTCCAACAAGCGAACTCAGGTCACCCAGGTATGCCGATGGGTGCGGCCCCGATGGCGTTCACGCTTTGGACAGACAAAATGCGTCACAACCCGAAAAACCCGAACTGGTTCAACCGCGATCGGTTCGTCCTTTCAGCGGGACACGGTTCGATGCTATTGTACTCGCTGCTTCACTTGTCTGGTTACGACCTTTCACTCGATGACATCAAGTCGTTCCGTCAAATGGACTCGAAGACACCAGGACACCCTGAGTATCGTCACACGGCTGGTGTAGACGCGACGACGGGACCACTCGGCCAAGGGATTGCGATGGCTGTAGGTATGGCGATGGCTGAAAAACATTTGGAAGCAACATACAACCGCGATGAGTTCAACGTGGTCGACCACTATACGTTCGGAATTTGTGGAGACGGTGACTTGATGGAAGGTGTGTCGGCTGAGGCTGCCTCACTCGCCGGTCACTTGAAACTCGGGAAACTCGTCGTCTTGTATGATTCAAACGACATCTCACTTGACGGGGATCTCCACAAGTCATTCTCTGAAAGCGTAGAAGATCGATTCAACGCTTACGGATGGCAAGTCATTCGCGTCGAGGATGGAACGGACATCGATACGATCGCCAAAGCGATCGACGAGGCGAAAGCTGAGACGTCTAAACCGACGATGATTGAAGTGAAGACGGTCATCGGTTTCGGTTCACCGAATAAATCAGGTAAATCGGCATCACACGGCGCTCCACTTGGAGAAGCAGAGATCGAGCTCACGAAACAGTTCTATAAATGGGAAGGCGAGAACTTCTACGTCCCGAACGAAGTGTACGACTTGTTCAACGATAAAGTCGTTGAGCCTGGCGCTAAAGCTGAGTCGGATTGGAACGAGCTCGTCGCAGCCTACAAATCGGCTCATCCTGAACTCGGTGCTCAGTTCGAACGTGCGATGAACAACGAACTTCCTGAAGGTTGGGATAGCGAGTTGCCAACGTTTGAAATCGGTTCGGAAAAAGCGACGCGCCAAACGAGCGGAGAAGTTTTGAACGCGATTGCGAAGAAGGTGCCGACATTGTTCGGTGGATCGGCTGACCTCGCCGGCTCGAACAACACGATGATTAAAGGCGCGGCTGACTTCGACGAAGATCCGGCTGGCCGTAACATCTGGTTCGGTGTCCGTGAATTCGCAATGGCGGCAGCTGTCAACGGGATGGCACTTCACGGTGGCGTACTTCCTTACGGCGCAACGTTCTTCGTCTTCTCGGATTACCTCCGTCCAGCGGTCCGTCTCGCTGCACTCATGGGAATTCCGTCGACATTCGTTTTGACGCATGACTCGATCGCAGTCGGTGAAGACGGTCCGACGCACGAACCGGTCGAGCACTTGATGAGCTTCCGGGCGATGCCGAACTTGTCAGTTCTCCGTCCGGCAGACGGTAAAGAGACGATCGCCGCTTGGAAACAAGCGATCACGACGACGTCAGCTCCGTCACTTCTCGTCTTGACACGTCAAGCGTTGCCAGAACTCGTAGGAACATCTGTCGAAGACGCGGCGAAAGGTGCCTACGTCGTCGCAGGTAAGTCTAGCGAAGCGGACGTCCTTCTTCTCGGTACAGGGTCAGAAGTCCACGTCCTCGTCGAAGCACGTGAGCAACTCGCTTCTGAAGGCGTGAACGCTGCTGTCGTCTCAATGCCGTCATGGGAACTGTTTGAAGCCCAATCGGCAGAGTACAAAGAATCAGTCCTTCCTTCGTCGATCGCGAAGCGCGTCTCGCTTGAAGCGGGTGCGACGCTCGGATGGTACAAGTACGTCGGATTCGGCGGTAAAGTGCTTGGAATCGACAAGTTCGGCGCCTCGGCTCCTGGGGACCTCCTCATGAAAGAGTACGGCATGTCGGTCGAGAACGTCATCGACGCTGTCAAATCACTATAATTGTCATAAAAAACGTGTGATGGCCTAGCAATGTCTAGGTCATCACTTTTTTTTCTGACGACTAGCGAATTAGCGTAATATAGTGTATAGTAAAAAACGATGTTTCATATGGTAGAGGAGGTAAAACCTTGAGTACATTATTTTGGATTCTTCTTGTCGTGGCAGCACTCATCGGGGGTATCGCGATCGGATTCTTCATCGCTCGTAAATACATGATGAACTACCTTGAACAGAACCCACCAATCAACGAAGACATGATTCGTACGTTAATGATGCAGATGGGTCAAAAACCGTCACAGAAAAAAGTCAACCAAGTGATGCGTGCCATGAACGTTCAAGCGAAGAACGAAAAAAAATCATAATGAGTCACCGAAGCACTTCGCACCCGCGAAGTGCTTTTTTATTCATCTTTTGTTCGACAATCGAACAAACTTTCGCTACCATAAATGAATAGTCTTATTTCAAGATATAGGGGGCGTTTCAGATTCGTGTATTTAAACAATTAGCTTGGTTCTTCAGGCTCGAATGGCGGACGTATGCAGTCGGTATCGTCTTGCTCATGTTTGTCGCCGCACTCGAGCTCATACCGCCGCGCATCATCGGCCGAGTCATCGATGGGATGAACCAAGGTTCGCTCGAAGCGGACTTGCTGTGGATGCTGTTAGGAGGCCTTGCGGCTGTCGGGATCGGAAACTATGTGGCGCGCTTTTTTTGGCGTTATTTCATTTTCGGGGCCTCGATCCGGCTCGGACGCCTGCTCCGGAGCCAATTGTATCGTCACTTCACGGATTTGGATCAACGGTTTTATAAAAAGTCGCGTGTCGGCGATTTGATGGCGCACGCGACGAACGATGTCCAGGCTGTCTCGACGACGGCGGGGGCGGGTATTTTGACGCTCGTCGACAGTGTTACGATGGGTACGTTCGTCATCATCACGATGGTGACGACGATCAGCTGGAAGCTGACGGTCGTCGCTTTACTGCCGCTGCCGATCATGGTCATTTTGACGACACGATATGGAAAGATGCTCCATAGCCGGTTCGGTGTCGCCCAAGCGGCATTTTCCGAATTGAATGACAAGGTTCAGGAGAGTGTGAGTGGGATTCGCGTCTTGAAATCGACCGGGGAAGTCGACCACGACGTCGAATCGTTCGAGAAGTTGTCAGATGAAGTCATGGCAAAAAACGTTCGTGTCGCTAAAATTGACGCCTTGTACGACCCGACAATCTTCGGGATCGTCGGATTATCTTACATATTGTCGATCGGCTACGGGGCCTATTTGATTGAACAAGGCGAGCTCACGATCGGTCAAATCGTCAGCTTTACCGCTTATCTTAGTCTGCTCACTTGGCCGATGCTCGCCTTTGGTTGGTTGTTCAATATCGTCGAACGTGGTCGGGCTTCGTACGACCGGATCGAGCGCATGCTCGCCATCAAGCCGGAGATTCAAGACGACCCGATGGCGGCGACGAAACTGGATCATTCCGAGCTCGAGGCGGATATCGGTTCGTTCCGTTATGACGATACGACCGTGCTACGTGATGTCACGTTCCGGATCGAGCATGGCAAGACACTCGGGATTGTCGGTCGGACCGGTTCTGGTAAGACGACAATCGTTCGATTGTTGACTCGGGAATATGACGTGACCGACGGTAAAATCAAAATCGGCGGCGTCAATGTTCGTCAAGTCAAAAAATCACTTCTACTAGATAAAGTCGCCCTCGTCCCGCAAGACCACTTCCTGTTCTCGGATTCGATTGCGAGCAATATCGCCTTCGGAAAACCGGAAGCAAAAATGGATGAGATCATGGAAGCTGCCAAGATTGCCGAAGTGCATGACGACATCTTACGGTTGCCGGAAGGGTATGCCACGCTCGTCGGTGAACGCGGCGTAACGCTCTCGGGGGGACAGAAGCAACGTATTTCGATTGCCCGGGCGCTTATGATCGAAGCCGATCTATTAATCCTTGATGACGCGTTGTCCGCCGTCGATGCGAAGACGGAAGAAGCCATCATCGAACATTTCCGTGTCGGCAATCCGGAGCAATCTCGATTGATCGTCGCCCACCGTCTGTCGGCAGTGGAGCATGCCGATGAGATTCTCGTACTCGCTGACGGCCAAGTCATTCAGCGAGGCCGACACAACGATCTCATCCGAGAACCGGGCTGGTACAAAGAAACGTACGACCGCCAACAACTTGAGGCGATCGTGGAAGGAGGGGGCCACCATGAAGCATGATATTCAAGAATGGGTGGTCATCAAGCGGTTATTGGCCTATACGAAACGATACGGCCGGCCGCTCAGCCTCGCCTTCGTCTTTTTGCTTCTTGCGACGGGAGCGAAGCTTGCCGGACCATTTTTAATCAAAGTGTTCATCGATGAGTTCGTGACACCGGGCGTCTATCCGACGAATTGGATCGTCACGCTGCTCGTCGTCTATATGGTGTTACACATTTCAGCCGTCATCTTCGACTATTTACAATCGATTGCGTTTCAGAAGATCGCCCTTAAAATCGTCCAAAATATTCGAATGGACATCTTCCGCCATGTGATGGGGCTGCGTCTCGCCTATTTCGACCGGACGCCGGCGGGTGTGCTCGTCTCCCGGATCACGAACGACACGGAAGCGGTGAAAGAGTTGTACGTCGGCGTGATGAGCACGTTCGTCCAGTCGGGCGTTCAATTGCTCGGGACGTACATCTTCCTGTACATTTTAGAGCCGACGCTCGCCACGATCGGGCTCGTCCTCCTCCCGTTGTTTTGGCTCATCATTTGGGCGTATCGCCGGTACTCGACTAAATACTTTGCCCAAGTCCGTGATTTGTTATCGCAACTGAACGCGCAGTTGAGCGAGTCGATCAACGGTATGGGTATCGTTCAACAATTCCGTCAAGAAGAGCGTCTCGTCCGTCAGTTCGAAGCGACGAACGAGGCGCATCAAGAAGCGCGCTTCAAGAACTTGAAGCTCGATAGTATGTTGCTCCGCCCGATCATCGAGCTGTTGCTTGCGTTCTCGATCATCGGTTTGCTCGGCTACTATGGCTTCCTGTCGATGACGGAACAAGTTCAAGTCGGGGTCGTCTATGCGTTCATCAGTTACATCGAGCGCATTTTCCGCCCCGTGCTCGATATCATGCAACGGCTGAGTGAATTCCAACAAGCGGTCGTCTCGGCAGACCGCGTCTTCAAAGTGCTCGACACCGATGAACCGGCGCCAGGAAAAAGTCTCTCTGGCGAGGCAGCGATCGAGGCAGGAGAAGTGCGGTTTGACGATGTCACGTTCAGTTATGACGGGGAAGTCGATGTTTTGAAGAATATCTCGTTCGTCGCCAAGCCTGGTGAGACGGTCGCGCTCGTCGGTCACACGGGGAGCGGGAAAAGCTCGATCATCAACTTGCTCACTCGGTTTTATCCGTATGAAGGGGGACGGATCACCATCGACGGACACCCACTCGAGCAGTTCGAGGAAGTGGAACTTCGCGATAAGATCGGTCTCGTCTTGCAAGACCCGTTCCTGTTCAGCGGCACGATCGAAGATAATTTAAAATTGTTCAACCCGACAGTTGATTCCGATAAAGTACGCCAGTCGGCGGAGTTTGTCCAAGCCAATACGTTCATCGAAAAACTCGAGACGGGGTATGGTCATACAGTCGGCGAACGGGGAGCGACGTTCTCGAGCGGGGAACGGCAGTTGCTCGCCTTCGCCCGAACGGTCGCCCGTGATCCGAAAATCCTGATTTTGGACGAGGCGACGAGCTCGATCGACACGGAGACGGAGGAGCGGGTACAGTTCGCCCTCGACCGGATGCGTCGTGGACGAACGACGATCGCGATCGCCCACCGCTTGTCGACGATACAGGATGCCGACTTGATTCTTGTCTTACATCGCGGCGAGATCGTCGAACGGGGCAATCATCAGGCCTTGTTGAAGCATGATGGATTGTACAAAAAAATGTACGAGTTACAGTCAGGACAACGTCTGATGTCATAATTTACAAAGGACACCCGTGGGGGTGTCCTTTTTCCATGGAAAAAGCTCGTCACTAGAAAGTGACGAGCTGGAGTTGATGATCAATTTAAGTTGTCTGCTAGGTGTTTCGAGAGGACGTGAGACGTGATTAACGTGTCTAGCTCTTGGCTGACATGAATCACTTCTGGAGACGTCCAACTGTACTGCGAGGCGATTTCATACAGTTCATCGCGTTTTTGTTCAATGGCATAGTGTAAGGTTTCAGCTGTGATGACCGCCACGGTATTTCCCCCATCATATTAAAATAGAACCTGGTGAAGTAGAATATCCAAATCTTAGCATTCAACACTACACATCACAAGTTACATTTCCATTTCAATGATTACAAAATCGGAAGAAGTGGACGGAGAAAAGATGCGAGCATTTTGAAATGGTTTTCGCTATAATGGGGCTGAAAGGTGGAAAAACGCATGGAAGTCACTTTATGGCTCGCTTTTGGGGCGGGCGTCTTGTCTTTTTTATCACCGTGTACGCTGCCGCTCTATCCGGTCTTTTTGTCGTATATCACAGGGGTATCTGTCTCTGACTTGAAAAGCGAAGGGCTCCGGCAACGGACGGCTTGGTTTCATACGTTCTCATTCTTATTCGGATTCTCAATCGTCTTTCTCGTCCTCGGTTTATCAACTTCGTTGATCGCCGACTTCTTCATTCAATTTAAAGATAGTCTACGCATGTTCGGGGCAATCCTTATTTTTGTGTTCGGGGTCTTTTTAGCGGGGCTATGGCAACCGCGCTTCATGATGCGCGAAAAGAAACTCGCACTTGGAGAACGGAAGAGCGGGTATTTTGGGACCGTGTTGATTGGAATCGGGTTCGCAGCCGGATGGACGCCGTGTACAGGACCGATTCTCGCCGGGGTGATCGCACTGGCTGCGTCTAACCCGAGCCAAGGCATGGGGTATATGCTCGCTTACGTCATCGGGTTCTCGATCCCGTTTCTCGTCATGGCCGGCTTCGTCGGCAAAATCAAATATTTGGCGCGCAACAGCGCGAAAGTAACAAAGTTCGGAGGCTATTTGATGATGGCTTTCGGAGTCGTATTATATTTTGATGGAATGAACCGCTTCGCTGCCTGGATGAGCGAACTAGTGGGATTCACCGGATTCTAAAGGGGCTGACCATATGTCGATATTTTGGGGATCGACTCTCGTCGCACTGCTGATGGGGGTCATCGCGAGTTTCGTTCGCGTGAAGGCATCGGCCCGACCGACGAATGCGAAAAAAATCTTGATTCCACCGCTCGCGATGTCGACGGGCATGCTTCAATTTTTAGTGCCGGCTTTTCGTCTGACATGGCTCGAAGTCGGTGAGGCGCTTGTCGTAGGCTTGATTTTTAGTATCTTTTTGATCAAGACGTCCAATTTTGAAAAACGTGATGGTGAGGTTTATTTATCCCGCTCGAAAGCGTTTTTCATCGTCGTCTTCGCCTTACTCGCGATCAGGACGGTCATGAAAGCGTTCCTCGGCGATGAGGTCAACATTTTCGCGACGGGCGGCTTGTTCTATTTGATCGCCTGGGGCATGATCGTGCCGTGGCGGATCGCCATGTATCAAAAATATAAGCGCATCGCGACGACATAAACAACGGCATACCTCGAGCGAGGTATGCCGTTGTTTTTCGAATCTTCACTGTTGGAAATAACGCTTATAAGTCATCCAATCGATTTGCTCTTCTTCGAGCGCTTTCTTCAAAAACTTGTGGTCCCGCTTCGGTGTGGCGGCGATATATCCTTTGACGACGAGTTCCGTCGTCATCACTTTCGCTCTCGATTCGAGCGCGAACTGTCCGATCTTGCCGGCGATCTTGCGAATGGCGACATCGCGGAACAGCTCAGGCACTGGTGTGACGAGCCGATCGAGTAGCGTCCGTGTCTCGGGCGTCCACAGGTGGCGTGTCTTAGCGATGTAATCGTCCTCGATATCTAGGAGAGAGCGGCCGTCTTCTTTCGGCATCCGTTTTAAAAACTTACGGAACATGAAGTATCCGCCGATCGTCATCAACCCGATCATCACAAATCCCCAGAAGACAATGAAATACATCATCAAGTTTTCTGGCATCGTCTTTCCCCCGTTCTTTCATTTCACAATCATTCAAACTTAGTATACAAAAAAGACCGTGAATACAAAAGCATGAGCATCCCATAATGATGGACGAAACGACGCCGTTTCGTTAGAATAGAGAGCGTTGCAGTCAGAAATGAGAATGAAGTTGAAAGTCTGGAAGGGAAAGGACAATATATGAACCAATTAAAACAAGAAGTAGAGAAACGCCGCATTTTCGGCATCATCTCCCACCCGGATGCCGGTAAGACGACACTCACGGAGAAATTGCTCTTACACGGGGGAGCGATCCGCGAGGCGGGGACGGTCAAAGCCCGCAAAAACTCAAAACACGCCAAGTCCGATTGGATGGAAATCGAGAAACAACGGGGCATCTCTGTCACGTCGTCTGTCATGCAGTTCGTCTATCGCGACAAGGTCGTCTCGATCATGGACACGCCGGGTCACAACGACTTCGGAGAAGACACGTACCGCGTCTTGACGTCTGTCGACAGCGCGGTCATGGTCATCGATGCCGCCAAAGGGATCGAGACACAGACGAAGAAATTATTCCAAGTCTGTCGTATGCGGGGTATCCCGATCTTCACGTTCATGAACAAGTTGGACCGTCAGGCAAAAGATCCGCTCGAGCTCATGGAAGAACTTGAAGAAGTGCTCGGTATGCCTTCGGTCGCCGTCACATGGCCAATCGGCAGCGGGATGCAGTTCGAAGGTGTGTTCGATCGTATCAAGAACGAGATCCACTTGTTCCGTGGCGAGAAAGGCAAGCTCACGTTGAACGAGGACGGGGTCAACGATCCTGTGCTCGCCAACTACTTGACAGAAGAAAACTTGACGAACTTGCGCGACGAGATCGACCTGTTAGACGGTGCCGGCAACGACATCGACGTCGAGGCGATCCAATCAGGTAAGTTGACACCTGTCTTCTTCGGTACGGCGCTCGTCGACTTCGGGGTGACGTCTTTCTTAGACCACTACCTCGATATGTCGCCGGCCCCAGAGGCCCGTAAATCGAACGTCGGTCCGATCGACCCGACGTCTGAAGACTTCAGTGGTTTCGTCTTCAAGATTCAAGCGAACATGAACCCGGCCCACCGTGACCGCATCGCCTTCGTCCGCATCTGTTCGGGTGTGTTCGAACGGGGAATGGACGTCACGTTGACGCGGACCGGCAAGAAAATCAAACTGAGTCAATCGACGCAGTTGATGGCCAACGACCGGGAGACTGTCGATAAGGCGTTTGCCGGTGACGTCATCGGGATCTACGATTCTGGGACGTACCAGATCGGTGACACGATCACGACGTCGAAGCAAAAGATCGCGTTCGAGGCGTTGCCGACGTTCCCGCCGGAATTGTTCATGCGCGTCTCGCCGATCAACTCGCTCAAGTCGAAACACTTCCACAAAGGTGTCGAGCAACTCGCCCAAGAAGGAGCGATCCAAGTGTACCGCAACGAGTATAACGAGATTTATCTCGGCGCGGTCGGTCAACTCCAGTTCGAGGTGTTCGAATATCGTCTCAATAACGAGTACGGGGTCGACATCCGGATGGAGCCGGTATCGTATAGTGTCGCTCGTTGGGTGAAGGACAAAGAATTGAAGGCGCTCAAGCCGTTCCAAGACTCACGGAACATGCTCGTGACCGACCGTTGGGAACGCCCTGTGTTCTTGTTCGCCAACGAGTTCACGTTTGACCGTTTCAAAGAACGCTATGAAGATGAGTTGACGCTCGTCGACGCACTCGATGTCAATGTCGAGATCGGTGCCGAATAAGCTAGATTGTAAAGACGGCCTTAGATGGCCGTCTTTTTTTCGTGTTTTGAGACGATTGGAGTAAATGATAAGTTTTACTTATGACTAATTTGTGACGGAATGTATTTTACGTCGCGCTATAGTTGTATTATGATAAACATGTGATAAGTAAGCGATTACGGCAACTGCTGTGGTCGTCGCTTTCAAAAAGGGGGAAATTGTATGGAACAGACGAACGTAGTAGACGCTTTTTCATCTCGGACACAGTTCGAGGTCAACGGACAAGCGTACGATTATTACCGGCTTAAAAAGTTAGAGGAAGAAGGGGTGACGGAACTCAGTCGCCTCCCGTACTCGATTCGTGTCTTGCTCGAATCAGTTTTGCGTCAACAAGACGGCCGTGCCATCACGAAGGAACATGTCGAGAACTTGGCAAAATGGGGTACTGCCGGCGTCTCGAAAGACATTGACGTACCGTTCAAACCGGCTCGCGTCGTCTTGCAAGATTTCACGGGTGTCCCGACGGTCGTCGACCTCGCTTCACTTCGTAAAGCGATGGCTGACCTTGGTGGCGACCCGAACAAGATCAACCCGGAAATCCCGGTCGATCTCGTCGTCGACCACTCGGTCCAAGTCGATGCCTACGGATTCGCCGGCGCGCTCATGAAAAACATGGACATCGAGTTCGAGCGGAACGAAGAGCGTTACAAATTCTTGCGTTGGGCGCAGACTGCGTTTGACAACTACCGTGCCGTACCACCGGCAACGGGAATCGTCCACCAAGTCAACCTCGAGTACTTGGCGTCGGTCGTGCTTGAAAAGAATGATGGGACAGGTAATGTCGCGTATCCAGATTCACTCGTCGGAACGGATTCGCACACAACTATGATCAACGGACTCGGTGTCCTCGGCTGGGGCGTCGGCGGAATCGAAGCCGAAGCGAGCATGCTCGGACAACCGTCGTACTTCCCGGTACCAGACGTCGTCGGCGTCAAGATCATCGGTGAGGTCAACCCAGGTGTCACAGCGACAGACGTCGCGCTCGTCGTGACCGAGATGCTCCGTAACGAGAAAGTCGTCGGCAAGTTTGTCGAGTTCTTCGGACCGTCGCTCCACACGATGCCGCTCTCTGACCGGGCGACGATTGCCAACATGGCGCCTGAATACGGGGCGACTTGCGGCTTCTTCCCGGTCGATACGGAAACGTTGAACTACATGCGTACGACAGGTCGCTCAGAAGAGTTGATCGACCTCGTCGAGGCGTACTCGAAAGCGAACGACATGTTCTACACACCTGATCAAGCCGATCCGGCGTTCACAAAGACGCTCACGCTCGACTTGTCTAAAGTAGAACCTTCACTCGCAGGCCCGAAACGTCCGCAAGACCGCATCAACTTGTCTGACTTGCATACGGCGTTCATCGACAGCTTGAGCGCACCGGCCGGACACAGCGGCTTCGGTCTCGACCGTGCCGAGCTCGACAAGAAAGCTGCCATCCATTATGAGGATGGATCGGTCGACATGCAGACGGGTGACGTCGCGATCGCGGCGATCACGAGCTGTACGAACACGTCGAACCCTTACGTCATGGTCGGCGCTGGCCTCGTGGCCAAAAAAGCCGTCGAACGTGGACTCACGGTACCGAAATACGTGAAGACGTCGCTCGCCCCGGGCTCGAAAGTCGTTACTGACTACCTCGATAAAGCCGGACTCACGACGTACCTCGACCAGCTCGGGTTCAACACGGTCGGTTACGGCTGTACGACATGTATCGGGAACTCTGGGCCGCTCGACCGCGAAGTCGAAGAGACGATCACGTCGAACGATCTTCTCGTGTCGTCTGTCCTCTCGGGTAACCGTAACTTCGAGGGCCGCGTCCATCCGCTCGTCAAAGCGAACTTCTTGGCGTCACCGCCACTCGTCGTCGCTTACGCGCTCGCAGGATCGGTCAACTTCGACATCATGAACGAATCATTCGGGACGGATAAAGACGGCAACGAAGTCTTCTTCAAAGACATCTGGCCGTCAAACGATGAGATCAAGATGGTCGTTCAAGACGTCGTCTCGCCGGAAGCGTTCCGTAAAGAGTACGACACGGTGTTCACGGGCAACGAACGTTGGAACGCACTCGCCGTCCCAGAAGGTAACTTGTACGACTTCTCGGACGACTCGACGTACATCCAAAACCCGCCGTTCTTCGAAAACCTCGAACCGGAAGCGGGCGTTGTGCTCCCACTTAATGGTCTTCGTGTCATCGGTAAGTTCGCCGATTCGGTTACGACTGACCACATCTCGCCGGCAGGAGCGTTCTCGAAGACGACACCAGCTGGGCAATACCTGCAGTCGAAAGGCGTCGCGCCGCTCGACTTCAACTCATACGGGTCGCGTCGTGGTAACCACGAAGTGATGATGCGCGGTACGTTCGCGAACATCCGTATCCGTAACCAAGTCGCGCCTGGCACAGAAGGCGGGTACACGACGTACTGGCCGACAGGTGAGATCATGCCGATGTATGATGCGGCTATGAAATATAAAGAGCAGGGCACAGGCTTGATCGTGCTCGCCGGAAACGACTACGGCATGGGCTCGTCGCGTGACTGGGCAGCCAAAGGTACGAACCTGCTCGGTATTCGTGCCGTCATCGCCCAAAGTTTCGAACGGATTCACCGTTCAAACCTCGTCATGATGGGTGTGTTACCGCTTCAGTTCATGGACGGTGAGTCTGCGGAATCACTCGGACTGACAGGCGAAGAGGCACTCGATATCCAAGTCGATGAGTCGGTACGTCCGCGCGACATCTTGAACGTCACGGCCACGCATGAAAACGGCACGGTGACAGCGTTCAAAGTCGTCGCCCGCTTCGACTCGGAAATTGAGATCGACTACTACCGTCACGGCGGGATCCTCCAGATGGTCCTCCGTAACAAATTGAAATAAGCGTCAGACCTTCCTTTGAAAAAAGGAAGGTTTTTTTCGTGAATATGCGAATATAAGGTGAGATGGTCAAAGATAACGGGAAAGGAACGGGGAGAGGGGGGAGTGTATGGAGCGACAAACACGGTCAGGTAAAAATTGGTGGCAGCGTCTGACGCAAAAAGAAGACGTGGTCGAGCAAGAAGTCGATATCACGTTGCCGCAGCTACGAGAAGCCATTCATGAGTATGAACAGACGTTACCGAAAGGGGTCAACCGGACGGTGCTGTTGGACGAGTCCCAAGAGATCGATCTCGGACGTTTGAAACGTCACTTGCCAGGCAAGCCAAGACAGCGGTTTTACATGTCAAAAGAGACGTTCCACATCGCCCCAGAGGACGAGCGTGACGTCGTCTATGAGATGGACCAGGTGCAGCGGGCGCTCGACTTATATTTCGAGCAAGAAAAAAAATTACCGCTACGTAAATTCCAACAGACGGCGCAACTTGATTTGACGCGTCTGCGTGAAGGCGGCTATTTGAAAGTGTTGCCAAAACGGCCCTATTACGTCGTCGATGAGACGTTGATCGTATCGTTAGAACCGAAGTCGACCGAGTGACGAGATTCCATCGTCACTTTTTTCATCGTGACACGAGCGAACACGTTTTCGGGTTGTGCCGAGATTGTAAACTGTGTTAGGGTGGAAAACGTATATGAAAATAAGAAAATTGAATAGGAGTGAGATTATGGAAAGAGAAAGTCGAGTGACGACCGTATTTATCGTATCAGCCATCATTACGGTCCTCTTTACGATTTGGGGAATCTTCCCTGAAAGCTTGCTCGGAAACGCAAGCTTGATCAACGTGACGACGAAACTGCAAGGTTTGCTCTCGAACGGGATGGGCTGGTTCTACCTGCTCAGCGCGACCGGGATTTTACTCGTCGCGATTTTTTTAATCTTTTCGCGCTTCGGGTCGATCCGGCTCGGAAAAGATACAGACCGACCAGATTTTGGATATTTGACATGGTTCGCCATGCTGTTCAGTGCCGGGATGGGAATTGGTCTCATCTTCTGGGGAGCGGCGGAACCGTTGCTTCACTTCCACGCGCCACCGTTCGAGTCGCCGACGCCGGAAGGTGATGCGCGCACGGCGATGCGTTACGCCTTCTTCCATTGGGGCTTCCACCCATGGGCGATTTATGCGATGATCGCTCTCGCCATCGCCTACTCGACGTTCCGCAAAGGGCGTCCGGCGACGATCGGGGAGACGATCGGTTCACTCGTCAATGACCGCTACGAACGTCCGGTCAAACAGACGGTCGACATTTTGGCCGTCGTCGCAACAGCGTTCGGGGTCGCGACGTCGCTTGGATTCGGTGCCCAGCAGATTGCCGGTGGGCTTCACTACTTAATTCCGGGCGTACCGAACGCGTTCTCGACGCAGTTGATCATCATCGCTGTCGTGACGGTGCTGTATATGCTCAGCGCTTCGACCGGATTAGATAAAGGGATTCGTATTCTCAGTAACACGAACATCTTCCTCGCCATCGTCTTGCTCGTTGCGACGCTCATCGCCGGACCGAGCGCGTTCATTCTCGACTTGTTCACGCAGACGATCGGGACGTACTTGCAACAATTGCCGACGACGAGCTTCCGAACGGGTGCTTTTGAACCGGTCGAGCGCGAGTGGATCAACGGCTGGACGATCTTCTACTGGGCGTGGTGGATCTCATGGTCACCGTTCGTCGGGACGTTTATCGCCCGTGTCTCAAAAGGTCGGACGATCCGCGAGTTCATCATCGGAATCTTGCTCGTGCCAACGTCGTTCGGACTGCTTTGGTTCTCTGTCTTCGGCGGATCGGCCATTTGGGCTGACTTGTTCGGCGGGGCGAACTTGATCGACGCGGTCAACGAGATCGGAACGGAAGTCGGACTGTTCGCCTTGTTCGAGACGTTCGGTGGATTCGGGACGGTGCTCAGCATCGTCGCCATCTTCTTGATCTCGACGTTCTTCATCACATCAGCCGACTCGGCGACGTATGTGCTCGGGATGTTGACGACAGGAGGGAAACTCATCCCGCCGATGCGGATCAAGTTGATTTGGGGCTTCATCCAATCATCGATCGCAGCCGTGCTCTTATATGCGGGTGGTCTCGGCGCGCTTCAAGCCGTCGCGATCCTTGTCGCCTTCCCGTTCATCTTCGTGCTGATTCTGATGATCGTCGCCTTGTTCAAGGACTTGGCCGATGAACCGGACGAACGGGATAAGTGGATTGAAAGCTATAAGCGTGATGAAGATAAACTTGGATAAAATTATAGGGTCTCAGTCGAGGCCCTTTTTTTAGTTGTAAATGTTTTGCATGGCACCCTCGCTAGTGTAGGATAGTAAGTGAAGAATATTGGGAGGGCATGTTATGAAACGAGAAGTGAAAAAGCGGCTCAGTTGGATCATTTTTGCCGGTATCCTCATCGTCGGCGCTCTGCTCGCTTATAATTTTTATTTGGTCACCAACTTGAATGATGATGATGACAATGGTCGTGAGAATCGGACCGAACCGTTCTATACGTCCGTCGAAATCGGCTATGAAGAGAAGAAGTTGCCGGAAAACGGGGAGACACTCGAAGTTCGCAACTACCTCGTCACGTACGATGAGAACGGACATTTCGTATCCGAGGTCGTATCGGGACCGAACGCCGGTGCCCGGGCCGAATGGGATGGCACGATGTACCGTGAGTTCAATCCGGAAGGCGACGAAACGAACAGTCAAGAGACGAGTTCGGGTGCAGTCGCCCCCCATCCGTTCTTGTCGCGGGCGACGAACGAACAGATTCGCAAGTGGCTTGATGACGGGACGCTAGGCACGGGTGAAGGTGACGTCAATATCATCGGTCGGACAGCTCAGGCGTTCGTCAAAACGGAATCCGCCGAGGCGGTACCTGCGGAGTGGGTCGAGAAATACCCATCGATCTTCGACGAAGACGAAAATGAGGAAGCGGTGACATATTACGTCGATGTGAACGAACGGATTCTGCTCGCTGCTGAGTCACGCAACAACGGGAACTTGTTCCACTCAATTCGCATGACTTCTTTTGAAGCACTATAACCCGACGAGGAGCAGACTGAGACGTCGGCTCCTTTGTCGTCTGAAAGGGAGAACTTTATGAAACAGATCCATTTGGAACAAGTTCAACATGACTTGGAACGGTGGGAACAAGGCAACAAGGTCGATGAAGCGGCGCTCTTGTCCTATGCCCACTGGTCGCGTGCGACAGAGCATAACGACGAGTTGATCCGGACGTTGACACTGCTTTCGACGAGACGGTTGCAGCACAACCAAACGATCGATCCGCTCCTCAATCGCTGGGTGAAGGAACTCGAGTCGCTCGGCGCTTTACCGGCCGAACTGAGGGTCAGCCAACTGAATGAGAAGTTGCGCCGGTTCAGGCAATCGCTCCATGTCGACTGGCCGACTCTTCGCGAAGCCGACTACGCCTCGATGAAAGTCCAAATTTTGACCGAGTACGAAGCGAAGACGTCCGAACTGCTCGATCAGCTCGATCGGTTACACGACGAAATCGAACGGGCCAAGTCAGATCTGCGGGACTCCGAGTTCAAAGATCAATTGGAGCGTTTGTTCGAGGTCGTCATCGAAGCGATGCAAGAAGTCGCGTCACTCGAAGACGACACCGCGTCACTGCTCGCGTCGATGCAAGGCAACTACTTCAGCCGGGAGGCGTTCCGTCGTTTCGGTGAGCGGGTCGGTCTCGTCAAACAACGGATCGATGCGATTTGCGAGCTGTTGCCGGAACGTCCACGGGAGGTCCGTTCGAGTGCGATCGAGTCGCTCGAGTCGATGATCGGTCTAACGGAAGTGAAGCAGCGGGTAAAAGCGTGGTATCGGTTCTTGTTGTTCCAAAAAGAACGGGACAAGGCCGGTTTCTCGTCGAAACATCAACCATCGCTCCATCTCGTCTTCACAGGGAACCCCGGTACCGGCAAGACGACGCTCGCCCGGCTCATGGCCGAGATTTATTTCGAGCTCGGTCTTCTCGGACGGCCCGATGTTATCGAGGCAGACCGTTCGAGCCTTGTCGGTGCTTTCGTCGGCCAGACGGAAGAACAAGTCATGAATAAAGTCAAGGAAGCCGAAGGGGGCGTCTTGTTCATCGATGAGGCATACGCGCTCAAACGGCAAGATGCGAGCGGGAGCGATTATGGACAAGCGGCAATCGACACACTCGTCGCCGCGATGACGAGCGGGGAATATGCCGGAAAGTTCGTCGTCATCCTGGCCGGTTATCCGGAAGAGATGCGCCACTTCTTACTCGCGAATCCAGGACTCAGGTCGCGGTTCCCTGAATCGAACCATTACGAGCTGCCGAACTACAGCGACGAAGAGCTCGTCGCGATCGGGGAGAAAGTGGCCGAAGAGAACAACTATGTACTGACGACCGATGCCAAGCGCGCCCTCATCGCCCGGATTGACCGGGAACGAGTCGATGCGACGTTCGGGAACGCCCGGACCGTCCATAACATCTTGCTCGATGCGATGTTCAAAAAAGGATCTCGTTTCGGTGCCGACGCCCCGCTCGATGAGATGGCTTTGTTGACAGAGCTCGACTTTGAAGAGGCAACGAGCGAAGATGGCACGGCTCCGACGCTTGATGACATGATCGGGATGGAAGAAGCGAAACGACAGCTTCAGGAGATCGAGGCGTTGATCACGATTCAAAGACGGCGGCGCGAGCTCGGGCTGAAGACGGCTCCGGTCCAACTTCACGCCGCGCTTGTCGGCAACAGCGGTACCGGCAAGACGACGTTTGCGCACGTGTACGCTCAGTTGTTGAAGAAGACTGGCTACTTGAAACGGGGACATTTGAAAGTCGTCAGCCGTGCCGACCTCGTCAGCGGCTACGTCGGACAGACGGCTCAAAAGACGAAAGCAGCCATCCGCGACGCGCTCGGCGGGGTATTGCTGATCGATGAGGCGTACAGTTTGAACGGCGGTCCGAACGACTACGGACGCGAAGCGATCGATACGCTCGTCGACGAGATGCCGAAGCACGGGGAGAACCTCGTCGTCATTTTGGCGGGCTATGAGGCGCCGATGCGCCGGTTGATCGATTCGAACCCAGGACTGAGCAGTAGGATCAAACGAACGATTCAGTTCGACGACTATTCACTCGCCCAACTTTCCCAAATCGCGAACAGCTATGCCGAGAAGTTCGGTTATGCGTTCGGGGACGGTGTCGAAGCTGCACTGGCCGAACGACTGAAGCATGCAGATAAACCGAACGCACGGACAGCGCTGTCGCTCGTCGATGAGGCGATCGCCCGGCAATCGTACCGGCTCATCGCCGAGAACGCCGAAGATAGCGAGTTAAATCAGATTTTAGTAGTAGATATTAATAGTAAGTTATAATATACTGTATACTGAAAAGAGGGCGATTTGATGCATACGATTCAGATTCCTGTACGATACCAAGAGACGGACATGATGGGGATCGTCTATCATGCGAATTATTTAGTCTACCTTGAGATCGCGAGAACCGAGTTGTTACGACAACTCGGAGTGGAATATAAAGACATGGAACAGGCCGGATTCGTGTCGCCGGTGACGAACGTGACGGTCGACTATAAGAAGAGCGTCACGTTCGGAGACACGGTCAACGTGCGTGTCTGGGTCGACAGTTATTCGAAGATCCGTACCGTCTACGGATATGAGTTGACCGACCAAAACAATGATTTGGTCGGGACCGCGAAGACGACGCATGTCGTCGTGAAGCGCGGCGATTTCAAACCGATCCGGCTCGACCGGGAATTCCCGGCATGGCACAATATGTATTTGAAAGTCTTGAGCCCGGTTCAATAACAGTCGTTCCTTTGTACCGTCAGTGTGGTATCATATCTTGACGGTATTTTTTGTATGAAGAAAGGGGAAGATCGCATGCGAAAACCATCTATGTTGATGGTGTGCTGCGCCTTGACGCTCACGTTAGTGGGATGTACGACAAGCGAACAAGCTGATCCGAACGAACCGATAGAACAACCGACCGTGTCTGACACGGAGAAGCCGGCGGAAACGCCGACTGATAACGAGACGGCACCGGCAGAGCCAGCTCCGGAAGCAGAAGAGCCGGCCGAAACGGATAAGGACGAACAACCGGCGACCGAACCAGAGCCGCCGGTCGAGGAAGAACCAGTGGCCGAACCGGACGACCCGAGTCAACCGATCGAATTGAACGGGCAAGCAAACCTTGAGTTGGACGCACTCGTCCTCGTCAATAAACAGATTGCCTTGCCGAGTGATTATCAACCGGCCGATTTGGTGCCAGCGAACATCGATTTCGTCGATTCGGCGACCGGTGAGCGTAGAATGTTGCGTAAAGAAGCGGCCCGTGCCATCGAGTCACTCATGAAGGACGCGAAAGCGGCCAGGATTGACTTGAAAGGGACGAGCGCGTTCCGGACGTATGCGTATCAAGTGCAGTTGTTCAACGCCTACGTCGCGCGTGACGGCAAGGAGCAGGCCATGAAGTACTCGGCGCCTCCGGGACACTCAGAGCATCAGACAGGGCTCGCGATCGACGTCTCGAGCGCATCAGTCGGTTATCAACTGACGCAAGAGCTTGAACAGACGACAGAGGGCAAGTGGCTTGCCGATAATGCACACAAGTACGGGTTTATCGTCCGTTACCAACGTGCTTACGAAGCGGAAACCGGTTATATGTATGAACCGTGGCACTTACGATATATCGGGGTAGACCATGCGACGAACGTTCATAAAGCGAACGTTCCGTTCGAGCGCTACCTCGAGCAATTAATGGACTAAGGGGAATTGCGATGCCTTACATGACAGAAGTGATGATCATCATCGTCAGCTATTTGCTCGGCTCGATCCCATTTGCGCTCATCGTCGGAAAGCTCGGTTATCGAGTCGATGTGCGGGAGCATGGGAGCGGGAACTTAGGGACGACAAACACGTTCCGCGTGCTCGGAAAAAAAGCGGGGACGCTCGTATTGTTAGGAGATATGGGAAAAGGGTTGGTCGCGGCGCTGTTGCCGCTCCTGTTCGGGAGCGACATGAGTCTCTTGCTCGCAGGGATTCCCGCCATCATCGGCCACTCGTACCCGATCTTCGCCAAGTTCAAAGGCGGAAAATCGGTCGCGACGAGCGCCGGGATCTTACTCGCGGCGTTCCCGTGGTTCTTCTTCGTCGTCGTCGGGACGTTTATCGTTTCGCTCCTCATCTCGAAGATGGTGTCGCTCTCGTCGATGGCGGCGTCAGCCGTCGGACTCGTGACGGTCGTGACGTATAGCGTCGTCACGAGAGATTGGTTGCCGCTCATCGTCATCGTGCCGCTCGCCTTGTTCATCATCATCAAGCACCGTACGAACTGGCAACGGATCCGCGCGGGCACCGAACCGAAAGTGCCGCTGTTCCAAAAGAAAAAATAAAGATGTTGCCGAACGGGACCTGTCTATCAAGTTCCGTTCGGTTTTTGTCGTTTGCGCCGAAACGATTTCGAACGACCTACCAATTGTTGTGGATTTCCGTGGATTTTTGCTAAAAAGAATGAAAAAAGTGTTGGATTTGCCCGTTCTTTACTTTCAGTTTACGTTAAATTTACATCCGTTCGCTAAAATGGGAGAGGAAGCGATTTTTGCGGAGGAGGCAGGCTTGTGTCGTTAATTGGAGAAGAACGTAAACAAAAGATTGTCGAGTGGATCGAGCGGGAAGGTAAAGTGAAGACGAGTGAACTGATCGAACGGTTGAACGTCTCGGGGGAGTCGATTCGCCGCTACTTAGAAGAGCTTGAGAAAGAACATCGCATCAAACGGGTATACGGGGGGGCCGTCTTGCATCAAAGCGTCTCGTTCCAGCCGATGACGATTTCGAACATGGACGGGATTCGTCGCATCGCCTATACGGCGTTTCAACTTGTCGAAGACGACATGCTACTCTACATCGGGCATGGTGTCGCCCCCGAGCAAGTCGCGTCAAGGCTCCGCGGGCGAAACTTGACGGTCGTCACGCCTTCACTCATGGTCGCGAAAGCGCTATTCGAGCAGCGGGCCAAAGGTGTGTTCACGGGCGATATTCAATTGCTCGGAGGTACGATCGACCCGAAACATCTCGTTACCGTCGGCGAACAAGTGCTTCAACAACTGAAAGCGTACGTGTTCGATATGGCGATCTTGTCTGTCGAAGGAGTCGACGCGACGCTCGGACTGACGTGTGACGCCCATGGGCTGTCGACTGTGACGCAAGCCGTCATGACGCAGAGCCGCATGTGTTATCTGCTCGCCGACCACACTCAGTTCAATCAACAGAAACGATATCGTGTCTCCGACTTCTCGACGGTGACGACGATCATCTCAGATTTTCCAGAACCGACCGATTGGAAACGGGCGTTGGCCGAACACGAGGTCGAATGGCGTTTCGCTCCATAACTAAAGGAGGAGTCATTTATGATCGAAGTCATCGTCACGACGTTAAACGAAGCGAAAGTAGCGGCACGATACGGGGCGAATCGGCTCGAACTGATTGCCGATATGCGTGCCGGTGGGACGACCCCGAGCTTCGGGACGATCCGGAACGTATTGGAGCACGTCACGATCCCTGTCCACGTCATGATCCGGCCGCATACCGACTCGTTCGTCTACAGCCAAGATGATAGTGAGACGATTTTGGCGGATGTCGGGCTATGCCGTGAGCTCGGGGCCGACGGGATCGTCTTCGGTGCATTGACGGAAGACGGACGAATCGATGAACGGCTGCTCGGCGAGGTCATCAAGCATAAAGGTGACATGGCGCTCACGTTCCACCGGGCGATCGACGAGGCGGCTGATCTCATTCAAGCGCTGGACGTGTTGAACGGATTTCCGGAAGTCGATCAAATTTTGACGTCCGGGGGAGCGGTGACGGCCGTTGAAGGGATCGAACGTCTCGAAGCGATGCGGGACGCGGCGACGATGACGATACTGCCTGGAGCCGGGATCACGGCGGACAACGTCGCTCAACTCGTCGCCCGGCTCGATGTTCCTTTCGTCCATGTCGGCAACGGCGTTCGGACGGACGGGAGACTCGACGAGGCGAAATTTCAAAACCTGTTCGAGCAAATGAAACGCTAAAAACAGTCGGATGACTGTTTTTTTGCTATAATGAAAAAAACGATAATGAAGGTGACGTCATGCAATCAGCAGTCTATAAACAATTTGCGCTCCGGATGTTGTCCGGAAACTGGGGGATCTCACTCCTTGCCGTGCTCTCGACGATGCTCGTTCAAGCGATGATCACGACGCAACTCGATTTGTCATCGACGGACCCGTCCGTCATGCTCGTCTCGATCGGTCTCTTGTACGGTGCGACCGTCTTGCTCGCCCCGCTCGAGATGGGACGAAACTGGATCTTCCTCGACATCGCCAAAGCGGAAAAACCAAGGTTCGGTCTTTTGCTCGAGTCGTTCGGGTCCGTTAAAGACTACGTCCGTGCCGTCACGTATTACGCCGTGTTCTATCTTGGACTGAACGTGCTCATGCTCTTCTTGATCGTCCCGGGCGTTTGGTTTTACTTGACGTATCGAATGGTCCCGTTCATCCTTCGCGATCAACCTGAACTGTCGGCGTTCGCAGCGATGCGTGAGAGCCGACGCCTCATGCACGGCAAGAAGCAAGTCATGCTTAGACTCTATGCAAGTTTTATCGGCTGGTACGTGCTCGTGCTCATGACAGGCGGGATCGCCTATATCTTCGTCCAGCCGTATCTTCATACGGCGCTCGGCGGCCTCTACCTCGAAATCAAAGCAGAAAAACAAGCAAACGAAACCACGGCCGGCTGAATCTCAGCCGACCGTGGTTTTTTTATGATCCGTGCCGATCTGACTTCTGTGGATCGGGCGCGTCCTTAAAGTCTTGTCTCTCTTCATTCGTCGCATGTTCATGCCACTTTTTAGCCTGTTCTGTCGCGATCGGTATCGCTTTTTGATCGGAATACCCTTGAGCTATGAGGGCATTGGCGATATCGATCGCTTTCTTTTTGACGAGCGGGTCGAAGTTTTTCAGTGATTCCGGATAATCTTTCATATTCCAAGGCATCATGATCGCTCCCTTCTGTACTACTAATTCCACAACAGCGTCGATTCAAACGTCTTGATTCATATAGTATTCGATGAGCGCCTGCGTCCCGTTCTCACCGTATCCGTTCTCTTCTAAAATCGAATAGAGTCGGTATGCGAGCTCGAGGCTCGGCAGTTTGACGCCTAACTCTTTCGCGCTCTCGAGGGCGAGCGCCATGTCCTTGATGAAGTGTTTGATGAAGAAGCCTGGGGAATAATCTTCGACAATCATGCGAGGTACCAGGTTTTCGAGCGTCCAACTGCCGGCCGCGCCGCCACGGATCGTCTGGCGCAATTGATCGGGGTCGAGCCCGGCACGCTTCGTGAAGGCGAGCAGTTCGGCGTTGCCCATCATGATGCCGGCGATCGCGATCTGGTTGGCGAGTTTGGCGTACTGGCCGCTCCCGGCGTATCCCATCCGTTCGATCGCTTGCCCCATCGCTTCAAACAGCGGCATTGCTTTCGTGAACGCGAATTCGCCACCGCCGACGAGAATCGATAGCGTCCCGTTCTTGGCGCCGACATCGCCGCCCGTGACCGGGGCGTCGAGCGGGAGCAGGCTGCGGTCGATTGCGGCTTCAGCGATTCGTTCGGCGAGCTTCGGTGACGACGTCGTCATGTCGATGACGAGTGTGCCGGGTTCGGCGGAGTCGAGAATCATCCCTTTACCGAAATAGATGCTTTCGACGTCTGACGGATAGCCGACGATCGTGATGACCGCATCGGCGTTTTGACACGCCGCTTCGATGGAGTCACACCACGTCACACCTTCCGCGAGCAGGTCGGCGGCCTTGTCTTTCGTCCGCGTGTACGCTTGGACGGTATAGCCTGCCTTCATTAAGTTTCTGACCATCGATTGACCCATGACGCCGAGTCCGATAAATCCGATTGTCTTCATGGTTGATTTCCTCCTAGTAGTTGCTGTTTAACGAGCCGTTCATATAATTCGTTGTCTTGAAGCAGCGTCTTGTGCGTACCGAGTCCGCTAATGCCGCCGTTCTCGAGGACGATAATTTGATCGGCGTGTTGGACGGTCGAGAGGCGGTGGGCGATGACGAGCGTCGTCCGTCCTCGCATGAGCCGGTCGAGCGCCTCTTGGACGACACGCTCGGACTCTGAATCAAGGCTCGACGTCGCTTCATCGAGCAACAAGATTTGGGGGTCACGGAGCAGCGCCCGGGCGATGGCGAGCCGTTGCCGTTGGCCACCCGATAAACGGACACCGCGTTCACCGATCTCGGTCTCGAGCCCGTTCGGCATCGTATCGATGAACGACCAAGCGTTCGCCATCTCACATGCGCTTTTAATCTCGGTCTCGGTCGCGTCACGCTTCAGGCCGTACAAGATGTTTTGGCGGACCGTTCCCGAGAGGACGGGTGAGTCTTGGGCGACATAACCGATGACTTGCCGCCAATTGTCGCGGCCGTACGAATCGATGTCGCGGTCGCCATAAAGGATACGACCCGACGATGGAACGTAAAACTGTTCAACGAGCGCGAACAGCGTCGTCTTGCCGGCGCCGCTCCGTCCGACGATCGCGGTCGTCGCCCCGAACGGCACGGTCATCGAGATGGCATCGATGACTGGTTGCTCATCATAGCGGAACGTGACGTCCTCGAACGTCAGTGTCGACTGTTGGATGTGTTCCGTGGCAGCGGCGTAACGTTCCGGTTCGACCGCGAGCAGCTCAGAGATGCGCTCGGTCGCGCCGCGAGCCTTTTGCAGGCGCGTGATAAATTCTGTCATCGTAATGAGCGGGGTGATGATTTGGAACAAGTAGAGCATGAAAGCGAGCAGCGCCCCGGTCGATAACGCCCCGGTCGAGACACGGTACGCCCCGAAACCGAGGATGGCGATCAGCATCGCCGTCAGTGTGACGTTCAAGAGCGGGATCAAGATCGCTTGAATCCGTCCTTCTTTCACACCGTAATCGAACAAGCGTTCAATCCGCCGGCTCCCTTCGGCGACTTCCTCACGTTCGGTCGCCTGTGATTTGACGAGCCGGATCTCACCGAGCAGCTCGGCGAAAAATCCAGACAACCCGCCGAGCTCGTGTTGCGTCTTCTTGGCGATCGTTCGAAGTTTGCGGCCGAGTGGGATGACGATCACGAGCGTCGTCGGGACCGAGAACAAGATGACGAGCGTCATCTGCCAGTCGAGCGTGAACAAGATACCGACGGCCCCGATGACCGATACGAACGAAGTGAGCAGCCGGACGCTCTGTTCCGACAACAGCTGTTGCAGCGTCGTCGTATCGCTGTTCAGGCGTGAGACGAGGTCCCCCGATTTGACACCGTCATAGAACGGGATCGGCAACGCGACGAGGTGCTCCCATAACGTCGTCCGGAGATTGGCGACGACGCGTTGTCCGACGATATGTAGCCAATAGATGGAAATGGCGCTCGAGACGACTTGGACGAGAAAAGCGACGACAAAAATGGCGACGAGCCGGGCGTCGAGCACGGCCTCGCTCCAATTGTCGACGACACGTTGCAAAATGAGCGGGATGGCGAGGGCCGCCATCGCTTGGACTAAAGAAATCAATACGGCACCGATAAACAATTGTTTCGGCGGTTTTGCGACTCGGAACAAGCGAAGGAAAGCTTGCCAAGTAGTTGTGGACTCCATCGAACGTCCCCCTTTCCTATTAACTTTCGCTGTTTCGAAAACAAGTGTCAAGACGTCGAATCGTTACGGTGAAAAATGCTAGAATAGAAATAGAGGTGAGGACGAATGAAATGGATACATACGGCCGATTGGCATTTAGGAAAAATCGTCCACGGCCGCCACATGACAGAAGATCAACGCATCATTTTATTTGAATCGTTTCTACAGATTGTCGACGAGGAACAACCGGACGCGATCATCGTCGCCGGGGACTTGTACGACCGGTCCGTTCCCCCGGTTGAAGCAGTCGATTTGCTCGATGAGATGTGGAAAGCGCTCGTGCTCGAGCGGAACATCCCCGTGCTCGCGATCGCCGGCAACCACGATTCGGCCGAACGGCTCCAATATAGTTCGAAGCTGTTGACGAAAGTCGGGCTCCATATCGTCGGGAAGTATGAGCCGGGTGCGGGACCGATCATCGTCGCGGGCATCCCGTTTTACTTGATGCCGTTTTTAGAACCGGCCCGGATCCGCTACACGCTGCAAGACGAGACGATCCGGACCCATCACGACGCGCTCACGTCCGTCGTCGAATCGTTCGGTTCCATCGATGCCCGAGCGGTCGGGATCGGCCACAGCTTCGTCGCCGGCGGTCTCGAGACCGACTCTGAGCGGCAACTGTCGGTCGGTACGGCCGGACAAGTCGCCAAAGGACTATACGAACCGTTCGGTTATACGGCGCTCGGCCATCTCCATAACCGTGACGCGCTCCGCGATGATAAGATCGCCTACAGCGGTTCGCTCATGAAATATTCATTCTCTGAGGCGAACCACGTGAAATCGGTCGACGTCATCGAATGGGACGGAGGATGGACGCGCCGCCGTCGTCCGCTTCAAGCAAGACGCGACTTGCGCATCTTGACGGGCACGTTGAATGAACTACTCGATCCGGTGTTCTATCAAGACGAGAAAACGGATGATTACTTGAAAATCGTCTTGACCGACGAGTCTGCGTTATTCGACCCGATGGCGAAACTGCGGACCGTCTATCCGAACATTTTGCATCTCGAGCTTGAACTGTTGCGCCGGCAAGACGAGACGTCCCGCTTCGAGCGTGAGACGCTCGAACGGCAGTCAATCGAGGACGTCTATATGGAGTTCTATAAAGCTGTCCATGGCCGAGACGCCGATGAGACGGTACGACGATTCGTGGAAGGAGATGGACCGATATGAGACCTGAACGATTGACGATCACCGCATTCGGTCCTTACGCCGAGACGGAACAGATCGACTTCACACAGCTTGAAGGGCGCTCGATGTTCGTCATCAGTGGACGAACCGGCGCCGGCAAGACGACGATTTTTGACGCGATGACGTTCGCCTTGTATGGACGGGCGAGCGGTGCCCTCCGGAACGCCAGCGATTTTAGAAGCCAATACGCCGAACCGGAACGAAAGACGGAGATCGATTTCTCATTCACGATTCGAGACGAGCGCTACCGGATCGTCCGCCAGCCCCAACAACCGCACCCGAAAAATAAGACACCGATCCCGCATGAGGCCGTCCTCTATGAATGGGCGGACAGCTGGAAACCGCTGGCGACGAAAGTCGGGGATGTCGAGCAGCAGATCGAATCGTTGCTGCAACTTGATTATGAGCAGTTCAGCCAAATCCTGCTGCTCCCGCAAAACCAGTTCCGCCAACTACTCGACTCGGATTCGATGAAGAAACAACAGATCCTCCAGTCGATCTTTAAGACCGAGGCGTATCGAGCGTTTCAAGAGAATTGGGTCGAGCGGTATGGCAAGTACCGGAAACAAGTTGAGTGGGCGACAGAGACGACACGCTTGAAGCTGCTCGAACTTGAAGACGATGACATCGAAACCGTCGCCGAGCGTAACTTGCCGGAGATTCAGGACTGGCTCGAGGCCAGAGAAGAGCGTCTGCTGACGGCGACCGAGTCGTTACGAGGCGAACGGGACGTACAATCGAAACGGGTCGATGCGATACGGAGCGAACTCGAACAGGCGAACGCGCTCGTCCGTTTGTTCGTCGAACGTGACGAGCAGGCACGCGCCCTTGAACGCTACAAATCGGGTGAAGCTGACCGGGTGGAGCGCCGCCGATTGATTGAACGGTTGGAGGCATCAAGCCGTGTCCGGCCGTTATACGATCGCTACTTGGCGAATCGACAAGATATCGAACGGCTAAATCATGACATCGACGGTGTTCAAACACGGTTGACACAATACGCGAGCAAACTAGACGAGCTCCACGCCAAGACGGAGCGCATCGCGACTTCGAAGCAAGAAGTCGAGACGATCACCGCCCGTCTGAAAGCCATCGATGACATGCTTCCGTTCGTGGACGAATGGCAGACCGCCGTGACAGAGCGAGACGAGTTGAAACGCTTGACCGACCAACTCGCCGTCTTCAAGGACGATTCTCGTTTAACCGAACTGAGACGGCAGGAAGAGGTGTTGTCAGCAGAGCTCGCACAGGAAACGACACCGAACCGTCTCGTCGAAGCTGAACGGAAGTATGACCGGCTCACGGCACACGCGCAACTCGAGGCAAGATTTCAAGCTGTAACGGAGCGGCTCGCATCGTGCGAGCGCAACGGCAAGGAAGCACAACGGCGTCACAAGGCCCAGTCGGATATCGTCGAGCAATTCATGCATGAAGAGCAGGCGTTATGGGCACAGAAGCTCAGTGCGACGCTCGTCGACGGTGAGCCTTGTCCCGTATGTGGATCGCGGACCCATGGGACGGTCGCGTCGCACGAGGTGACGAGTGACCAAGGCGAGCTCGTCGCCGCGACGGAGGCGCTGAAACAATATGAGGCGGCCTTGCACGAGGCGAGAGCGGACTACCGGGCGTTGAAGCAACAGGCCGAAGAAGTCCGAGGCGAACTCGAATCGTCAAGACAGGCACTCGACTTGTCCGGGTCGGTTCAAGAGGCGACCGCTCTGCAAGAGCGACTCATCCGTTCGCTTCGAGATGAAGAGCGGGCGCGTGCTCAAGCGGAACGCACGTACCGCACGGTCATGACAGAACTAAAACGATTAGAGAAAGAGAAACGCGAACTGACGGAGCGACGGCAGCAATTGCTCGAGCGGTTGCAAGCCGTCCAAGAACGGCTGCAAGCGATGCGGCAACCGGACGCGGCCTCGCTGCAACAACTGCAAGCCGAACGTGACGCGCAATCGACGCGGCTCGAACGACTGCAGCAAGTTATCGCGCAGTATGAACGCGAACTCGAAGACGTGACACGCTTGAAGTGGACCGAAGCAGAACGTTTGCGGCTTCTGAACGAACGGCTCGACCTCGAGCAGAAACGTTTTGACCAGACCGAGACCGAGCTCGAGGAGTCGCTAGCGAAAAACGAATTGAGCCGTGACGTCTTTTTGACACACGTCGAACAGATCGACACGTTGTCGTCGCTGCAAGAACAACTCGCGGAAGAACAGGCAGACGGGATCCGCCTCGAACATGGCTTCAACGCATTGACCGACAAGATCGGTGATGCGATCAAACCGGATCTCGTTCTGTTAAACGACCGATTGACGACAGCGCAGGCAAGTCTCGACGCATTGGCGGAACAACTCGTCACAGCGGACAGCCAATTGAAGCGCCATCGCCATGTCATTTCGGAATGGGACCGGCTTCGAGACCAGACCGCAGACGAGCAACGTAATCTCGAGACGGTCAAACTGATCGCCGACACGGGTCGTGGTTTGAACCCACAGAAACTGACGTTCGAGACGTATGTGCAGACGGCGTTCTTCGATCAGATTTTACATGCGGCCAACATTCATCTTGATCTGATGACGAGTGGGCAGTTCCAACTCGAGCGAAAAGTCGAGACGGCGAAAGGGAACGCAAAATCTGGACTCGAATTATTGGTCTTTGACGCTTATACGGGACAATCCCGGCGCGTCCAAAACTTGTCGGGCGGGGAAGGGTTCAAAGCCTCGCTCGCCCTCGCGCTCGGGTTGGCCGAGGTCGTCCAGCAACTGAGCGGCGGTGTCAGTCTCGAGACGATGCTCATCGACGAAGGATTCGGGACGCTCGACGCCGAATCGCTCGACCAGGCGATCGAACTGTTGATGTCGCTGCAGTCGAGCGGACGTCTCGTCGGTGTCATCAGCCACGTCCAAGAGTTGAAAGACCGCGTCGATGCGCGGATCGAAGTGAAAAAATCAAGAAGCGGGTCGACGATCCAGCTCGTTGTGGAGTGAAACCGATGAAACATATGGAAACAAGATCAAGTTTGGTCGCCCGGTTGCGCGAGAGCGGCATCAAGTCGGGGGAATCATTATTCGTGCACAGCTCGTTATCCAAGCTCGGGTGGGTTTGCGGCGGACCGGAGGCGGTGATCGAAGCGTTACAAGACGTCGTCGGGCCGACCGGGCTCATCATGATGGCGACTCAAAGTGGGGACAACTCCGACCCGGCCGAATGGGAGGCGCCGCCCGTCCCAAGCGAGTGGTGGGACGAAATCCGAGCCGAGATGCCTGCTTTTGATCAACGGAAAACGGCGACTCGCGGCATGGGCCGCGTCCCCGAGCTGTTCCGGACGTATCCGGACGTACACCGGAGCGAGCATCCGATGTGGTCGGTCGCGGCCTGGGGTCGTGACGCCGAGCAACTGGTCGCGAATCACACGACCGATATCGGATTCGGACCAGGGTCACCGATCGAAAAAATGATTGAACGAGACGCTCGTATCCTCCATCTCGGGTCGCCGCTCGATGCGACGACGTTATGGCATTATGCCGAATATGGGATCGACGGACCGGTGAAGCAGTTCGGTTGCGCCTTATACGAGAATGGCGAGCGGGTGTGGAAGACGTTCGAACATACGGACGTCAACAGCGACCCGTTCGGTGCCATCGGGGAGAACATCGTCAAGCGGGCGGACGTCAAGACGTTCGTGATCCATGAAGCAACGTGTTACTTGATCCCGGCGTCGACATGGGAGCCGGTGCAACACGCCTTGATCGCGTTACGGAGCTGGCTCCGATGAAACGATTGGGCAATATTTTGAAGATGAAGGAGAGTCGGGCGATGAGTCGATGGGGAAAATATATAGGAATTGCGGTAAGTGTCGTGGTGATCGTCGCCATGTTGGCCGTCGTCGGCATCTCGGCCCATATCGGCGACCAATTGACGTCGCCGGTGCGGGAGACGCTGACGTTCACGCCAAAGGCGCTCGGCATCAAATATGAGAACGTGACGATCCAGGCAGAGGACGACAGCGACCTGTACGGCTGGTGGATCCCTCATCCGACGCCACGGGCGACAATCGTCTTCGCCCATGGTTATGGGAAAAACCGCGAGCAGTCCGACTTGCCGCTGAAAGAACTCATCCCTGAGTTCCATGAGCAAGGCTACCAGTTTTTGACGTTTGATTTTCGTGGCTCGGGCATCTCGGAAGGAGACCGCGTGACGGTCGGGGCGAAAGAACAGACGGACCTGATGGCGGCCATCGATTTTGCGAATGAGCGGACGGATGGACCGATCGTCCTATACGGCGTATCGATGGGAGCGGCGACGGCACTCGCGACAGCCGATGAGATGGATGTCGCGGCCGTCATCGCCGACAGTCCGTTTAGCGATCTTCGCGGTTATCTCGAGACGAATCTGCCGATATGGAGCGATTTGCCGAACTTCCCGTTCACACCGGTCATCATGACCGTGACGCCGTGGTTCACTGGCCTTGACGCGGATATCGTGAAGCCGATTGACGATGTCGCTCAAATTGAGGCCCCGATCCTGCTCATTCACGGGAAAGGCGACGACGCCATCCCAGTGTCTGAAAGTGAGCAGTTGGTGGAGAAAAATGACGGGATCGAGCTCTGGGTGACCGACAATGACGGACACGTGGCGTCACACGAATCATTCCAGACGGAGTACCGTCAAAAACTGTTCGACTTTTTAGAGCGGTCGTTATGAGTGGGGGCGCATCTTGCGCTCCTTTTTGATATGATTGCTAACGAGAATGAATGAAAGAAGGGTTCTATATGGATGTCACTGCGTTACTATCATTTTTACTGCTCGGAACGCTCATCGGGATTTTGAGCGGATTCTTCGGCATCGGGGGCGGTATCTTACTCACGCCGCTCTTACTCGTCTTCGGATATGAAGCGAGTGCGGCCATCGCGCTCAGCTTGATGCTGACGCTCGGGTCGACGACGGCCGGGACGATTTCACATCTCAAACTGAAAAACGTCAATCCAAAACACGCCCTCTTGATCGGGGCGTTCGGGGTCGTCGGGACGTGGGTAGCGACGCCGCTCGTCTTTTACTTAGAGACGCTCGACGGTGCGAAGCCCGTCATCTCGCTCGCCTACATCGCGCTACTCACATACTTCGCCGTCTCGTTTTTCCGTTCGAAGCAACATGAGGAGGGAAGTATCGGATCGGAATCGGTGCCACGACTCGGTTTTATCGGTCTGTTCGGCGGATTCATCTCGTCACTCATGGGCGTCAGCGGCGGGTTCGTATTGACCCCGCTCCAAGTCAAGCTGCTCAACACCGAGATGAAACGGGCTGTCGGGACGAGTATCGCCGCGGCGTTCCTCATCGTCGTCTCGGGCGTGATCAATTACGCGGTCGCCGGTGCTGATACGAACTATTGGCACGGTTTGGCGCTTATTGCCGGTGCGATGATCGGTTCGCCGATCGGGGCTAAGCAGTTACAACGGTTCAGTTCGCAGCTCGTCAAGAAAGCGCTCGGCGGATTTTACGTCGCCGTCGCCATCAGCGTCGCCCTTAACTTGCTCGGCTTCAATGACATCTCGCTCGGACTGCTCGTCGTCCTGGCGCTTTCGTTCATCGTCGCACTGTTCATCCGGCCGCGACGAAAGAAATGACAACAAAACCCCGTCCGTGGACGGGGTTTTTAGCGTCTAGAAATATGATCAATGTTTTCTTGGATTTCGCCGACTTTGCTCTTCGCTTCACGGAGTCGTCGTTCGAACGCCTCTGTGTCGCGTTTCTCATCACGCGATTCATCTTTGCCGCGCTTTGGTCCTTTTGTGGAGCGATGGAGATGGGTCGCTTTCATCAAGCGTTTTTTAAACGTTGAATCGCTCATAAGGACACCCCCCTTCCATACTATATAAGTTCCACATAAGGAAGAAGGCGAAACGTTTGAACACTCACGAAGCAAGTAAACGTCGGACTTGCGAATTTGCCGAGACTTTGACGGCGATGGCTGCGGCGAGCACCGCTTTAATGACGTCGCCGAAGATGAACGGGATGTTCACTTTAAGCGCATCGATAAACGATAGACCGAATACGGCTTGGAGGCCAAGGCTGCCGACGAGATAGACGAAACCGAGACCAATCAACAAGTTGCAGGCAACGAGGGCGGGGAAAGAGCGATATCGCTCCGACAACCACCCGATCAAGTAAGCGGCGATTGGGAACGCGATCAAATAACCGACCGTCGGGCCGACGAACGGAGCCAAGCCGCCGGAACCGCTGAGCACCGGGAGACCGATCATTCCGAGAAGTAGATAGACGACGACGGCGAGTCCGCCTTTTTTGGCACCGAGAATGGCGCCGATCGTCATGATGCCGAGCATTTGCAGCGTGATCGGGACGGGTCCGATCGGGATGGCGACAGAACCGATACTAGCCAGCAATGCGGCACCGATGGCAACTTGTGTCAAATCATGAATCTTCATATGTAAACCTCATTTCTGTTAACGTTGACTATATATAGGTTAACATCTAGTGATTTACGTTGGCAAGCATAAAATGAGCACCTGGTCATGATTGGCCAGGTGCTTTCGTGTCAACTCGTTGGTTGATGAAGTTTTGTGGCCGCTTCCGTAAGTTGCGTCCGTACCGCATCGAAGCCGGTCCCGCCGTAGCTATTCCGGCGTTTGACGGCCGTGACCGGTGAGAGTGCCTCGTAGACGTCAGTCCCGATCAAAGTGGAGTGAGTTTGATACGTCTCTAAAGGAAGCTCTGACAAGTAGAGGCGCTGCTCGATACAGTAGCGGACGAGCGTACCCGTCACTTCGTGGGCCTCGCGGAACGGCAGTCCTTTCGCGGTCAAGTAATCGGCGAGCTCGGTCGCGTTCGAGAAGTCGCGCTCGGTCGCTTGTTTCATCGTGTCAGCGTGGAACGTCATGTCTTGAATCATGCCGGTCATGATGCTCAAACTACCTTGAAGTGTCTTGACCGTGTCGAACATACCTTCCTTATCTTCTTGCAAGTCCTTGTTGTAAGCGAGCGGCAGACCTTTCATGATCGTGAGTAGACCCATCAGGTTACCGATGACACGACCCGATTTGCCGCGGACGAGCTCGGCCATGTCCGGATTTTTCTTTTGCGGCATCATGCTCGAACCGGTCGAGAACACGTCTGAGATCGTGATGAATTTGAATTCTTCGCTGCTCCACAAAATCAGTTCCTCGCAAAACCGGGACAAGTGCATCATCAGGAGTGACGCGTTCGACAAATATTCTAAGATGAAGTCACGGTCGCTGACGGCGTCGAGGCTGTTCGGATAGACCCGGCTGAAACCGAGCAGCTCGGCCGACCGATGGCGGTCGATCGGGAACGTCGTCCCGGCGAGCGCGCCGGCACCGAGCGGACTCATATCGATCCGTTTCAAACTGTCACTGAAGCGTTCCTTGTCACGGTCGAGCATCCAAAAATAAGCGAGCAAATGGTGGGCGAGCGAGACCGGTTGCGCCCGTTGCAAGTGCGTGTAGCCCGGCATGATCGTCTCGACGTTGTTTGCCGCATGGTTATAGAGCGCCGTCTGTAGTGCTTCAATGCCTTCGATCGTCTCACCGACGCGACGCTTCAAATACAGGTGCATGTCGGTCGCAACTTGGTCGTTTCGACTGCGTGCCGTATGCATCTTCCCGGCGACCGGACCGATTTCCTCGCGAAGTAACGACTCGAGGTTCATGTGGATGTCTTCATGGAACACGCTGAACGACAGCTCGCCGGCTTGCGCTTTCTCAGCGAGGGTGTTCAGACCGCCGATGATCTGTTCGGACTCGTCAGCGGTTAAAATGTGCTGGTCTCCGAGCATCGTCACATGGGCGATGCTCCCTTCGATATCTTCTAGCACGAGCTGGGCGTCGAAATGGATCGAGGCACCGAACTCGTCGACCCATTCGCTCGCTGTCTGCTCGAACCGTCCCCCCCATAGTTTACTCATGGGGCATCAATCCTTTCTCGGCTAACACTTCGGCCTGGACTTTTGTCGGTAGGCCCCAAAGTTTGATGAAGCCGACGGCAGCCTGTTGGTCGAACGTATCGGCTGACGTGTACGTGGCAAGTTGTTCATCATAGAGCGAGATCGGCGACTTCCGTCCGTCGACGATGGCTTGACCTTTGAACAGTTTCATCCGCACCGTTCCGGTCACCGTCTGTTGTGTCTCATCGATGAAGGCGAGGAGTGCTTTCGTGAGCGGTGAATACCACAGGCCATTATAGATCGTCTCGGTCAATTTTTGTTCGACGATCGGCTTGAAATGGGCGACTTCACGAACGAGCGTCAACGCCTCGAGCGCGTGGTGTGCCGTGATCAACGTCATCGCCCCGGGTGCCTCATACACTTCACGCGACTTGATACCGACGACCCGGTTCTCGATATGATCGATCTTGCCGATTCCGTGGGCGCCGGCGGCGATGTTCAATTGTTCAAGGATCGACGTGAACGTCGCTGGTTTCCCATCGAGGGCGACCGGGACGCCTTGTTTGAATTCGATCTCGACGTACGTTGGTTCATGCGGCGTATCCTCGAGCGGCGCCGTCAATTCATAGGCGCTTGCTGGCGGAGCGGCCCACGGGTCTTCGAGGATGCCACACTCGACGGCACGACCCCAAATATTTTGGTCGATCGAGAACGGTTCTGCTTGCACGATCGGAATCGGGATATCGTGTTTGGCGGCGTAGGCGATTTCTTCCTCCCGCGACCATTTCCATTCCCGGACCGGTGCGATGATTTCGAGCGACGGGTCGAGCGCGTGGATCGATACTTCGAACCGGACTTGATCGTTGCCTTTGCCGGTACAGCCGTGAGCGACAGCGACGGCTCCTTCGGCTTGTGCGACCTCGACTAGCTTTTTCGAGATGAGCGGCCGTGATAAGGCGGAGACGAGCGGATAGACACCTTCGTACATCGTGTGAGCCTGCATCGAGTAACGGGCGAAGTCATTGACGAACTCATCAACGGCATCGATGACGACTGATTTGACGGCGCCGACCTTGAGCGCTTTCTGTTGGATATGCTCCAAATTTTTGCCTTCCCCGACGTTCAAACAACAAGCGATGACGTCATACCCTTGTTCGTTCAACCATTTGATGGCGACCGAAGTATCCAATCCACCTGAATAAGCTAATACGAGTTTTTGTTTCATTTCGTTGCACCCCTTATACATAATTATTCATCTGTTTTTATAAATATACAACTTACATTAAAGGATGCTGGGATGGAAAGCAATGGTTTTCCTAAAAAAAAAAAAGAACCACTTATGAAAAGTGGTTCGTCACTGAATGATCTCGAGTTCTGGCATCCATTGTTTCATATGCTCGCTCGTCTCGTTGAATAGCTCAGGTTTGGCGGACTGGAGAGGGACGACCTCGAAATGGCCCGCGCTCGATTGCCGTGTGAACGTCGGATAGAACATCGGGTTCGTGAGCTCAAACGTCGATTCGCCGTCGATGGTTGTCTTGACGATGTCGATACCGACGATGCCGCCCGTATTCCGCTCATCGCCTTGCTGGCCAGACAAGAAGTTTCCGAGTGAGTAGGCGACGAACGTTCGATTGCCTGCAGCGCCGTCGACCCAGGCCGTCGGCTGCAGGACGTGCGGATGATGGCCGATGATGATATCGACACCAAGATCGGACAGTTGTTGGACGAGTGTTTCTTGCGTTTCGTTCGGGAGCGGCTCGTACTCATTCCCGAAGTGGAGTGCGACGACGGTCAGCTCGGCGGTTTGTTCGGCCGCCTCGATATCTCGTTTCATCGCTTCGACGTCAATGTAATTGACGTGATACGGCTGCTTCGGTACGACACCGTTCGTCCCATACGTGTAGGCGAGGAACGCAAACGAGATGTCGTTCGCGGTCAGCGTCCGGACGTTGGCTTTATCTGCTTCGGATAAGAACGAACCGGTATACGGCATATCGATCGAGTTCCAGTAGGCGATTGAATTCTCAATCGCTTTCACGCCGCGGTCGAGCGTGTGATTGTTCGCTGTCGTCACGAGGTCGATGCCTGCTTCTTGCAACGCATCACCGATCTCGTAGGGGCTATTGAAGGCAGGGTAACTCGACAACCCGATGTCACTGCCGCCGATCATGCTCTCTTGGTTGGCAACGGTAATGTCGGCTTCGGCCAAAGCGGGCGCAACTTTTTCAAACGCAGGGGTGAAGTCATAGCCGTCACCGCTCTTGGCGGCGTTGTAGACGGAGTCGTGCAATAAAATATCGCCGATCGCGTAAATGGACGTCGTCGTCACGACCGGTTCCGGTTCTTCGGGCACGGTATCGATCGGTTGTTCCGTCTCGACCGGCGGATTCTCAGTTTGCTCGGGTTGCGTAGTTTCGACATCGGCTGAGGTGCAGCCGAACAGGAAAAGGAGGGACAAAAACAGGGCAGGTTGTTTTAGCAAGATCACTCGTTTCAAGTGAGTGGTCACTTCCTTTCGTTTAAAATCGAACGTGTATATAGAGGAGTTCGGCAAAAGCGCTAAATCTCCTTTTGTCACGACAGACAAAAAAGTACCGGGGTAGTGGATCCCGGTACTTTGTGCGGTTCAGATGCCTTCTTTTTTCAATATGTGCTCCATCTGTTCAAACTCGTTCGTGATTGTCGTGCTTGGTGGCGGTGTCATCAAACTGACGACATAGATGGCAAGCGCCGACAAGAAGAACGCTGGAATCATCTCATACAGTTCACCGACGGTCCCGAACCAGTCGCTGGCGAAGTTCTTCCAGACGATGACGATAAATGCACCCGTCAACATGCCCGCGAGTGCGCCTTGGCGCGTCGTCCGCTTCCAAAACAAGCTGAACAAGATGAGCGGGCCGAACGAGGAACCAAAACCGGCCCAAGCGTAGCCGACGAGGTTCAAGATCGTATCATCAGCACCGAAGGCGAGCCAAATCGAGATGACCGAGACGAGAATGACGGTGATCCGGCCGACCATGACGAGTTCACGGTCACCTGCCTGTTTGCGGAAAAACTTCTGATAGAAATCGGTCGTCGCCGCACTAGACGAGACGAGCAACTGCGACGAGATGGTCGACATGATGGCGGCAAGCAGTGCCGCGAGTAACACGCCCGTGATCAAGTCGATGAATAATAGGTCTGATAGATTGATGAAAATATTTTCTGGATTGTCGATCTCAAGTCCTTGCTGCGTGTAGTAGGCGAGACCGATCAATCCGGTCGCCATCGCCCCGACGACGGTGAAGAGCATCCACGAGATGCCGATCCGGCGGGCGGTCTTAATATCTTGTAATTTTTCGATGGCCATAAAGCGGACGATGATATGTGGTTGTCCGAAGTAACCGAGCCCCCAGGCGAATAGAGACACGATCCCGATGAACGATTGGCCCGTCCACGGATCGAGCAGCGCCGAATCGATATCACCGATCGTTTGGAGCGCGTTCGAGACGCCATCAGTCGCCGTGATCGCGATCGCCGGAACGAAAATGAGCGCGAACAACATGATCAGTCCTTGGACGAAGTCCGTCCAACTGACAGCGAGGAACCCGCCGATGAACGTATACAGGATGATGATCGACGCTAAAATCAAGACGCCTGTCACAAATTCGATGCCGAAGACGGCGTTGAACAACCGGCCGCCGGCCACGAATCCGCTCGTCGCGTACAGTGTGAAGAAAATCAAGGTGACGGCGGCTGAGAACGTCCGCAGCGTGCCCCGAGAATCTTTGAACCGCTTTTCGAAGAAGTCTGGAATCGTGATCGCATCTTCTGACAAATACGAATACGTGCGTAAACGCGGGGCGACGAGGAGCCAGTTCAAGTAGGCGCCGATCGTCAACCCGATGACGATCCACCCACTCGAGAGACCGGTCGCGAACATGGCGCCCGGCAAGCCCATCAGTAGCCAACCGCTCATGTCAGATGCCCCGGCCGACAAGGCGGCTACGCCTGGACCGAGCCCTCTTCCTCCGAGCATATAGTCGCCGATGCTCTCTGTACGGCGATAGGCGACGACGCCGAGTACGATCATGAGCACCATGTAAATCGTGATGGAAACTAAAATTCCGTTCATGTAACAGCCCCCTCATTCAGTTGTGAAAACGTTTTCAAAATCTATATCTTATACCTTGACAAGATTTTGTCACAAAATTGAATCGGCTGCACGTTTATTTTTCATCATTGACTAAAATAACAAAAAATCATTTGGCGGGGCAGTTGATCAGATGGTCGTTGACGAGACCGGTCGCTTGCAGATGGGCGTAAACGGTCGTCGGACCGAGAAATTTAAAACCACGTCGTTTCAAGTCTGTGCTTAAACGATGCGATAGCTCCGTCGTCGCCGGAACCTCTTCGACCGACGTCCAGTCGTTGTTGATGACCCTTCCGTCGACGAACGACCAGATGTACGCATCGAATGTACCGAACTCGTTCTGGATCTCGAGAAACCGTTTGGCGTTGTTGATCGACGCTTCAATCTTGCGGCGATTGCGGACGATTCCATCGTTTGACAGTAGCCGTTCGATGTCGACATCGGTATAGTCTGCGACACGCGTGACATCGAAATCGGCATACGCGCGTCGATAGTTCTCACGCTTCCGTAAGATGGTGATCCAGCTGAGTCCTGCCTGCGCGCTCTCGAGCGTCAAACATTCGAAATGTTTCTTGTCATCGTGGACCGGTTGGCCCCACTCCTCGTCATGATATCGAACGTAGTCCGGGTCTGTGCCGCACCAAGGGCAGCGTGACGTCTCTTCCATGTTGCTTTCATCTCCTTTTCGTTATCGATTCATTTTAGCACGTCAGAACGGTTGTCGATGTTCATTGACGGGTATAATACGTCATATTGGAGGTTGATGGATTTATGCGAGATTGGATGATCAGTATCATTGAACAGTACGGTTATTTCGGCATCGCGTTCATGATCTTTATCGAGAACGTGTTCCCGCCGATCCCGTCAGAAGTCGTCTTGCTGTTCGGTGGGTTCTTTGCGGTCAAAACAAATTTGATCGTCTGGGTCGTCGTCTTGGCGGCGACAGTGGGCGCCATCTTAGGAGCGGTCTTGTTGTATGGCATCGGATTATATTTAGACGTCGAACAGATTGAGCGGTGGACGAAGCGGCACGGGAAGTGGATCCGGCTCGATATCGATGACGTCCGAAAAGCGGACGCGTGGTTTGACCGCTATGGCGGCTGGATGGTCTTTTTTGGTCGGCTCATGCCGGTCGTTCGGAGTTTGATCTCGCTGCCGGCCGGTATGTCGAACATGCCGTTCCTTAAATTTTTGCTGTTGAGCACAGCCGGAACGGTGATCTGGAATTCGATTCTGATTTATATTGGAATTCGGGTCGGGGAGAACTGGGAATCGATCTTAGGCTATCTCGACGTGTATTCATACGTGATGTACGCGCTTCTCGTCATCGCGATCATCGCTTTCGTCGTGTGGCGGAAGCGGCGGAAACGGAAACAGTCGAACAAAGCGTCGTCGGTTTGATGGCGACTAAAAAACGGGTCCTCCTAAGAGGGCCCGTTATTTTTGGAGTTCAGGATGGTCGTTCAAAATCTGTTCGCGCAACTGCTTCATCTTCGTGATGATTTGCGAACGCGTCTCCCGGAACGCTTCGATCGGCTGACCGGAAGGGTCGTCGAGCCCCCAGTCGTCCCGATATGTCGTCGGTACGTACGGACACTCGACCCCGCAACCCATCGTGATCAAATAGTCGAGCCGGTCCGGAATCTCGTCAAGCCGTTTCGGGTGTTGACCCGACGGATCAAGACCGATCTCCCTGACGGCCTCGAGCGCGAGCGGCTTTACTTCCGGATAATCTTCCGTGCCGGCTGAGTGGACGCGGGCGATATCTCCGAGCATATCGCGTCCGATCGCCTCTGCCATTTGAGAACGGCATGAGTTATGAATACATACAAATGCAACTTCAACCATGAGTTTTCAGTCTCCTTTATCGGTTTGGTCAGGTTTTCTATCAGTTTCCTCGGGCAAGACTCTTTTGAGCGTCTGCTCCGTCTTCGCCGCTAAACTTTCAGAGAAGCGGAACAAGACGATGCCCACGATGGCGGAAACGAAAATGTATAACCCGACGAACAAGTTGATGGCACCGTTCGAGAGGGCGGTGAAAAGAATCGAGAACTCGCCTCGAGGTGCGAGCGAGAAACCGGCCTCGTTCGCTTGAACCCGCGTCAATCCGTACAGCCTGCCGCCGACACGGCCGACGATCCACTTCGACAGCACGCCCCAGACGATCAAGACGAAGAAGAGCGTATTGATGATCACTCCTTGCTCGAGGTTGATCGAGATTCCAAATGAGATGAAAAAGATTGGCAAGAACAAATCACGGACCGGCACGGTCAGACGTTTCAACGGTCTGACGTCGTGAATCCCGGCCAACATGATCCCGGCGATGAACGCTCCGAGTATCTCCGATAACCCGAATATCATGCCGATGCCCGCGAAGAATAAGATCAAGCCGATCAAGCCGATGCTCGCATCGTCCTGACGTAGCAGGTGCTTCGCGATCTTCGGTTGTTTCGTGACGAAGCGTGATCCGACAAACAATAATACCCCGAACACGAGGAAACCGACGAACACTTTGCCGATGTCAGAGAAAGCAATCGGTTCGTCTTGAATGATGAACGGAGCGACGGTCAAGATGAGCGGCGCGAAGATGTCTTCAAAGATGAGCAAGGCGAGCACGAATTCTTTAATATCTTCGTGCTTGTCCGAATTTCGCTCGAGCAGTTTGGCAGAAATCGATGAGCTCGTCGCATAAAGGACGGCCCCGATCAAGAAAGCCTGTGGAAAATCGAGCCCGAACAGCAAAGCGATACCGATCGTGACACCGAACGCGAGCACGATGTCTAAAACGCCTGCTTTCCAAACTTGTTTCATTCGCTTGACGAGCTCTGTTAACGGGAACTTCAGTCCGAGCAAGAAAAACAATAAGATGATCCCAATCTCACCGGCGACCTTGAACACTTCGTTCCCATCCCAGAAGAAGCCGACGGCGACCCCGATCGCGATAAATGCCAATATACTCGGGAAGAAGAGTCGCTCGATGATGAGGCTAAGAACAGAGATGACGGTCAGTCCTAAACCGAGTAAAACGATAATATTCAATAGTTCCATACGTCACCCCTTTGTGACGAGTCGCCGTCCACAGCGACTAGTCTTGATTCCACTGGTACTCCATGCCGACCGATTCTGGCCGCGAATAGTCAAAACCGAAATGCTTGTACAGCCCGTCGGCCGGGATGTCGGCAATCAAGCTGATGATGGCCGTCTCGTCCGCTTCTTTCAAGATCCAGTCCATCAAATGTTCCATGATCAGCTTCCCGAGCCCAAGGCCTTGGCAATCCGGGTCGACGACGATATCGGCCAGATGGAATACCATCCCCCCGTCCCCGACGACGCGACCCATACCGACCATCTCATCGTTTCTATATAGGCACACACCGAATAGCGTGTTGGCCAGTCCTTTAATCGTTCCTTTGTCTGAACGCTTTGGCATTCCGGCCTTGACCCTGAGCTGTTGATGTTGCTCCGGTGTCGGTGTTTCAATCCGTACCTCGACTTCATTTACCATTAGATGAGTCCCCCTCCACACAAGTTGTAATCGTTTTCCCGCTATATTGAATTCATAAACCTTGATTTCATAAAGCCTTTGTCCGAATAATGAAAGAAAATGGAAAGGGTGTGGCGGCCAAATGTTTGAGGACCAATCGATTTTGCCCGCGCTTCGTGATATGCGGGATGTAGAAATTTTTCTGGAAAGTGAATTCGCCATCGGCGTCTTGCTCGAGATCCACATATCGCGTCTCGATGCGGTCTTTCGGTTGCTTGAGACGCACGGTAAGCAGGTCTTCGTCCATCTCGATTTGATCCAAGGATTGAAGGCCGACGAGTTCGCGACCGAATATATTTGTCAGTCGTATAAACCGTACGGCATCATCTCGACGAAAGGGAATGTGATCCTAAAGGCGAAACAAAAACAAGTCAAGACCGTGCAACGCCTATTTTTGATCGATTCGAGCTCGCTCGAAAAAAGCTATCGGTTAATCAATCGGACGCAACCTGATTACATCGAGGTCTTGCCGGGACTCGTCCCTAAATACATTCGGCTCGTCAAAGAACGGACGGGGATCCCTGTGTTCGCGGGCGGATTGATTTCGTCGCTTGACGAAGTTGAGCAAGCACTCGCGGCCGGAGCGACGGTCGTGACGACGTCCGATCAAACGCTTTGGCGTGCGGCAGGACTTAAGTAAGCACATTCCGGGTAAATGATTTCGAGGAGGGATAGACGATGAAACAGACAATGATCATTACAGGAGTCAGTCAAGGGATCGGTTACGCGCTCGCGCATCATTTTGCGGAGTCTTATCACGTCATCGGACTCGACATCGGAGAGGATCCGTTGCTTCGTGATGTGACGTTCATGCAGATGGATTTAGGCAACCATGAGGACGTGTCGAACACTTTCAAGAAGATTGGACAAGACTTCGGTGTCGCACATATCCTCATCAATAATGGGGGCGTGTCGTCACTTGAGACCCCGATCGAAGAGTTGGACGTCGAGACGTTTAAACACGTCATCGATGTCAACCTTGTCGGGACGTTTGCTTGTTCAAAAGCATTTTTGACGCTAAATGAAGGGGCGGAGTATGGACGCATCATCAATCTCGCCTCGACGCGCGCGCACCAAAACGAGCCGGACTGGGAAGCGTACGGAGCGTCAAAAGGCGGGATTGTCGCATTGACCAATTCGATGGCCGTCTCGCTCGCGTCTCGACCGGTCACGGTGAACGCGATCAGCCCAGGTTGGATCCATACGTCCGACGAACCGTTGCGAGACGTCGACCATCGTCAACATCCGTCGGGCCGGGTCGGTACGACGACAGATATCGTCCGTGCCGTTACGTACTTGATTGATCCGATGAACGATTTCGTGAACGGACATAACCTCGTCGTCGATGGTGGAATGACAAAGAAAATGATTTACGAGTCTTGATGAAGTCTGCCGGTAGGACCATTACCCTATATTTTAAATGCGGATGTGAGTGATAAGTCCTAGTCATGGGTATAACAGGAAGGAGTGAGTAAACAAATTTGAAGGGGGAAGCGTCGTGCACCAGCTGATCGAAGAGGCTTTACGCTTTGCGGCCGTCCGTCATGACGGACAGTTTCGCAAAGGGACGAACATTCCGTATGTGACCCACCCGGTCGCCGTCTCGATGTTGCTCGTCGAAGACCGGCAGCCGATTCCGGTCGTAGCGGCCGGACTGCTCCATGACTTACTAGAAGACACGCTGACGACGGCCGAGGAGATTGAACAGGAGTTCGGACGAGAAGTCGCCCGGTTAGTCCAAGCCGTTTCGGAACCGGGGAAGCATCACTCGTGGGAAGAACGTAAGCGGATGACGATTCAGAAAGTGCACACTCTCCAGTATGATGAAGTCGCGCTTCTAGCGGCAGACAAGTTACATAATCTGCGCTCGATCCGACTCGACATTGAGCGTGAAGGAAAGCAGGTGTGGGGACGATTCAAGCGGCCACTTCGTGATCAGTCTTGGTACTATCATGAGCTGCTCCACGCGCTTCAGCCTTTCAGTCAGACGACGAGTTTGATCGATGAATTTGAGATCGAGTTGAATTTGCTGTTCTACGGTGTCGAAGAAGACCGTGACGAGAAGTTGAACAAACTGTTCGATGTGATCGGGCATGGGTTCCACGAAGACGATTGGCTCCAAGAGTCGTCGACGCTTTGTCAAACTGCTTACGAGTTGAACGAGTCGATGCGGGAAGGCTATCGTCACGGCTCTGAAGCGGAAAGGCTTGAACTCGAAACGCTGAAAGACCAACTGCAAGACAGCGGTCTTAGACAAGACTTGTCAATTCCCGTCTTGCAAGCAATCAACGAATTATCTTACCGGGCCGCGCTCCGGTCTGAGGACGTCATCACGTTGTTGAAGTGAAATGATTGTCAAGTGACCTTGAACGTGTTATATTCGTCATGAACATGAGAAGGGGAGTAGCGACCACGAACGTGGTCGATGGGTCGTCATTACGGTGCGTATGCACTCGGTCCATCGAGCTTCTTACCAAGTCCGCAAGACCTTTTTATGGATGCGTTTTCGGCGTCCATAAAAAGGTCTTTTTGAATTCATGAAAAGGGGAGAAAAATTTACATGGTATTTATTTACTTTATTTTGGCCGCTGCGATTACAGTGTATGCTGCCATAAAATTATCGACGTACGCTGATGTCATCAGTGAGAAGTCGACGATGAGCGGGATGCTCGTCGGGACGGTCTTGCTTGCAGGTGCGACGTCACTTCCGGAAGTGACGACGAGCGTATCCGCCGTCTTGATCAACAACCCGGATATCGCGATCGGGAACATGCTCGGTTCGAACTTGTTCAACATCTTCATTTTGGCGATGTTCGATCTATTTTATCGTCAAAAGCGACTGTTCAATGACGCAAGTCGAGACCACCTATATACGGCCAGTCTCGGATTGATGTTGACGCTCGTCACGATGATCGCGCTCATCGTCCGGATTGATTATACGGTACTAGGCATTGGCATTGACGCGATATTAATTGCCGTCTTGTATGCGATTGGGATTTACTATATCGGGAAGCGGCCTCAAGAACCGACGGCCGAACGAGAAGTCGAGCAAGAAGTCGGTGCGAGCGTGACTGATACGATTTCAGTGAAACAAGCCGGCGTCGGGTTTGTTATCGCGGCACTCGTCATCATGGCGGCCGGGACGGCGCTGTCGATCACGGGTGACCAGATTGCTGTCGTCACAGGGCTCGGTTCAAGCTTCGTCGGTAGTTTCTTGATTGCGGCGTCGACGTCGCTGCCTGAAGCGGTCGCGGTATTCGTCGCCTTGAAACTCGGTAACGTCAACTTGGCGTTCGGCTCGATCTTAGGGAGCAACATCTTCAACATGCTCATCATCGCCATGTCGGACGTATTTTATCAGAACGGGTCGATTTTAGCGGATGTGTCGGCATCACACTTGGTCACGGCGATCGGGATCACGATTCTGTCGATCTTGGTCATGTACAGCGTCCTTCGCAAAGACGTGACATCGAAAGTCAGATACGCCCTTCCTTCGATTCTCGTCGTCTTCGTCTACGCCGTTTCTTCATATCTCATCTTTACCGGATGAATCATCAGCTCGTCTGTTTGACGTGATGGCGCAAAGCCATCACGTTTTTTTTCTTGTCTCGGTATCACTTTCGTCTGACTGGGGTATAAGAGGAAAGAAGGAGGGGTGGCGATGCAAATGCATGCCGTGGAACGTTTAGACGACTATGTCGTATTAATACCGGCCTATAACCCTGATCAAGCGCTCGTCACACTGGTCCGGGAGTTGAAGGACAAAGGGTTCGTCCATGTCATCGTCGTGAACGACGGCAGTGCCGATACGTGCCGTGCCGTGTTTGATGACGTAAAGGCGGACGTCTCCGCTGTGCTCGAGCATGAACAAAATGCCGGCAAAGGCGCAGCGCTAAAGACCGGGCTCCGCCACATCGTCGATGCGTACCCGGAGACGACCGGCGTGATCACCGTCGATGCGGACGGACAACATCTGCCGGCGGACGTCCGTAACCTGTACGATGAAGGGGTGAAGTGGCCGCATCATCTGATCATGGGTTGTCGTGATTTCTCGTCGCCTGCGATTCCGTTCCGGAGCCGGTTCGGCAATCAAATGACGAGATTTGTCATGTTGCTCGGCAGCGGTCTCCGTCTGAACGACACACAGACCGGACTGCGGGCGATTCCGCTCCGCTATGCCAAGCAACTGATCGATATTCCGGGCAACCGCTATGAGTTCGAGATGAACATGTTGACGTTCACGAAACGATTGCAAGTACCGATCCATCAAACACCGATCGAAACGGTATACGTTGACGAGAACGCGTCTTCACATTTTCGTCCAGTCATCGATTCGATTCTCATTTATCGAATGTTTTTGGCCTATTCCTTATCATCAGTCGCTTCATTCTTAATGGACATCGGCGTCTACGCGTTGTTGATTTTCTTATTGAATCCATGGTTCGAATCAGTCCATGTCATCGTGGCGACGGTTTTGGCGCGCATCGTGTCTTCGTTATTTAATTATTACGTCAACCGGAAAGTCGTCTTCAAATCGAAAGCGAAGCGCTCGATGTTGAAATACTTTGGGCTGGTCGCTGTGCAAATGGCGCTGTCGGCGAGTCTCGTCTACGTGTTGTTCCTGCTGTTCCGGGACGGCGAGGTCATCCTCAAGGTCGCCGTCGATAGTGTATTGTTCGTATTGAGTTACTACGTCCAAAAGAGATGGATCTTCAAACGCTAAAAGGCCCGACAGCTGTCGGGCCTTTTGTCAATAAGCGAGCGTTCCAAGTTTGACCGACGTGTAGCGGTGCAACTCGCGCACGTCGGTGATCCCGGTCTTGATCATCATGTCGCGCATGAGCAGGGCGCAGACGCGGGCGTCCTCGGCGGCATCGTGGTGGATGAACGGGACGTTCAAATGCTCGGCCATCGTGTTCAACTTATGGTTCGGTAGCCCCGGGTATAGCTTGCGGGACAACTTGACGGTGCAGCCGTATTCAATCGTCGGGAAAGTGAACAAGTCGTACTTGGCGATCGCCTTACGGAGCGCACCCATGTCAAATGCGGCGTTATGGGCTATGACGACGTCGACGGCGTTCAATGTCGGATAGAGCTGTTCGAGCACTTCGGGCAATGCCGGGGCGTCCCAGACGTCGCTCGGGCGAATCCCGTGGACGCGAATGTTGCCTTGGTCAAAGTCTTCCTCAGGATTGACGAGCAATTGGTTCGTCTCGACGACTTCACCGTCTGTAAGTAAACTCCAACCGACAGAGCAGATGCTCCGACTGTCGCGATTGGCCGTCTCGACGTCGATTGCTAGAATAGAATGTGGCATAAAAGTTCCCCTCTTCGTTAAAAATCTGTACAAAAAAAGTCTAACACAAGGTTAGACTGGAAAGCGATCATGCGGCCGAGAGGTGCCGACACGCCTCGGCGCAGCGCAAGCACGCCTCAGAGCAACGTTGGCAATGGTCGTATAAGTGACGCCCGCATTCGACGGCACACGTATCACACACTTGCGCGCAGAGCGCCGCGATCGGTCTTGTGAACGCAGAGTCGGTTTCGAGCGCGTTCAAGGTGAGTGTGGCGACTTCGGCACATTCTTTCGTCAACCGGATACATTCCGAGACCATCAGCAGGTCTTCTTCTTGTAAACATTTCGAGAAACAATGGTTGCTCGCCCGGATACAATCGATCACGGCCAAAATCGTCTCTTCGACAGAGGCTCGGTTCATTGGAAGTCCCCCTTAAGATAAATGATGTCTTACAATCATTACCCGGTTCGTGTCGACTTAAACCGAGGCGGGGACACAAAAAAGCCAGCCCACATCAGTGGACCGACTTAAGGAATGGAGCATAGCGGGCTCGAACCGCTGACCTCCACGCTGCCAGCGTGGCGCTCTCCCAGCTGAGCTAATGCCCCGTTGGAAATTATTATATCATTCTAATAAATGATTTGGCAATAAGAAAAACGAAAGAACTTTGAAAATCATTTTTTGAAGTTTAATGAGCGCTGGAGCCGGGAAAAACAGACAGAATGTTATATTAAGAAAGCAGGTGCAACATATGGAGATGATTTTGTTGGCGCTACTGCCCGCCCTCATGTGGGGGAGTATCCCGCTGATCGTATCTATTGTCGGCGGCAAGCCGATTCAACAATTGATCGGTACGACGATCGGCGCGATGGTGATGGCGGTTGTCATCGCGCTCGTCTTCAAGCCAGAGTTCACGACGCTCGCGATCGTGACTGGTTTCATATCAGGTGTGTTCTGGGCGCTTGGACAATACCTTCAGTTCCAGTCATTCCAAATTTTAAGCGTCTCGAAGGCGATGCCGATCAGTACAGGGATGCAGCTTGTCGGGACGTCACTGTTCGGGGTCATCGTCCTTGGGGACTGGAAGACGCCAACTGAGCTAGGGCTCGGCTTCTCGGCCCTCGTTTTGATCATCATCGGGGCCATCATGACGTCATATCAACAAAATAAAGAATCTGACAGCAGTAGTGCTTTGAAAAAAGGGCTACTCGTGCTGCTCGTTTCGAGCATCGGTTACGTGACGTATGCCGTCCTCACGAACTACTTTGAGGTCGATGGCATCACCGCCATCCTACCGCAGTCACTCGGGATGTTCATCGCCGCGCTCTTGTTCAGTCTTCGTGAAAAAGATGTGAAAAAGTTTGATCCGAAAACGTTCAAGAACATCTTCGCCGGGCTTGCCTGGGGGATCGGGAACTTCGGATTGTTCGTCTCGAGCGGAGAAGTCGGCATCGCGACGTCGTTCGCACTGTCTCAACTGAACGTCGTCGTCGCGACACTCGGTGGCATTTACTTGCTAAAAGAAGAAAAGACGTCGAAAGAACGCGTCTTCGTCTTTATGGGGATCGGTCTGATCGTGGTCGCTGGATTCATGCTCGGGCTCGCCAAGAGCTAAAAAAACGACGGGCATGAGGCCCGTCGTTGTCAGCTTGTCCACGTCTGGTCGATGAACTCGTCACGGCCAGATTGTTTCCGGTCCGCTTTATAGTGGGCCGGATTTTTTTTATGATAATCTTGATGATAGTCTTCGGCCGGGTAAAAGACGTCAGCCGGTAAGATTTTCGTCACAATCGGTTGTTTGAACTTTCCGCTCGCAGCGAGCGCGTCGCGGCTCTGTTCTGCTTTCACGCGTTGTTCTTCCGTATGATAGAAGATGGCGGGCGCATATTGTTGCCCGCGGTCTTGGAACTGGCCGCCGTCGTCGGTCGGATCGGTCTGAATCCAATACAGTTCGAGCAGGCGCTCATATGTGAATTGAGCCGGATCGAATGTGATCTCGACGACCTCGTAATGACCGCTCGTGCCTGTCTTGACGTCTTGATACGTCGGATTGTCGACGTGCCCGCCCGTATAGCCGGATACGATGCCTTCGATGCCTGGCTGTTCCTCGAACGGTGTCACCATGCACCAAAAACAACCGCCTGCGAATGTAGCTTTTTCCAAAATAAAATCCCCCTCATGTTCATTCCAAAAAAAGCGCCCATGTCATCGACATGAGCGCTCTGTCATATCGTCCAAGGCAATGCCTTGCTGGAAGTAGCACCTTGCCGAAGCAGGTTGCTGTGAAGTCGTAGAGCCAGGTCTCTCGTTCACTCAAGATATCGATATGTAGTTGGTGACAGCATCATATCATCTGTCTCGTTTAAACGTCAACGATTTGGTGTGCGCCGAAGTTGAAATAGCGTGGCACCAACAATCAAGATAATGAGGGCAATGGACGCAGGGAATGCCCACGGCAAATCATCCCCGAACAATTGTAGAAAGAACAGGGCGAACACGGACAGTAAAACAAGGATGTAAGAGCGGGACATGGCTACCTCCAATAACGTTTCTTCTAGTGTATCAAGTTGCACATCCAATGGCGATAAAAAGAAGGGGATTCGATGCATTAAGCGAATACCGAATAACATTGCCTATAAGGAGGGAATTGGATGCAAGACTTATTTGAACTAGACATCGAGACCGCACAGCGCGGCTATAAAGAAGGGACGTTCACGGCCCGGGACGTGACGGCCTACTATTTGACACGGATCGCTAGCTTGAACGATAAACTGAAAGCGGTCATCCAAGTGAACCCTGACGCGTTGTTCGAGGCGGAGGCGGCGGACCGCGCCTACCGTCGCGGAGACCGGCTGCCACTGCTCGGTATTCCCGTTTTACTCAAGGACAACATCGAGACGGCTGGACTCATGAGGACGACTGCCGGCGCCGTGGCGCTCGAGCATCACTTTGCCGGTCGTGACGCTGAACTCGTCCGCCGCCTCCGTGAGCATGGGGCGGTCATTCTCGGCAAAGCCAACTTATCGGAATGGGCCAATTTTTTGACGGAGGACATGCCGAACGGATGGAGCGGGGTCGGAGGCCAGACGCTCAATCCGTATGGTGACAATCTCGACGTCGGCGGTTCGAGCTCTGGCTCGGCGGCTGCCGTTGCGGCGAACTTGACGATGCTCGCCGTCGGCAGCGAGACGAGCGGGTCGATCATCCACCCGAGCGTCCATAACGGCATCGTCGGCATCAAACCGACGGTCGGGCTCATCAGCCGGAGTGGGATCATCCCAATCTCACGGTCGCAAGATACGGCCGGTCCGATGGCGCGGACGCTCCGCGACGCGGTGCTCGCACTAGAAGCGATGTGCGGGGAAGACGACTCGGACCCGGCGACGACACATCTGCCGTCCGGTCCACCGTACCGGACGTGTCTCGACGAACGTCAAGCCGTCGGCATGCGCGTCGGTTTCGTGAAGGCGGAATTGTCGGATGAAGAACAGACGCTCTATCAAGCGGCGCTGGCGTTACTCAAAGCGAGCGGGGTCGAGCTCGTCGAAGTCGACCTGCCGTCAAACGACGGACTTGACCAAGGCGACGTCCTCTACCATGAGTTCAAGCTCGGGATCGAGGCGTATTTGGCGACGACAGCGCTCCCGTATGAAACGCTCAAGGACTTGATGGACTGGAACAAGCGTCACCCGGAAACGATCCCGCACGGACAAGTTACGTTCGAGAAAGCGAATCAGTTATCAGGGCGTTTGACCGAGTCGAGCTACCTAGAGCGACGCTTAGCCGACGTCCGGCACGCGAAAACGGACGGCCTCGATCGTTTATTGATGGAACAAACGCTTCACGCCCTGGCGTTGCCACACGACTTGAATTACGATATGGCGGCGAAGGCAGGGCACCCGACGGTCACGATCCCATACAAGCTCAAACAGAGCGGGGCACCTTTCGGGCTGTCATTCACGGGTACGAGCTATGCGGAACGAGACCTCATCCGCATCGCCTACGCGTTCGAACGCCACGTGACGCGTCCGATCCCGCCTATGTAAGAACGTTGCACCTGTCGCTCACGTCCGCTACAATGGTACGTATGCGGATTGAAGAAAGGACAGATTACAATGAAATCATCTATATATGGGCTGACATTTGATCAGCTGTCGGACGCTTGCGTATCTTGGGGATACAGTGCCTACCACGCCAGACAAATATGGGACTCGCTTTACATCGACCGTGTCAGACGGCTCGACGAGATCGCGGTTCGTCCCGAAGTGCGCGAACAGCTCGAGGCGAACTATGCGCTGACGACACAAGAACTGTTCGTCAAACAAGAAGCGGGTGACGGCACGGTCAAATTCTTACTTAAACTGCACGACGGGCACTATATCGAAACGGTGCTCATGCGCCATAAGTATGGGCGTTCCGTCTGTGTGACGACACAAGTCGGGTGCAACATCGGCTGTAGTTTCTGTGCGAGCGGCCTCTTGAAAAAAACACGCGACTTGACGGCCGGCGAGGTCGTCGAACAGATCATGACCGTCCAACACTATTTAGACGAGGTCGGTGAAGGTGACCGCGTCAGCCACATCGTCGTCATGGGAATCGGGGAGCCGTTCGATAACTTTGATAACTTGGTCGACTTCCTCCGTGTCGTCAAAGACGAGCGCGGTCTCGCGATCGCTCCTCGTAAAATCAACGTCTCGACGAGTGGACTCGCCGACAAGATCTACAAGTTCGCGGACCTTGACCTGCGCATCAACTTGGCCCTCTCTCTGCACGCGCCGAACGATGCGCTGCGGACGAGAATCATGAAGATCAACCGGGCGTTCCCGCTCGATAAACTGATGCCGGCAATCCGCTACTACGTTGAGAAGACGAATAAACGGATCACGTTCGAGTACATCTTGCTCTCGAAAGTGAACGACTTGCCAGAACATGCCGAAGAACTCGCGGCGTTGATCGATGACATCAAAGACAAGTCTTACGTCAACTTGATCCCATACAACCCGGTCAACGAGCACATCCAGTACGAACGGAGTACGACCGAGGACATCATGGCGTTTTACGACGTCTTGAAAAAACGGGGCATCAATACGGGCGTGCGTCTCGAGCACGGGACCGATATCGATGCGGCGTGCGGCCAATTACGCAGTAAACAAATGAACGTCGAAGGCGCCAAATAAACGAGCGCTCCGAATCGAAACCGATTCGGAGCGTTTTTATCGTGCCCGGGCGTATAATGCGTCAGACGAGAAATATCTTTAAACATTTTTGTGAATGATGAATAGTCCTTACCCCCTCAGGGAATAGTCTTTTGATATCAAAGCAGAGAGTGGAGGCAATTCAATGGAGACAGTAAACGCTACGTTATGGATTCGAGTCAGAAACACGCTCGGGGAAGGGCCTTGCTGGGACGCTGAACTGAAGCGGTTCTACTGGGTCGATATCGAAGGGCACGCGCTCTGGTGGTACGATGAGAAAGAAGATGAATTATCTTCGTTTGATATGGGACAGCAGGTCGGGTTTGTCGTCCCTAAAGTGACCGACGGCGTGATCGTCGGATTGAAGGATGGTATCTATGAGTGGGATGAAACGTCGAAACAACTCGATAAACTCGTAGAACTTGATGACCGGGAAGGTGTCCTTCGCTTCAACGATGGGAAAGCCGACCCGTACGGTCGTGTCTTCGCCGGGACGCTCCACTTAAAAGACGAGTCTGAGCAGGCGACGTTGTTCCGCTTGAACCGCGACGGCACGACCGAGGTCATGTTGAGCGGATTGACGTTATCGAACGGGTTGACGTGGTCACCTGACCATACGTCGTTTTACCATATCGATACGCCGACCGAGACGGTTCGCAAGTTCCCGTTCGATTTGAAAACGGGCACGCTCGGGGAAGGTGAGGTCGTCATTGATTTCAAGAATGAGGACGGGTTCCCGGACGGCATGACGTCGGATGAAGACGGCTTTTTATGGATTGCCCACTTCGCAGGCGGGCGCGTCACGCGGTGGAATCCGGAGACGGGTGAAAAAGTGCTTGAAGTCATCGTCCCGGCGCCGAACGTCACGTCGTGTAGTTTTATCGGGGATGACTTAAAACAATTGGCGATCACGACGGCACGGGAAGGCATGGACGACGAGGCGCTCGCCGCTCATCCGGATGCGGGTTCGGTCTTCAAGATCGATACGGACGTGAAAGGGATGCCACTTTATCGGTTTGGACGTTAAGGAGGGACGGCTATGGTGAAGCGATTGCTCGTGCGAGCGGGAATCGGATTGGCACTAGCGGCGGTGGCTCGGGTCGGGATTCAAAAGATATTGGACGACCGGGCCCGGAAAGAAGACCATACGTATCTTGAACCAAAGTGGGACGAGACGCCGAGTGTGGATGCCGATAAGGATGATGACGAGGTCGGTTTGACGCAACTCGATTCGATTTATCGGGCCGAGTGGCAGGCGAACACGTATCCTCGCTCCGAGGCGGAACGGAAAGCGTTAGAAGAATAACCGGTACGAAGAACATATCCAGAGCTTTTTCTTCGGCCATCGAGGCCTCAGAAAAAGACAAATGGCCGCTAGATGGCGACCGTTTGCGTTGCTCGTTCGATGGCGCCCCGACTCCTGCAGGAAAGCAATCCGACGGAGACCCAGCAGCGACGCGAGTCGCGATGCGGCTCCGGGATTGCCTGCGGAAAGCGTGGGCGCCGGAAGGACGAGCGATAACAATCATGTTAGTCAACAAGAAAACACGCTCCTTTTGAGCGTGTATTTTTGTTGACAACGGACGTGATCCCGTTCATTATCTAAAATGTAATGATTACGATTTAAAGGTGGTATACATCATGAAACGAATTCCGATCACAGTCTTGTCCGGATATTTAGGAAGTGGCAAGACGACGTTGCTCAATCATATGTTGAACAATCGGGATGGTAAAAAATATGCCGTCATCGTCAACGATATGAGCGAGCTGAACATCGATGAGCGATTGATTGACGGAGCAGGTTTTTCACGGACGGACGAGAAGTTGGTGGAGCTGTCTAACGGCTGCATCTGCTGCACGTTGCGAGAAGATTTACTCGAGGCGGTCAGCGAGATTGCGAACGACCGACAGCTCGACGGCATCATCATCGAGTCGTCAGGTATCTCGGAACCGATCCCGGTCGCGCAGACGTTTACATATGCGGATGACGCCTTGGGTATCGACTTGACGAGCCGTGTGTATGTTGACGCGATGGTGACGGTCGTCGACGCATATCGATTTTTAAAAGACTTCAACTCGGGCGAATCGCTGCATGAACGGAAACAGGCTGTCGACACGGGTGACGTCCGGGAAGTCGTCGATTTGCTCGTCGATCAAGTCGAGTTTGCCGACATCATCGTCCTCAACAAGGCGGACCGGGTCACGGAACCGGAACTGCACGAGATCGAAAGTCTGTTGCGCGCGTTAAACCCGGCGGCGCGACTTTTGACAAGTACGTACGGGAACGTATTGTTGTCCGACCTGTTAGACGTGAACTTGTTCGACTTCGACCAGGCGATGCATGCCGCCGGATGGATCCAAGAGCTCGAGACAGACGACCATACCCCTGAAACCGAAGAGTACGGCATCAGTTCGTTCGTCTATCGCCGCCGCCGTCCGTTCCACCCGGAGCGTTTACATGCGTGGATCGAACAGTTCCCGGAAGAAGTCGTCCGGGCGAAAGGTTTTTTATGGATCGCCTCACGGAACGACATCGCTTGCCTGTTCTCCCAAGCGGGGTACGCGTCGACGCTCGAACATGCCGGCCGTTGGCTCGCGACGCTTCCTGACGCGGAACGAAAGCAGATGTTTGCCGCCGAACCAGAGCTTGAGGCCGATTACATCGAACCGTACGGCGACCGCCAGACGGAGCTCGTCTTGATCGGTCACCGAATGGACCGAGTGCGCGTCGAGCTTGAACTTGACGCCTGTCTACTGTCAGACGAAGAAATGGCGTCAGACTGGACAACGTTACGGGATACGCTTCCAGGAAACGGAATCGCGACGTTTTCATGATTTAAACGTTTACAATTCAGAATCGAACGGCTATACTTTTGCTTGCATGAACAACCGCATACATTGGACTACACTAGGGGTGCTTCGGCTGAGATGTGAGCATGGCTCCAATCCCTTATAACTCGATCCAGGTAATACTGGCGTGAGGAAGTGTGGCACTTTTTCTGATGGATTGATGATTGGATAAGTGGCCGCATTCTCATGGATGCGGCTTTTTTGTGTAACCAAATAAGGGGGGAATCATCATGAATCAACAATGTGGAACGAGCCCGATCGTCGGGTTCCGCTTTACGCTAAGCCCGATGACGTCAGAGTTCATACCGGTCATCAAAGGAGCACTCAAAGAAACTGATTTAAGCAACGTCTGGAGGCACACGGACGATGTGTCGACCGTGATTCGCGGTCGGGCCGAGCACGTGTTTGACGTCGCGAAAGCAGTCTTGTCACACGCAACGAAGACAGGGACCCACGTCTCGATGAGTGGAACGTTCTCGGTGGGCTGTCCGGGTGACACGGCCGGGGACAATCTGCTCGACGTAACGACTGAACCTGTGAACGGGCGGGTAGGTGCGCAATACGTCTCTTCACAGTTCGCGCTCTACCCGCTCGGTGATGACGATTACATGGACATCATCTATGAAGAGGTCGATTTCGCGAAAGCACGGGGTGTCTTCAATGACGCGATGCATTATGCTTCAGGAATTCACGGAGACATCGAGCCGGTGTTCGCGTTTTATGAGGCGACGTTCAACCGTGTTCGCGAGAAGTCGAGCCACGTCGTCATGACGGTCACGTTCAGTGTGAACAGTCCGTCACACGAGGGACGCATCGATGCTTAACTCATGGAAGTTGAAAGAAATCGTTTTGTTGTCGATTTTATCGGTCGTCTTTGCCGTCGTCTATTTGGCGTTCGTCCATGTGGGGAACTTGTGGGCCGGCTTGATCGGGCCGATCGCCTATGAATGGATTTTTGGGATTTGGTTCATCGTCTCGATTATTACCGCCTACATCATTCGAAAGCCAGGCGCCGCCTTTTTGTCGGAAGTGCTCGCAGCGTCGATCGAGATGATGATCGGCAATGCGATCGGTCCGCGCATCATCCTCGTCGGCATCATTCAAGGACTCGGCGCCGAAGCGGCGTTCGCACTAACCGGGTATAAGCGGTATGACTTGTGGGTGCTCATGCTCGCCGGATTCGGTGCGGCAGTGACGAGTTTCGCATATACGTACGTCATGGGAGGTCTCAGTGCGCTCAGTCCGACGTACGTGGCTTTGATGTTCGCACTACGGGCGACGAGCGGGATGCTCATCGCAGGGATCGGCGGGAAGATTTTGAGCGACTTGTTGCTTCGAACGGGTGCGCTAGAAGGATATGCCGTCACCCGGCAGAGGAAGGCACATGGTTGAGACCGAGCGTCTGGCGTTTCGTTTCCCGGGAGAAGAACGCGACGTATTGACAGATATCACACTTCGTCTTAAGGACGGCAGGACGCTCATCACCGGGGCGAGCGGGTCGGGGAAGTCGACTTTGTTCGCCTTGTTCAATCGGCTCTACCCGGACAACTGTGATGGGATTGTGACGGGGCGATTGCATCTATTCGGTCGGTCCTATGCCACGTATCGGCCTGGCGAGGTGAATCGCCGCGTCGGGACGGTGTTTCAAGACCCGGACAGCCAGTTCGTCATGCAGACGGTAGAGGAAGAGCTGATTTTCACGCTCGAAAACTTTTCGGTCGCCCGAAGCGAGATGATGGACCGTGTCTCAGCGATTTTGCACGAGTTACATTTGTCCGATTATCGCCACCGCACCATCCATGATTTATCAGGGGGCGAGAAGCAGCAAATCGCCGTCGCCTGTGCCTTGATCGGATGTCCGGAATGGCTCTTACTCGACGAGCCGCTCTCACACCTCGACCCGGCGACGGCACGTCGGTTCGTTCGCTGGCTCGACAAGTCCGCACGGAACGTCAATATCGTCGTCATCGAGCATCGTCCGTACATGTGGGGCGACTTCTTTGACCGGCACCTGGAACTCGTGAACGGAAGGATCGCAGGCGATGGATCGTTCGTCGTTCAACCGGATTATACATTTACGCCGATTGAAACGACACGGGGCACAAACACATTATTTCAGATACCGAAAGTGAATCACAAAAAGTTTCAACTTGCAGCGAGCAAAATCGCAGTGGCCCCCGGGGATGTGATCGCCATCCTCGGTCGGAACGGCAGCGGCAAATCGACGTGGCTAAAAAGCCTGGCGCGGCATCACCGTGAAGTCGGGCTCGTCCCGCAATCCCCGGCGCATTTGTTTGTGACGAGTGACGTGTCGCGGGAACTAGCGTATGGACATAACCGTTCAATCGAGGACATGTTGGCACGCCTCGGGCTTGAACGTCTGCGTGACGCCCATCCACTCTCACTCAGTCACGGTCAAAAACGGAGACTCGCCATCGGGGTGATGCTTCTGTCGGGTAAACAACTGCTCGCGTTTGATGAACCGACGGCCGGTCAAGACGAGGCATCACTTCGAGCGCTCCATGCATTGATGGCTGAACGAGTCCGTGCGGGGCAGACGGTCTTGTTCGTAACGCACGATCTCAGTTTCGCCCGTGCCGCGAGCACGTATTATTTGATGAGTGACGGGAACTTGAGTGGGCCGTACGATGCGTCGATTTGGGACGACTCGGACTTATTGCGGGCCCACGGACTGTTGACGGAGGCGTTTTGATGACGTTTCACGAGATGAACCCGACAATCAAGTTCTTGACCGTGACGTGTCTCATGTTCGGTCTCGCCTTCGTGTACAACCCGTGGACTCCGCTCGTCGTCTTCTTCGGCACAATCGCCCTCCAATTCATCTTTTCCGACGTGAGCTGGAAGCGATGGGAACTGTTCATGATCCCATTTTTACTGACCGCGCTCGGGACGCTTTGGACGACGCTCGTCTTCGGCAGAGAGGCGAGCGGGCAAGTCGTGTTCTCGATCTTCGGCAATGATGTCACCGAGGAGAACGTGTTGTTGGCGGCGACACTTTCGCTTCGGGTCCTCGCCTTTACGGTCCTGTCGCTTCTGTTCACGCTGACGACGGACCCGAAGCGGTTCGTCTACAGTCTGATGCAGCAGGCGAGATTGTCTCCGAACATCGCCTATAGCGTCTTCGTCGGCTTTCGCTTTTTCCCGATTTTAAAGATCGAACTGATGCAGCTCTATGAAACGCATGCCTTACGTGGCGTGCGCCTCGACACCCGGATCGATCACGTGCGGCACATCCCGAAACTCCTAATCCCGCTTCTTGCCGGCGCTATCCGTCAAGCCGAGCGGATCGCGTTCTCGATGGAGGCTCGGGGATTTACGGGTGAACATCGTTCCACGTACGAGGTGATTCCGGTCACGCGAAACGATTTTCTGTTGGCGTCACTCTTGTTCACGCTGTTCGGAGTAAGTGTATGGATCGGCGTGCGATAAAAAACAGGACGACTCATTTCGAGTCGTCCTGTTTTGTCTCTTTCAAGATCTTAAATTTCGGTTTGATCGATTCGTTATTGAACGCTTCGAGTACCGTATTTTCATTGGCCATGCGAATTTGTTGCGGTTCGCCTTTTGACGTCGTACCGATACAATACATGCTCGCCTCGTGCTCGGCGAATAACGTCTTGTACAGTGTGGAATGGTGCATGAGGCGCCCAGGCGAACCCCAACCGACGATGATCATGCCGCCGCTCGTCTCGACCTCGTCGAGCGTCTCTTCCACGTAATGAAAGTTCACTTCGTCGAGTTGAGACTCGACGTAGGGTAGGTTGTCATTGATGGCGAGCGTCGGGACGAGACTGATGACGCGCATCTCGCGGATCGGTTTGTCCAAATGGTTCCGCATGAGCATGTAGGCGCGTTGAGTCGTCGTACCAGATAAAAATGCATCGCTCATCCGCGGAGAATAGATGATGACGGCACAAATCACCCCATCGACGACGTCGGTGAATTCATACGTTCGCATGTAACGCTTTGTCTTGTCTTCGTTAAATATCGATTTGACTCGAATCGTCACTTCCTCGATATGCGTGTTCATGTTGTTTCCTCACTTTAACCAAGTAGTGCCGGGTCATGCCCAGCCTGCGAACCAATCGAGATACCGGATCGTATACCGGGCGACCTGCTGCGTCGTCGTCGTCGCGTCACCAGGCAGTAACGACAGCTCGTCCTGATACTGCTCATAAAAGGACATGACGTCTGACACGTACTGGTCACTCCGGTTGTATTCAAAGATGGCGTTTTGAATCGAGTCGACTGAATCAGTCGTCTGCCCGCCGTGCTCGCTCAAATAGTAAGCGGCGGCATGGGCCGAGTCGACCAAACTATGAGGGTCGGCCTTGCCGTCATCATCCCCGTCTCGGCCTAAGCCGCCGTACTGCTCAATCAGCGTCAAGTCGGTCAAATCGACTTCGTCTTCCGGGACATCACCTTTTTGGTCATCCGTATCGTACTGCCAACCGAGCCACGTCCGCGGCATAAATTGGAACGGTCCGATCGCGCCGACCGAAGAGCGCATCGATGAACTGTGCGAGAAGATCGTCTCGACACGGTGGACGGCGGCGAGTAGCCGCCAATCGACGTCATAGGTGGCCGCGGCTTCCTTGTAGACGTCTTGGTGGACCGCCGGGATACCGTGGTCACCGTAATAGGCCCGGTAGAGGGCGTTGTTCACTTTATCATGTTGACCAAACCAGCCGATTGCGCCGAGGCACAGCACGATCACAAGCATTACGCCGGTCAGTCGCAGCATCATTCGTTTCAAGATTCCGCCTCCTAGCTTTCTAGACAATACCCGAATAGTGTAGCATATAGCTAACAGGAAGGACAGGAGAGGATATAGATGCTTGAACAGGTCGTCTTTACGATTATTCTTGCGTATTTATTGATCGTACAACTATTCAACGCCCGGCTCGTGAAGCCGATGATCGAGGCGCTCGGGAGAACCCGTGTCTATGAAGAGACGATCAAGTCGGCATGGGGGCTGAGCCTGCTCTTACTAGCGCTCGTCTTCTTGTTCCAAGTTCCGCCGGAAGCGGTCGGTCTCGGGTTCGCGCCGCCGGATGGGGACGGGCGCGCCTGGCAGTATTTCTTCTTTTCGACCATAGTCATCTCAGGTCTCATCGCGTTCTATTTGCTCGTCAAGACGTCGGCCGCGTTACGGACAAAGCTTCGGCCATTTTACGGGCTTGAGATTGAACGGTTGCTCCTTCCGCGCACGACCGACGAAGCGAGGGCGTGGGGCGCAGTATCGTTCACGGCCGGGGCGACCGAAGAGTTCATATTCCGCGGCGTCCTCTTGTATACGATTTCTTTATACACGGACGTCCCGGATGCGACGCTCGCCATCATCGGGGGCGGGCTGTTCGGTCTGGCCCATGCGTACCAGGGTCCGAAAGGGGTTGTCACGACGGGCCTTGTCGGTTTCCTGTTCGGCTATTTATATTTGGCGATGGGAATGTTGTGGCCGTTGATCCTCATCCATACGTTGCTCGACTTGATCGCCGGGCCGATTCACGTCACCGACGCAAAAACTGACTGACAGCGTTCTCGTAGGCAGGTTGGTCTTTTAAGATACAATTCGTATGCTCGGCGCCGTGAATGAGTGCGAGCGCGTTCTGGCGGTTGAGTGCGTTCATCTCGACGGACATCCAGGTCGGGACAAAGTCGTCTTTCGTGCCGTGGATGAACAGCACCGGTGCAGTGATTGATGCGAGCGCTACTTTCGGTCGGACTTGCCGCATCGTGAACCGGGCCCGGCTCCACAAGAAGTAATTGATGCCGGGCAACAACAAGTCACCCGGTAAGCGATGTAGCACGTTCAATTGGTGACGCATGAGTTGCCTCATGTCATCGAACGGGCACTCGGCGATCAAAAAATCCACATCAGTGAGCGGGCCGGCCTGAAGAATCGTCGCGGCGCCCATCGATACGCCGTGGAGCCCGACTTGATCGACCGTCTCATGGTCGCGTAACCACTCGACCCAGTCGACGATGTCATGTTTCTCGTGGTATCCGTACGAGGCGTACACCCCTTCCGACTCTCCGTGTGAGCGCAAGTCGACCGCAAGCAAGTTATAGCCGAGCCGGTGGAACATCGCCAAGTGCGGTGCCATAAAGCTGTGGGAGGCCGTGTAACCGTGGACAAAAACAATCCACTTTTTATGATTATTGTTCCGATAGACCCGGCCATACAGACGGTAGCCGTCACGGGAACGGAGGGAGACGTGCTCGAACGGCACGTCGTGATAAAAGGATTGATCTTCTTTCGTATAGGGTGCTAAGAGCATCTCGGGCGTCTTACGTTTTCCGCGAGTCATCCGCTTGAACGCGTAATAACTGACGGCGTAATAGCCTGTGAACAAAGTCGCGAGACCGTACTTCCATTTTTTCTGCATATAAAACCGCTCCCTTCCCCATTATTGTACCCGAAACGAATCGTTTCGTTCACGTTCGAGTTACTAATGTCCGAGCATATGTGACCGAATTGTCTATGGAAGTGTGAACAAGGATATTTGCCCCGTGAGTCGTTTGACATTATGCTGAAACGGCAGAAATGAAGGAGGCGGATGAACGTGACGCGTAAAGCGATGTATCGGATGATTCAAGCTTGTTTAATGGGGCGGACGGATTACGTGACCGAAGAGGGGATCAGCATCTATCAGCGGGGGACGCACGAGACCACACATTTGTCGCCTGTACTCGATGCGTTGATCGAATGTTACTTGACCGGGACAACTCGCAGCATTCATCTGTCGCTACATACGCTCGCGATAACCGCGGGCGTCAAACCAGATGAGGCGATGCGGGCGCTCCTGGCGTTATCCGACGTCTTCCTCGTCTCACACCATATCGAAGAGAGGCTTCTGAAGATTCAACAGATTGACATCGATGTGATGCGGACGTTATCCGTTCATATCACGTTCAGCGCCTGGTTGTCCTATCATCTTGACCTCATCCGTCATCCGGAAAGGCATCGGGTCGGTTGATGAAAACTTCAACACGCTGCCATAGATACTGAAAGAAGAGGAGCGTCATCCCCTCCGGGTCGGCGCTCCTCTTCTCATAATCAGTTAAAGATCTTCGGTCTCCCCGATCAGAAGCGGGGTGTCCCCATGCTAGCGCCCCCGATTAAGCCGGTAGTGTACGAGCATGTTAGAGCGTTTCGAGCTGACCGTCTCGTAGACGGAGCACCCGGTCGCACACATCAAGCATGCGCTCATCGTGGGTGATGACGATCACTCGTTTGTTCCGTTCATGCGCCGCTGCGGCGAGACGCTCCATAACGAGGCGGCCGTTCGTATAATCGAGACTTGCTGTCGGTTCATCAGCCAACAGGAGCAACGGGTCATTGATGAGCGCGCGGGCCACAGCGACCCGTTGCCGTTCGCCGCCGGAGAGACGATTCGGCAACTCGTTCAATCGATGGCCGAGTCCGAAATCTGTCAACAGCTGTTTCGCGTCGCCGTCTGTGTCACTTTCCGCCTGAATGAGTGCAAGTTGTTCAATGACCGTCAAATACGGGACGAGGTGGGCGTCTTGAAAGACGAACCCAATCTCATTGAGGCGTAACTTCCGTCTCGCTTCTTCGTCGAGTGTAAATACATCGACCGTATCGAGATAGAGTGTCCCGGCATCCGGCTGTTTCAATAACCCGAGAATTTGCAGGAGCGTACTCTTCCCGCTACCGCTCGGTCCGACGATCCCGATGCACTCACCAGGAGAGACGGTCAAGTCGATCCCAGACAAAATCGGTTGTTCATATGCGTGATAAATGCCAGTCAGTTTCATGTCATTCGACCTCCTAAGGCGTCAGCTGCGTCGAGCCGGCGTAGTGTTTGTAGTGGCAAGATCGTCCCAAGGAGCGAGATGAGGACGAAGAGTGCGCTAAAGAGCATCACGTTCGCAAGCTCAAATTGAAATGGAATCGCTTCTGGGACGATACGTGTCGACAGCCATGTGATCAGTGACGCGACGCCGCTCGCGAAGACGACGGTGACGAACACTTGGCTGACGAGCGCTGTGCCGATCGAACGTGTCCGAATGCCGATTGCTTTTAAAATCCCGAGCTCTGGCAACTTTTGTAGCGTCACCATATAGAAGAATGCTGTCAAGATGAATGCGCCGATTACTAATAGAAAACCGCGCATCATATCGAACGTGCCTTGTTCGGCCGAATAGCCAGGAACGGACTCGATGATTTCTTGTTTCGTGTACGCGGAGAGGGACGTGTCGCCTTCTCCAAGTAAAGCAGATACGTAAGTCGGACCACCGGCCGCCTGTTGATAGGCGGCCCATGTCTCCATCGTCGTCCAGACGACCGGGGCGTGGCTGAACCGTCCATCCGTCACGCCGGCGATGGTGAAGCGATACCCACTCGTGAAATCTTCGACCGTATCTCCAACGACAAATGTCTCAAGAAAACTCGGGTCGACGAGCACTTCCCCGACTTCGAGGTCAAGTGACGGTCCAATCGACGAATCGGCCGGCAAGGCGAAAACGGTCGCATCGACTTTCGTCTCGTTCACGAACGTGAGCGGTTTGACTGCAAGGGGTGTCAAACCGTCCGTTGGCGCTTGTTCGATGAACGATCGCGTCAATTGACCTTCCGCGTCAGCGGACAAGTGAAACGTGTCTGTATCAAGTTCACGTACGGTCGCACCGTTATCATAAGCGAGCCCATCGGCGAGTCCGGTGATCAGCGTCGTCAACAAGACGATGAGCAGCGTGATCACAAAAATGAGCGAGAACCTCCGTTTTTGACGCCACATTTCTTTCAGTCCTAACTCCATAAAAAAACCTCCTTCATGTCGATGAAGGAAGCATAGCTGACGAACATGAACGGAATATGAACAAACCTACAATCGAACGATAAAGACGCTGCCACGCCCGAGCTCTGAAGTGACGAGGAGCTCCCCGCCGTGCAAGCGGACGATGTCATTCGCGATCGCGAGCCCGAGTCCGGTGCCGCGACTCGTCCGGGACAGATCGGCTTTATAGAAGCGTTCGAACAAGCGAGCCTTTGTCGCATCGTCCATACCGACACCTTCGTCTTGGATCGAGACGGTCGGACGTGTCTCCTCGTAGGCCCGGATCGTGATCATCCCGCCCTCATGTGAGGCATGAATCGCATTGGACAACAAGTTGGACCAAACTTGCGACAACAAGACGGGGTCGCCCGTGACGACGAGCGACGCATCGAGATCCGTCGTGACGGCGACTCCTTTTTGATCGAGTTCGAACGCGTGCATGCGAATCACGTCTTCGATGGAGCGGCTAATCGAGACCTCGGTCTGGAGAGACACGTTGGCCTCATCTAGACGGGCGAGCATCAACAGCTGTTTGGTCAACCCTGACAGACGTTCCGTCTCATTCCGGATGATCGTCGCATATTCTTTCGCCTCGCCTGTCGACTGATCGGCCAGAATACTCGCGTAGCCTGTGAGCGAAGTGAGCGGTGATTGAAATTCGTGCGATACGTTCGAGACGAACCGTCGCCGTTCACCTTCTGACTTTTCGAGTGAATCGACCATGAGGGCGAAACGACGTGCGAGCGTACCGATCTCATCATGACGATTGAGCGGGAGCGAGCTCGGGCGCTCTCCGGAGGCGACAGAGCTCGTCGCAGCCGTGAGGATCTTAAGCGGCCGGACGAGCAGCGTGGTCGCCAAGGCGATCAAGATGAAGGCCGAAGCGGTCAGAACGGCGAAAAATAGTCCGACGAACAGATGAAGCTCACGAATTTGGGCACTCAAGTCCGGACGTAGGAAGACGGCATCATCCCCGTCAGCCCCTGCGACGTTGAAGCCGTACGTATTGATGACCTCGTTATCGAACAGACCGAGCAAAAACAAGTGGAACGGGTAATCGCGCATCCCTTCATAGGCGATGCCCGAGCGGACCGCATCGATCGTTTCGTCATCGATCGTCTCGTCTCGGAACGTTCCACCGTAACGCATGATGCGATCGTCAGGTTTGACGACGAACAGTTGGTAGCCGCTTTGAGCGAGCAACGAATAAAATGCGGTCTCGTCCTGATCGGTATGATTGTCAAAGTAGCCGCGCGCGGAACTTGCCATCTGTTCAGTCTTCGCGCTATACGATGGCTGCCACCACGTGTAATAGGCGACGTTACTGACGAGCAGGGCGATGGCACCCGACAAGAGTAAAATCATGAACACGGTCACGACGATTCGCGAATAGAGCGATCTCATGGCCTCACCTCGAGCGTGTAGCCGATGCCCCGGACGGTTCGGATCATGACCGTCTCATCAGGTAGGCGGCTACGGAGCCGTTTGATGTGGACGTCGATCGTCCGGTCGTCGCCGTCAAACTCTAACCCCCACACGTTCTCGATCAGCTCGTCGCGACTGAACACGCGTCCCGGAAAGGCAGCGAGCTGGTACAACAGCTCAAATTCGCGTTTTGGCAGGTGAATCGTCTCTTGATTGAAGGTGAGGCGATATTCCCGGAGATTTAACGTGAGCGGCCCGGCCTTGATCAATGAGGCGGCGACTTTTTCATACCGTTTGGCCACGGCTTGAAGCCGGAATAATAGTTCTTCCGGAATGAACGGTTTTGTCATGTAGTCATCGGCGCCATGCTCGAACCCGCTCCGTTTGTCTTCCCATTCCCCGAGCGCCGTCAGCAAAATGACGGGGATGTCCACGAGCTCCTTCAAGCGATGACACAACTGTCGCCCGTCCATCCCGGGCAACATGATGTCGATGACGGCGGCGTCGGCCGGGTTCGATAAAAACAATTGCTCGGCCGCGTGTCCGTCCATGGCGACCGACACGTGATGTCCGGCCTGCCGCAGCGTCCCTTCAATGAGGCGCAAGATGGCCGGGTCGTCTTCTACGATCAATACGTGCATATCCCTCTTCCTTTCCATATGGCGACCACGGTGAAAACAGGTGACCTCGGGTAATCCGAAGCCACCTGTCAAGACACGGTCACGTCGGTTTCGTCAACTCGGCGTGAAGTGATCGCAGCGCCCGTAAAAAGGCGTCTTTAAAGTATTTGTCTTCTTTGACTTCGAGCGTCTCGACGGCGGCCGCGTCACCGGCGCTTGCTTTGACGAGCAAGTTGACGACCGTATTCCAGCGTTTCACATGTTCAGGTCGAGGATGGTTCAACGCTTGGGTCAGTGTGAACCAATACGGCTGGTCGCGTCGTTGTAGCGTGGCGATCATTTGTTTGGCCGTCTTCGCTTCGTCTTCGGTCGGCAGGGTGGCCGTATCGAACCAGCCGAGCAGTCCCGCGCTCATCGCCTCGAACTGGACCAACATGTCGGCGTCAATCGGTTCGCGCCCGAACTCGGAAATATTGACGAAAACGAGCCGGTCTTTGCGGTCGAGATGGGTGATCCAGCCTTTGACGGATTTAAGCTTGTCTTTTTCTTTCGACTGGGCTTTGATCGTGTACCCGTTCAATTTCCCGATATAGATGCGGAATTGCCCGCGGTCGAGTTGTTTGTCGACTTTGAATTCGACATCTTGTCCGATCGTGAACGGCGAGTTTTGCTTGTTTAACGTCTCCCCTTTCTTCAATTCCGGACGTCTGACGATATAACGGAGCGCTTCCTGCTCGGTCCGGTCGTCGAGCGTCCATAGGTTATGAGGCGTAACATTTTTAAAGCGATGGCGGCGTACGAAAATGTACTGGTCGAGCGCCTCGACGGCGTCCGCGGCAGGACGTTTTCCGGACAAGTAGTCGTCTGCGATGTCGCGAAGTGTCAGCGATTCGAGCCGGTCGATATGTCCGGCGTAAGGGACGCTACCGACGACAAACAGGGCGGTGGCGATCAATTCGCTTTCACGAGGGGTCAAAGGGCGTTTGGCCATAGTGCACTTCCTCTCTTGATTCATATCCTTAGTATAACAAAAACAGATTTCATCATGTTGTGCGAATCGAGCCGTTGGAAAATTTGTACAGGTATACAGGATTTCGGCATTTTATTCCGAATAGTTGTTAACATAGACGGATCAGTGGAGATTGAGATGAGGTGAAGAGATGAAGCTGTCGATTGAGTCTGGGGATTATGTCGTGTTGATCGAGATCAATAAAGAAGTGTTGAAATGTACGTCGCTTGAACAAGCTGATTATGCGGACCGGGATCGCTATGAATTGGTCGGACGGATGAGTGAACGGCTCCCGGCTGAAGTGATCGTCCCTTCGATCATCGACTATATCCGCTTTGGAAGTGGCTATATCGGTGACAATATCGTCTGGAATAAAGAGACGGAGTCATTCTTCTGTCAACAGTTCGAAACGATTGACGGTTCGCCGCTCGGTGAAGATTTAGAAGGTTTTACACCGGACCCTTACCGGACGGAGTTGGCCCGGTATTATACGTACTTGACGATCGGTAAAATTATCGATTTTGAGATGGAACATCCTGATGAGCCGGACTACTGGTAAACCGTCAGAAAAATGTCACAACCTTTTTTTAAGAAAAAAGGGAAATCCGTCGTGAAATTTGAGATGATGGGTAAATCTTAGGAAGTTTGGAATGGAGCGTAAGGCGATGAAAAAAATTCTTCTACTGACGGCTTTGACGTTACTCGTGCCTTCGACTGCCGGGGCGTCTAAGCCGGTGTTGTTAGAGAAGCATGGGTACGTTGTGACAGAGCCGCGGGTCGGGAACCAATATTACATCAAGCAGACCGGTACCGATTTAGCGTGGAACACGACCCGTGGGGCGTCAGACATTGTCGTCGCCTTGATCGATTCATCTGCAGACCGGAGCCATAAAGAGCTCTATAACGTACCACGAGTCGTCAATTCGATTAAAGGGCCATACAGTGTCGACTATCACGGCACGCACACGGCCGGAATCATGTCGGGACTGCACAATAAATTTGGGATGGCCGGTCTCGCACCGAACGTCCGCTATCATTTCTATAACGTCTTCTACGGGAAGAACTCAGAGTTCACGGATTCGTGGACGGTCGCCAAAGCCGTCGACACGGCCGTTGCCAAAGGTGCGAACATCATCAATTTGTCACTCGGGGGACAGGATTACGATAAAGTGCTCGCCGACTCGATCCGCCGGGCCCGGGCGAAAGGTGTCGTCATCGTCGCCTCGTCTGGAAATGACGGCGCGAAGACTTCTTTCCCCGCCAATATGAAAGAAGTCATCGCCGTCGGAGCGGTCGATGCGAATCGCCGTGTCGCCTCGTTTAGCAACATGGATAGCCAAGTGAAAATCGTCGCACCGGGCGTGAACATTTTATCGCTCGGCGTCAAGAACAGTTTTATCTACATGGATGGGACATCGATGGCGGCGCCGATGGTCTCGTCTGGGCTTGCGCTCGTCAAGTCGGTCAATCCGTATTTGACACCGGCTGAGATCGAAGGACTGCTTCAAAAAATGCCTCGCGTCAGCGGGAAGACGTACACCGAACTGAACACGAAGCGGTTGCTTGACGCGACGCCGCGTCCGGTCACGATCACGTCACCAGCGACGCTACGGAACCGTTATGTGACGGAGGCGAAGCTGGCTCTTTCGAACAAACCGAACTTGAAGACGTCTTATTACCTCTATCAGGGAACGCGCAAAGTGAAGACGTTGACCGCAAACAATCCGGCTTTTACCATGTTCGCCGGTGGGGACTGGCTCCCGAGCGGGCAGTACCGTCTAACCGCGGTCGTGACGGACGGGAAATTTAAACGTTCAGCCAGTCGTTCATTCACGTACGTGAACCCGGTCAAACCGTCCGTGGCGATCAAAGTGGCCGATGCGCAGACGTTCGAACTGACGACGACGCGCAAAGGGACCGTCACCGTGCTCGATAAAGACAATCAAGTCGTCTATGAGGCACTGCATATACCGGGAACGTTTCCGGTCCGTAAAAGTACCGCCGAAGGCCTTACCGTCCTCTTGAAACCGACCGACATCTCCGAAAAAGTCGTCTCGACGAAGTATGCCCCGGCATTACCTGTCGTCGAAGAAACGACGGACACGACTGAAGCGATATAAAAAAACGCCCGCATCTCCGACAGACGAGTCGAAAGATGCGGGCGTTTTTAATTCGTTAATCGATTGTGATAGCTTCACCGCTCCAGCGGATATTCGCTTCTAAGACGTTGCCGTTGTCGTCGATGTGTTCAAAACTTAGCTTCCCGTCGATGATGATTTCACATAGACCGACGCGAACGGCGTCGCTCCAAACGCGTCGCGTCTGTTTCGACGCGTCGAATAAAGGAATCGATTCAGGAAAACGTTCCTGTAAATGGGCCAAGTTATGGTGATCGAAGTGATAAGCGCGTTTAGACAATTCATTCGGTCCTTTAATGTCAAACGGCTCAAATCCTCGGACGAGTCGATTTTTACGGTAGAAGGCGAATACGCCGTTGTTCGGGTGGAGCGCTTTAATGTCATCGATCTCGATCACATAGGTCAGTCGTTGGATCCAACCTTTCTTTGCATCTTGACGCATCAAAATCCCTCCTTGTTCAATGGAACACGCCTTATTTTAGCGCTGACGCCAATGAAAATCAAGTTCGGTTTCTTAGTTGTCATATTTGGCAATATCCGCTACAATGATTAAGTGACTATGAAGTCTGGACAATCGCGGGACGCAAGTCTTGAGGAAAGTCCATGCTCGCACAGCCTGTGATGGCTGTAGTGATCGTGCTACACGAAAAGATAAGTGTAGGCAACGCAAGTTGACGGCAGAAGAAGCACCTAAGTCTTCGGATACGGTGCAAGCTTCTTGAAAGTGCCACAGTGACGGAGTCTGTTCGGAAACGTTCAGAGTGGAACGAGGTAAACCCCACGAGCGAGAAACCCAAACTATGGTAGGGGAACTTCCTGACTGGAATCGAACGGGACGGAAGGCGCCAAGCGGCGCAGATAGATGATTGTCACTCCATCGTGCCAGGGAAACCGCTACGAGCACCGGAGTACAGAACATGGCTTACAGGGCAGCATAGTCTCAACTTACATTGACAAGGAGTTCAAGCAATCTTACTTGAGCTCCTTTTTACTTGACCATTTTACGCTTAACAATTACGAATTAGGAAAGTAGGGATCATATGGCAAAACGAAAACTGATCGCAACTGCAGCGATGGGCATCGAAGCGCTCGTCGCTAAAGAAGTACGTGACCTCGGTTACACGTGTGAAATCGAGAATGGACGCGTCTACATCGACGCCGAGATGGAGGATATTCCCCGTTTGAACATTTGGCTCAGAACGGCCGACCGCGTCAAACTCGTCGTCGCCGAGTTCAAGGCGACGACGTTCACGGAACTATTCGACGGTGTCGTCGACTTGCCTTGGACGGAGCTGATGCCGTGGGACGCCCGTTTCACCGTCGACGGACGTTCGGTCAAGTCGCAACTGTTCTCGATCCGCGACTGCCAAAAAATCACCGAGAAAGCGATCGTCGATGCGATGCAACGCGGATACAACAAACCGGATGAATGGCTTCCGAAGACGGGTGCGATCTATCCAATTGAAGTTGCGCTCTTGAAAGACGTGGCGACGATCACGATCGACACGTCGGGTGACGCGCTCCATCGTCGCGGCTACCGCGAGCTTCATTCGCAGGCACCGCTCAAAGAGACGATGGCCGCAGCGATGATCAAGCTGACGAACTGGAAGCCGGACATGCCGTTCTATGACGTGTTCACAGGCTCTGGTACGCTCGCGATCGAGGCCGCACTCATCGGTCGCAATATCGCACCGGGATTAAACCGTGAATTCTGTTCGCAAGATTGGCCATGTGTACCGAAGAAAGCTTGGTACGAGGCAATCAATGAAGCGAACGAAAAAGCTGAGTGGGACAAGCCGCTCAAGATTTACGGCATCGACCTCGACCCGCGCATGGTCAAACTCGCCAAAGACAACGCCGACCTCGCCGACGTCCGTGACGCGATCACGTTCGTCCACACCGATGCGGCGGCGCTCAAGCCGACCGAGGATTACGGGATCATCATCGGCAACCCGCCTTACGGTGAGCGGTTGCAGACGGAAGACGAAATCATCGAGCTGTACGAGCGGATTGGGCAGCAATATGCCAAATATCCGGGTTATAGCGTCTATATGTTGACGAGTTACGAGGACTTCGAGAAAGCCTACGGCCGCCCGGCGACGAAGCGTCGTAAGCTGTATAACGGCAATATCGAGACGCAGTACTACCAGTATTATGGTTTACGTCCGAAAAGACGCTCAACAGAGCCGTTTGCAGAGGGTAAGTAATCACCCATTGCACACTAATTGCACACTTTTTATTTTTTTCTGCCGCAAACACACGAAAACCGCTCCCTAGAGCGGTTTTTTTACGTCCTCAATCATGTTGGAAAAGAGCTCTGCAGTATCTCCCTGAGTAGTGTGCAATACGTGAGCGTAGATATCCATCGTCGTCTTGGCATCGGCGTGCCCCAAACGTTCTTGGATGACCTTCGCATGGACACCGGCCTTGATAAGCAGCGTCGCATGGGTATGTCTTAACTCACGCATCGTGATCTCAGGAATCTCGGCCGTTTTGACGGTCAGGTTATGACGTCGTCGCAACCCCGAGTACCAGACATAGGCGCCCTTGATGCCGAGGCAGACAAGGTCCTCATCGTTGCGCCATCCGAACTTGACCATGTCATACTTCTGACGAAGCCGGGACTTCTCGAGGAAGCGGATCAACTGGTCGGGGATGGTGACGACCCGCACCTTCTTCCCCTTGGTCTGCTCGAACGAATAGCCGCCCTTCGTCTCGATGGCGGTACGGGCGATCGTGATCTGTTTGCGATCGAAGTCGATGTCGGACCAACGGAGGGACGTCGCCTCGCGGGCACGCATGCCGGTATAGGCGATCAGGTGGACCGCTGTACGATAACCGTTCGCCATCGTCTCATCCGCTGTCTCGAGGTAACGTCTCAGCTCATCTGGCGTGAGCGTCTTGTATTCCTTCAATCCCTCCGACAGCTTCTCGACGGCAGCCATCGGGTTGTCGCCCTTGTAATAGTCCAGACGGCGGGCCCAGGAGAAGAAGCCGACATAGACGCTCCGGCGAATGTTGACGGTGTTCGGCTGTAGGCCGGCGTCGAGGTATTCACGGAGCAGGCGGAGGCAGTGTTGCGGTTTCACGTTGTCCATGTTCAGACGTTTGAACCAGCCCGGCACGTTCTCGACGAAGCTGGTGTACGAGTGGTACGTCGTCTTGGCCATCGTCGTCTTGATGTAAAACTCGAGCCAGTCATCGAGCACCTCGCCGACACTTCCTTTCGGACGTACCTTGACGAACTCACCTTCCTTCTGAGCCCGGATCTGGTCGGCGACCCAATACTCGACGGTCTTCTTTCGCTCGTCGGAGAAATAGCGCTGCACGCGCTTACCTTCCTCATTGAAACCGAGGGAGAGCCGCACCTCCCATTTACCGGTCTTCTCGTTCTTTTTGATGTTCGCCACACGGTTCACTCCTCTCGTTGTAATATTATGCGAAAATGAATGATTAATGTAGTTTAGAAGGAATAAAATTAAAAATATGATTTTAATTCAACAAAATAGTTGAATTGTTGATATTAATTGTGTATATTAGGATTAAGAAGTATCTCACGACGCCTACAAATCAAAAATGTATTTATTTAAATTCGGTTAACTATAAGGAGGTAACGTTGTGCTTACTCCATTCGGAAAGTTTTGTCGCAAGCTTCGTATTGATCGCAATGAAATCTTGAAAGACATGGCTTCCAAACTTAATGTCACCGTTTCATATCTATCGGCGGTCGAGAACGGAAAAAGAAGTGTCCCAGGAGAATGGGAGACTATCATTTCGAAAGAGTACGATTTGAATCCCGAGCAAAGTTGGGAACTTCAAGAGGCGATTATTGAATCCGAGAAGATGATCATCTTCGCGCTTGAACATACCGGCGAAAACAGTCAAAAGCTCTTAAAAGCATTGGCTAGAAAATCGGGGGACATCTCCGAAGAGCAATTAAAAATGATGTTCGACATCTTAGAATAAGTCATCAACGTTGGAGGTAATGATGAGTCACTCACACTATAAAACAAAGCCAAGATCCAGAAAAGACCTCAGAATGTTTGCGTATATCCTCAGACAAGCACTTGGATATAGTGACTTAGCACGGTTGGATATTGTCCGCGTGCTTGAGCATGACTTGGTTAAAGTTTTTGGAGATGATTTTGAGTATGAAGTGGTTGAGGTGGACGAGATGGAGGAGTATGCTATCTGTCTGCCCGACCTTTGCAAAATTATCATTCGGGAAGACGTGTATGTTGAAGCTGCTAAAGGATACGTAAGGCATCGCTTTACGATAGCGCATGAAATCGGTCATCTTTTTTTACATCATGATGTAAAAAAATTGGCCAGGATTGGCGGGAAACTACCGGATTTAAAAGTGTTTGAAAACCCCGAATGGCAAGCCAATGAATTTGCTGGAGAGTTTTTGGCTCCTAGCCATCTCATCGGTAATTTATCAGTGGAAGAAATCGCAACAACATTTAACGTTTCGAAGCAAGTGGCCATCAAGCGATATAACAACGTTCGAAAGTGAGGGAGAAAAATGGGTAAAAAAAATAGCCCTTGTAGAGGGCCGACGAACTAAGATACATCATTTTGTTTGCTGCATCATGTTCAATGTACATAACTTCCCGGTTGCTGTACTTAAATATGATAACAAAATAATCGGCCCTTCTACAAGATAAATCTTGTTACAGAAGGGAAATGATATTTATGACAAAATTAGTTTATAGTGAAAAGTTCGGTTGCTACGGGGTATTCCGTGCCTGGAGAATTGACCCTCGCACCCAACAAAAGATTTATGCGAAGACATACGGCAAGAGAGCGTGGTTCATTCCGGTGAGCGAGCTCGAGCCCGAGTCTGACGAGTAAGAGTAAAAAACGTCCACCCTCTATGCAGCAAGAGGGTTGGACGTTTTTTTAATTTGATACTGCAGCCTCGCTCTCTGACAAAATTTGAAGCGTTCTATTATATTCCTCGGCTTGCGCCAACTTCGTGATCTCAAGCGTCTGGTCGAATTCCTGCTTAATGACGTCGGCGACCTCATCGATGTTGACCTTGAAGAACTCCTTGCGGAAGTTGACCTGGTTCACGCGACGGTCGGCGAAACGTTTGTGCAGCTTGTTCTCGAGGTTAGGTGCATCCTCTGAGAAAATCATGGCATGGATGTCGAACGTGAACGGAACCGATGCGCTCCCGAGCTCACGGATACGGTCGAACGGCTCGAGACGACGCGTCATGCCAATCTTGTAGACATGTTCCCCGAATGACCCGATATTCGAGATGACATAGACATAACCGGCACGCGTGTTGCGCTCACGGTTCTCGATGTCGCCTTTAATCTCCTCGACTTCTTTTAGCTTGGCCTCGAGCTCAGCGATCTTCGCTTCGAGTGCCGTGCGTTCGGACTCGCTCGCGTTCTCGATTTTGGTGCGTGCAGCGAGTAGGGCGGCTTTGAAGTGAGTTTCTTCTTTCTCGACCTTCTTCCGAGCTTCCTCGATTTCTTTCAAGACACGAGCCTCTTCACGCATCTGCTCTTTGATGGCCTGCTGCTCTTCCTTCTCTTCCTGCTTCTTCACGCGGTACTTATGCATGATTTGAAGTTCTTGAAGTTTTAGTCTGAGGTACTCGTCCGTCATGAAGACAGACTGCATATCGGTTAGCGAGTTCAATTGCTTGAAGCTCTTCGCAATCTTGTCGATCGACCGATCGTGGTTCGTATGCTTCACGCCGGCGATGATGACGTCGCACTCGTTATTGAACGCCCGTAAAATCAGCTTGATCGTGTCGTTCACGAACTCTTTGCCTTTCTTCTTGTCCCCGTCTACCGTATAACCGGCCGGATGTGTCGTCGCCCGTTTCTCCTTGATCAATTCCTTCTGCTTCGAGCGCACCGCGTCCAGCTTCGCCTTCAATATCTCGGACGTGTCGTCGTCCGTCAGGTAGCGAGGCGGGGAGAAGAGGCCGTGCTCGAGTGCGGACAATCGCCCTTCATAAGCATTGATGCTCAGACCGAGCTGATCACGTGTGCGTTATAGTGTCTCGACTTCCTTTTCAAGTGACGCACGTTCTTTCTCGATGCTTTTCTTGAACATGTCCAGTTCAGCGCGGAGCTGCTCTTGTTTAACCTCGTTATGTTTCTCGATGTTTTCGATTTCTTTCTTGAGGTCGATATAACGTACCTCTTCCTTTGTCAGCTCAATCCGTTCAATCTCTTTCGTCAAACGCTCGACTTCCTCCCGGTTCTGCCGGGCGTTCATGATATCTTGCCACCAACCCATGATTGCATCTCCCTTTCAGTGAAGTGAATATAAAAAATAGAAGGGTGTCAATTCAACCCTTCTAGTAAATTACTTATTCAGCAACGCCAGTTTGTGTCTTCGAATCGACAGCGCCGTTCGTGAATGTGACGAGGATGTTGGCACCTAGGTCGCCGCGTGCATCATAAGACACCATTTCCATCTTGAGACCGTCTGACTCTGACACCGTGTTGTCTGTCGGCTCGCCGAGGATCGCGTTGACTTCTTCGATTGTCATGCCAGTCTCGACTTGCTCGTATTCCGCGAGACCTGGCTTCGACTCGTCAGTCTTCGCTTCTTCAGTCGTCTTCGTCATCTCTTTGTCGACCTCGTTGATGAAAGCACCTGTGCAAGCAACGGCGCCGATGCCGAGTAGTGTCACCGCGATCAAGATCCCGATCACAATTTTAAAAATCGTCTTCATACTGGTAAAACCTCCTAAAAATTATACCAATTAAAATACTGTTTACCCTTATATATACATAAATTTCAATTGAGAATCGTTCGACAAAAATATGCTATTTTTGGGACTTTGTCGAACATCTCAGATTGTCTCAATGAGGAAAATGGTTGAAAATATTTTGTGTTGGGCTCATACTGAGTACATAAACAGGAACAAGCGTTCTTAATTTGGACGGCCATGACGAATATTGAATTATAAAAGTATTTTTCTGTTGACGTTTCAATACTTTTGTTTTATGATATAAAGTTATTTTTTCTTGACTAGGTCTTTCGATGGTGGTATCTTTGCAAGGAAAATAAATACATGAACGGTCGTTCGTAGATGGAGGGGTTTCTTTGGCTGACAACAATGGCATGAGTTGTTATTTGAGCACGAAAACTGGACTCGTTAAACTGGTGGGCAAGAAAGATATCGAACTTGGAAAGATCATCTTCTATCGGCTCGATGAGATTCCCCAAAAAGACGCATTGGAAAATAAAGATAAAACATTAAAGCGATGACGCCTGTTGATGGCATCATCGCTTTTTCTTTTCTGATTCAATTTGGTAATTAACGAAATCAATGATGGAATCAATTTTTTCCTTGCTAAGGTTCTTTAGTTCGTCATTCGAAAAATGAAGGCCGATAATATCCTCTTCTTCCGATCTCTTATTGATATATTCCTCAAGCGTCATGTCTGGATCATCGATTCTACCGAGTAAATAATCTACTGAGCAATTAAAATAATTCGCCAACCTAACGAGCATGTTAGCGTCGGGTTGCCTAGCTCCAGTTTCAAAACGAGAAAGTGTAGCTTTTGTTATACCGAGTTCGTCAGCAATATCCTGCTGCAGTAAATCTCTCTTATTACGCAAAGCCTTTAATCTATCACCTCGAAAAACATTATCCAACATCATCATCTCCATATATATTCTCCTCTCAATTCTATCACTTTTACCAAAATGGAAAAGCAAAAAAATAAAATTACCAAAAAGGAAACAAAGTGTTGACAATTACCGGAAAGGAAATTAATATTAAGTCATAAGTTACCTAAGTGGTAATAAAAACAGGAGGTGAACAGATGTGAGCGAAACAAAAATTAATTTATCAAAACTCCGATTAGCTCGCGAAGAAGCCAATTTAACACTTGTAGAAGTCGCTCAACAGACAGGCTTCAAAGCAGCTGCGACAATTTCTCGTTTTGAAACTGGATCGAGAGGAGTTAAAGCGGAGTATTTAATGATGTTGTCAAAATTGTACAAAAAACCAATCGATTATTTTTTTGATTAAGGATTACCATTTAGGAAACAACGTTTATCAATTAAATATACCCGTTTTAAAGATGAATCAGACAGGAGTGACAAGCAGTGAACGAATTTAAAACACCGATGTTCCAAGCAATGCAAGTCGCGGGACGAGTCAAAGAACAACAGCAAGCAATCGATAGTCGCGATATCGCGGAGATGATGGACAAACGTCATAGCGATCTAGTTCGTGATATTGATACTCACGTTAAGGCGATGAGTCAAAACGCAAATCTGCGTTCTGATGATTACTACATCGAGTCATCTTATCAAGCCGGTACCGGAAAGAGTTACCGCTGCTATCTTCTCACGAAACTCGGTTGCGAGATGATTGCCAACAAACTGACCGGCGAGAAGGGAATCCTATTCACGGCATTTTACGTGAAACACTTCAACCAAATGGAACAGGCACAGCAAGTCAGCCCGGAACAATCGCTCGCCATGCTGTTCCGCTCGCAAGCTGACCTCTTAGAAGAGACGCAAGGTATAAAGAATGACGTCAAATTTCTCAAAGGCGAGATGCGTCTCTCGACGAATGATGAGCAAATGTTCTCGAACCTAGCGAATCAACGGGTCACCAAATCGCTCGGCGGCAAGAAGGCACGAGCTTACAAGGACGCGTCACTTCGCCAGACAGTCTACTCGCAGTTTTGGAAAGAGTTCAAAGACTACTTCGAGATTGCCCGTAAAGGCGACTTGCCTCGGGTCAAACTCCAAGAAGCAAAAATGTTTATTCGAGAATGGACACCGAACACTGAAAATCGCATGACCATCAGCAAATTGAATGACCAACTCGAACTGGACTTCGAATCGTGAACAATTCTTTAAAAGATGGGGTCATTACTAATGAGGCCATCGATGATGTGGTTTCAAACCACACCATCTAAATGGGGTGAGTTCAACTCATACCATCGGAATGTAGGTCGTCATCCGTACTCGTTGGAAAGGATGTCGGTAACATCGACACCGTTTGGAATCGATGTTACGGCGAAACGCCGTACCTTCTACAGGTTTGCGCATAGCAGTTCTATGAATGTTGGGTCTAAGAATAACTTAGGTCGTCAAGACTAACTTTTCGTTAGGGTTACATCGAAAGGAGGACCACCATGCAACAAACGCAAGTACAGGTCGTCACGCTGACGGTCGACCAGCTCGAACGGATGCTGCAGCGTTCCGCGCAGATCGCCGTCGACAAGGTCTACTCACATGAAAAAAAGTACCTCAACCGGAGAGAAGCCGCCGCCTATCTGAGCATCAGCCCGGCGTCGCTCGACCGGATGGCCATCAAGGACAGCATCCCATATATTCAACCGGAGCTGTCGACCATCAAGCTCTATCACGTCAAGGACCTCGACGAGTGGGCGTTCGCCAACCGTCACTGACCATCGAAAGACACAAAAAAGCCGTGTCGCCCAAACGGGAAACACAGCTACACATAAACCTGAACACTTTAAGTGTAGCACGGGCGGCGCGAGTTGAAAAGGAGAGGGCAACATGCATCTACAACAGAAACTGGACCACATCCGATACGGGCTCCTTCTGACAGCGCTCGGGTCGGGCCTATGGCTCATGGCCACGATGAACGCACGCTTCGAATATTGGGTCATCCCGGCCGTCGCGTTCGTCATGAGCTCCGTTTTCTACGGGGCGCTACATTACATCGACGAGGAAATCGAGGAAGGGGCGAGCGAGTGATGGAAAGACGGGAGTCGCAATTGGACCCGACGCTATACGAACCAATCGACGGTCGCGAGGCGTTGATTCGCATCGCAAACGGGTTAGAGATTTTCAATTCACGTGGGACGCGCTATTTCTTCGATAAAAACGGCATCTTCTCGGAGCAGAAGGTAGGGAAGCCGTATGCCGACTTCGGACAACTTCCTGTCTCGGTCGCACTTGATGCCACATGGTACATCAGACGGGTATTCAATGTTCGCGAGCAACTACTCAAGCATCCGGACAAGTGGATCGGGAAGTTCAAGAGACGTAGTGACTGGCGCGCCGTTAAGTTTGATAGCGAGACGATGAGGGTCGTGAATGCAATCATCCTAACCGACACGGTCAATGCACTTGCGACCACTGCCACAACTTATAACATGCTCCATGATGATTTGGATAAGTGCATCCCGCTGAACTACGTCAGGCCATCGAGGGAGGTGAACGCTGAATGAACGCACAGACCGAATCCACCACGCTCGACACGCTCGAGCAGGCCGTCATCAAACGGCTGGAAAAAGAAGTGCGCGCCGAGGTCATCGACGTCACGGTCCTCGAATCACTGACGAAGACGCTCGATACCGTCGCGCATCACCTGAAACGACGGGATGATGATTTGTTCCGCGCATCCAGCATGTAAGCCAAATCGAAATCGAGAGGAGAATCGCCATGCAGACACACGAACCTGAACAACTCGAACAGCATTACGACGACGTCAATCGGCTCGTCGAGCTCGCGGCCGACCTTGACGACATCCAACAGGAGCTCAAGGCCATCGCGCTCAAAGGCGGGAAACGCAGAGTCTTCTACTCATTGACCGTTGCCCAGAAGCAAGTCGACGGGATGGTCAATGGCATCCAGCGTCAGATTAATCGATTGGAGGACGGGGAGGATGAGATCACAGAACCTGCGACGTAAGCATGAATCCTTACCGAAGATGAGCCGTCACCGCATCCGTATTAACAATGACCGGCTCAAAAGCCAGCTGTATCAGTCAGGCATGAAAGGCACGCACTCGGTCCGCCGGGATGACGGCATCATCTGGTTGTACCTCGAACGCACGAACGGCAATTATCAGCTCGTCAAGGACCGTATCCGTGAGTACGAGCTTGAGAACTGCGTCGAGTATGAGCTCCTGCTCAACCCGAAAGGATTCAACCCGAAGTACGACTGGGTCTGGGTCGTGCCGAAGCACGAGACATTCTACCGTGAAGGTGACGAAAAATACGAGGGAGACATCCCTTCGAAGAAAGTAGGGATTCAATGATCAACCGAGTTGTATTGGTAGGCAGGTTAGTACGCGATCCGGAACAACGTTACACGCAGTCAGGCATCGCTGTGACGCGCTTCACGCTCGCCTGCGACCGTCCGTTCAGTGGACAGGACGGGAAGCGAGAGGCGGACTTCATCGATTGTGTCGTCTGGCGCAAACAGGCGGAGAACGTATCGAAGTATCTATCGAAAGGGAGCATGGCCGGCGTCGACGGCCGGCTCCAAATCAGCAGCTATGAAGGGCAGGACGGACAGAAGCGTTACCGTGCCGAGGTCGTCGCTGACAGTGTGCGCTTCCTGAGCTCGAAAGGGGACGGAGGACGTGACAATGCACCGCCACCGAAGGACGATAAGGCGCCGTCGACAAGAAAAGGGTTCGACCAGGACCCCTTCAATGGCAGCGGGGAAATCGACTTGTCAGATGATGATCTGCCCTTCTGACGACCACATTGCTTTAAAACAGAGAACGGAGTGAACGAAATGAGCGTTTATCGAACAGTACAGACAGACTTTTGGAAAGACCCGAAGATCATGGAGGAATTCACACCGGAGGACAAGCTCTTCTACCTCTATCTCCTCACGAACCCGAACACGACACAGTGTGGCATCTACGGCATCACGAAGAAAGAGATGGCCTTCCAGCTCGGCTACTCGACAGAGACGGTAAACGCCCTGATGGACCGGTTCATCACCTATCACAAGCTCATCGACTATAACGTCGACACGAGAGAGCTCGTCATCTTCAATTGGGCGAAGTACAACTTCAAACGCGGTGGAAAACCGGTGCAAGATCTCATCAAATCCGAGCTCGCCAAGGTGAAGCATCAACCTTATATCGAAATCGTCGGAAAACACGTCCCGATAGACGGCATTCGGCAGGTATACGAATCGTACTACGTATCGTATGACGAATCGTGCCACGAATCGTATGACGAATCGCCGGACGAATCGCCCCACCAATCGTGCAACGAATCGACGCACGAATCGTCAAGTAAGGAATCGCTCAACAAAGCCATTCAGAAGACAATTGACGAATCGTACCACGAATCGTATGACGAATCGTCCGAAAAAAACGGACAAACAGAAACAAAAACAAAAACAGAAACAAAAGCAGAAACAAAACCACAACCACAACAAAAGAAAGAGACACTGACAAATGATGCGGTGGTGGCGGACCAGTTGAACGACCTCGCCAGTTTCTATCAGCAGAACATCAGTACGGCCACGCCTTACGTCATCGGTTCCCTCGAGGACATGATCGAAGATGCATCCTACGAGTCGGTACGTTATGCACTCGAACAGGCGGTCATCCAGGAAAAACGCACACTCAAATACGTCAAGCGAATCGTCGACCGTTGCATCGCCCAGAAACTGTTCACGTTCGACCTCATCCGTCTTCAAGAACAAAAGCGCCAACAGCAGCACGCAGGAACGAACCCCGACGCCAAGACACCGGAATGGCTCGAGAAGGAAGAACGTGAGTCCCGTGAGCATGCCGCCCGCAAGAAAGCGGAACTCGAAGCCGAGGTCCCGGACGACGCCGAGCTCGCAAAACTCATGTCGGAACTGAAGGGCGGGGCGAGCGCTTGAAGCAAGACCGCAGGGACCGCATCAAATCGTTAGACCGTGAGGTGAAGCGTTACGAGGCGAAGGGCGACGACGTGGTCGCCCGGTGCCTCCGCCATTTCGCGGAGCAACTGAAAAAAATCGAACAGAACAGGAGTGGACGAACATGAACGCAAACGAGATGGATCCGCACGTCTCTTACCTCGCCTTCGACGGCGACACACCGATGCGAATCCTCCGGGACGCCACGGGACAGATCTTCACCTTCGAATGGGTGGACATGGGCTACAGGGTCGACGGCAAGACCGTGTCGGCGATGATCCCGGTCCTGCTCTCCAAGAACGGGGAACTCGGGGACGAGTACCGCATCGAGCGCAAGTGGCGCAACAAGGACACGTTCGACCATCCGGTCGCGTCGGGCAAGGTGACGCTCTCGATGCCGCAGGCGGCCGAGCGCATCGTCAAGTATCAGATGGCCGCCGGGAACATGCTATGAGCCGACGCCCGGACGAACCATCGGACACGCTCGACAGTCAGACGGCCTACTTGTTACGCCGGCAACGGCAACGCAAGGCACTACATCGCATCCAGTCGCACATCAGTCGACACACACGGAAAGGGGTCTTGTCATGGGTGGCATCGTTTATCGCAAGTCTGAGGGAGACACGGAGCACCTGATCATCGTGTCCACCGGCATCACACGTCATCGCGTCGAAGGGGGTGAACTGGTCGATGTCGAGCACGACCTCTGCCCCATCGAGACCGCCGAACTGTTGCAACGTGAGCAGGACGACTGGACGCTCGACGGGGAGACGTTCCGAACGGTGGTGACGAGATGGCGCGAACAGAACGCCGCCCGAAACCCCGCCACGAGAGGGTCATAAAGTACAAGGTCACGAAAGCACAATATCTGACGAGAAGAGAAGGTACGCAGGTTGTCTATCAGTACATACCGCACGCCACACATCATGAGACACAACAACTCGTCTACCAAGGGTGGAAACGCCTATCAATCTAGCAGACAAAGGAGCAGGGTAGATGGACCATATTGTCGACCAAAAACTATCTAAGACCGCGCGGAACATCGCCGAGCAGAAGTTGAACAACTTCTACACGCTGCCGATCCGCATCGACCACTTGGAGAGCCGACTGGTCACCTCGACGACGCCGAGCTATCAGACGAGTGAGGGACAGAGCCATAAGGCGCCGTCCTCGCCCGTCGAGAAGGCGGTGCTCGCCAAAGAGGAACTCGACCACGCGCTCGCCGAACTATCAGAACTCGTCTATCTCAGGAAGCTGCTCGAGGAGACGCAGCCGGAACTGGTCCGGATCTGGGACCTCCGTTTCCGGAAAGGGCTACGCAACACCGACGCCATCGTCATCCAGGAACTCGGATACGGGAATCGGCAGAGTTACTTCAACGACCGTGATGCGCTTCTCGGCAGGGTGGCCGACGTATTCCGACTGTGGGACGACCTGAGAGGTGAGAAACCATGAAAATCAGCCCACGCAACCGTGGGCAACGTTTCGAACAGATGGTCGACCTGGCGAACCACACATATCGTCTGAAGCGGATCGCCCACGTCCGGAAGACGTTCCCGGAATCGAAGATCCAACGCGATAAAAAAGGAGCCATCCAAAAACATTGGTTCGAACGTTCTGGCGGGCTCGACTACATGGGGACCGTAGACGGACGCTTCATCGCCTTCGATGCCAAGTCGACGCGGAAGAACTATCTGTCCGTCGACAAGGTGTCGGACGAGCAATACACGGAACTCAGGCGTGTGCTCGACTTCGGCGGGGTGTCGTTCCTGCTCGTGCACTTCGAGCTCCACAATGAGACATATCTCTTGGAAGCCGAGGATGCCCTCAGGTGGCGCAACAGCACCGAGCGTAAGTCTATCCCTGTCGAATGGTTCCGCGAGCGTCAGACGCATCGAATTTACAGCCGGAACGGCATCATCCTCGACTACCTCGACCCGATTGCTGAGGAACTGGCATTCAAAACAACCAAATCATATACATCGGAGGACTAAATCATGCACAAACACATCGACCTGAACAACTTTGCGGACGGAGCATTGCTCGAACGCGTCAACATGGAAATCGGAAAGGTGCTCGAGAACATTCAAGACCTGAACACCGATGCGACGAAGAAGCGCAAGGTGACGATCACGCTCGATATTGAACCGAATGACCGTCGCGAACTCGCGAACGTCGTCTCATCTGTCAAATCGACACTGGTACCGACCACGGCCGTCTCGGCCTCGCTCATGATCGGACACGATGGACGACAGGTCATCGGCCGTGAGCTGAAATCATCGATGCCGGGCCAATACATGGTCGACGTCGACTCAGGTGAGATTGTCAACGACGACGGGACGAAGCTCGAGGAACCGAACACGACTGCCGAATCAACCGTCATCGACTTCCGCAAGACGAAGTAATCAAAACACTCATGGGAACGGGGTCAAGCGCCCCGGCTCGTGTACGACGTGTATAGCTTTTAAATCAACCAACTAATCCAACAGACAAGGGAGCAAACCATCATGACAATCTTCAAAGACGCATTCGACTGGATCAAAAACCACGGAAAGGTGGACGAGCTGTACCACAAATCGCAAACGTATGTCAGCCGCAGCGTCGAACGCCTGGAAGACCCGACGGCGAACACGGTCAAGGTCAACTCACTTCAATCGCTTGTGCGCTATGTCTTGAGCGAAATCGATGAGAACACGACGTTCGTCAAAGAAAATGACGGAGACAAATATCTCATCCATGTCGAGAGTCCGACGACGGTCCATCTCTACGGTCGCTTGAACGATCAGGGACGCCGCAGCCGTTACGTCACATCGGAGGCACTCTTGCCGCAATATCCGTTCGAACGATTCCTCGACATGGAACAGATGAACATCAAGCTGCAGTCGATCTTCGTGAAGAACGATGACCGTGACGTCCTGCTCAAGGTATGCGGGTCGGTCGTCGAAGAGAACATCCAAACCCGCGAGGATGATGGGGTGTCTCAGATCATCAGTGCGAAGACGGGCGTCGCCACAATCGGCAAGGTCGCGGTACCGAATCCGGTCACGCTCGCCCCGTATCGCACGTTCGTCGAGGTCGAACAGGTCGAGAGCCAGTTCATCTTCCGAATGAAGGAAGGACCGACGGCGGCACTCTTCGAGGCGGACGGTGGACAATGGCGCAACGCGGCCATTGAGAACATCAAAGAGTTCCTGGCTGACGCGCTCAGCGAGGACGTTGAGAACGAACGTATCCTCATCATCTGATCGGCACGACCGACAACTGGATCCCCGGCTCTAACCGAATCGGGGATTTCTTTTACCCAAAAACACGACTTAGACGCAGAAAAGGGGCTAAACGACATGGCTGACATGATACTGACACGCGAACTGTTCCGCCACATGTGCGAGGAACAGGAGAAGCTGGACAAACATATTTATGAGTCACGGGACGTCAAAGAGCCGTCACTGAAGGGTCTCGACATCGGGTACACGAGCGAGGCCAATGAGGCGGTCAAGGAACTGAAGAAGGACTGGAAATGGTGGACGACCAAGGAGCGTGACCGTGAACGGTTCATCGAAGAGCTTGCCGACTGCTTCCACTTCGTCGCCAGCATGGCCAACAAGACACGGACCGTCGGATATTGTTACCTCGCCATCGAGCTCGAATACAAGAAGGTGAGCCGATTGGCGCGTGAACATTATCCGGACGAGGACCTGATCTATAAGGCGGTCAAAGGGACGGTACAGGAATCGATCGCCTCGTTGATCGCGATTGCCGAGGTATTGGGGGCCACGACGGACGAGATCATGACGGCGTTCGAGGACTCGCTCGAGAAGAACTACGCCCGGATGGCATCAGGCTACTGATATGGGTGTACTGATGATATGGGCAGGAGTGCTCGGCGTTCTGTACGGGGCGCTACATGAAGAGAGATGCATGTCGGCCTTCGCACTCCTGGTCATCATCGGTATCGTCATCGACCGGAAGGAGGAGCGAACGAGATGGCCATAAGACCTGACTGGAACATGTTCCGCGTCTACTATCTCGAAGATGGGACGGAGCAGTCGTTCGTCACCGTCGCGGACGGAGAAACAGGTTGCAGACGCAATTTAAGTATCTTGCGAGGCGACAATGCACGGTTCATGCATGCGGACGAATGGAGAGAGGGGGTATCGAACGATGGAAAAACAACTGAACCGGCAACAGCGCCGGAGACGGGAACGCGAGTTTCAAGAGAAGCGGAAGAGCGCTTTGAACAAACGGTACTCTGGGACTGAGGTACAGAAAATCGTGTTCCAGACGATGTTTGACACGTTCGAAGCGGCGAAAGCGATGCATCACGACTCTATGAAAATGGCCGCTGCCAAAGTGAATGGCGTCGGCCCGGAACGGACGAAGCAATTGCTCGAGCACTTCGACGAGGCGTTCGACGTGGCGATTCAAGAAAAGGCGAAGGCGTTCCTGAACGGGACGATCGGGGAGGGGATTAAGTGAACGCTTTAAAAACGTTTGAATTAATTCAGAAGTACAGCGATTGTCCTTTGTGCGGTAATGACAAAGTCGGTAACGGCGCAGGTAAATTGATTGTTGAAGACGATAGATTTTACCGTTCTTGTAAATGCGGTTGGGAAGTAGAAACTGATGAACAAGGTAACGAAAAACTAATCAACCAGTAAAATTACGATTTCCACGGACGGAGGACATCGCATGAAGCAACTGGCAGACCGTATGAAGCTGTTGAAGCACGAAGTTACGATGTATGACGAGATGATCCGATTGTTACAGGTGGAGCGGGAGACGAGGGTGCTCGAACTTGAGTCCCTCTCAAGCCGCTATGAATCGATGACCGACAAGGAGGGCGTATATGAACGACATCAGTTTCAGAGCGTGGCACATCGAACGTGAGTGGATGTATGACGTCACGAGCATCAGCTTCAAAACCGCGACCGTCGGGATTGAATATGACGGCATGGCAGAGAGGGTTCCTATAAACGAGGTCGCGCTTTTACCGTTCATAGGGCTAATCGATACGAAGGGTCGGCGTATCTATGAAGGTGATGTCGTGGAGTGCATCTATGAGCCATGGGAGAAACCGACGCTCAACCATGTACGTGTATCGAATGGTCGCGTCATGTACGGCGATTACCTGGCGTATGGCGTATTCAAAGAACACGAATTCGTCCATGTGGTCGGAGACATATACAGCAACCCTGAGTGGTCTGATTTGAGTAAGTGGAATGTGGTGACCAAATGACAAGAATCATGAACATCATCCCACATCCACGCCGTAAAAATCATGTGCTGATTAATTACAAAGGAAATACTGTCGCGGAAGGATTGAAGTGTCCAAGCGGCAGAATCGAAGTGAGGCCGGAACCCAAGCATTTCTCCCCGCTCCATAGAACGCATAAAGTGCTCGACACACGTCAGATCGAAGAGCTGGTACTTTTATCAGACAAATGAACTAAACAATAAATTTTACTGGAGAGTGACAGAAAATGAGAAAACTTTCAGAGTTATACGATGGTGTTTTACTTGGCAACGAAGATTTAACAAATGTTGTTACCGCTGAAATGATGCGAGAAGAAATAGGATTAGGAAAATCTTATACAGGCAAGTATTTTACACTTCGTCTAGAGGGGTCTGACAAAGGGTTTACGATTGTTGAAGAAATTGACATCGATGTGATGCAGGATGAAATGATGATTCAAATTTTCGGCGATGACTTATGTGCCGCATTCGAGGAAAACAAGATTCCCGCAGAATTGAAATATAAGACGATTCGTGAGCTCGATCGTTATGAGCACGGTTACGAGGTATGGGAACTCACCGACGAGAATCTTCGAAAACTTGACGCTATCTCGGATGACGTTTGGAGCGAGAGGAATTACGGATGGTATCGATACGGAGAGCGTTCTCAATATCCGGACGGAGCCGTTCACATCGTCAACGGACACGAGATGATTGGCTATTCGCTCGATGAAGATCGCTTGGAAATCTTTCAAGGGGACGAGAAAGGTCATGCCATCTTCAAGCATGTCTTGGATTATATCTATTCCGGCGAAGGACTGAGTACGGAGAAGAACATCGCGATTACATGCATCACGCTCTCGATGGCGAATAGTATGACGCTCGCTGAGTTTATGACGAAATACTATTAAGGAGGTTCGAGTGATGGCGACAGACAAACCGAACTACAATAAGTTCATGCCAGCTCAGTTTAAAACAGCCTACAGCTCCAAAGTGAAGCCGCCGCGACAGACAACGGTCAAGGATTGGCACCTCGAAGGCGCCCATCCCTCCTCGTCCATCGGGGTCAACCCACTGTTCATCCAATGGCTGCGCGACACGGACGCGCAAGCAGGTGACATGATCGACGTCATCGGGTACCAGCTGTACCGGCGCAAACATGGGCTTGCGCTCGGGAGTGACTGGAAACAGATTATTTCAGATACAGCCAATTGAACAGAAAAGGAGACTACAAGCGATGAATGATCAAAACAAGGATGCGATAGCGGAAATCACACGTCAAGTCATGGAAGCGGCGAGGCTGTTACGGGATGCGGCCGTCAGACTTTGGAACATGCTCCTCGAGCGGGCTCGTATCGTTTTCAACCGAATGGTCATATCTAACGAACGCATCGAGCAAGTCAGAACCAACAAACGCCCAGGATACATCCAGCTCCCGCCGAAGCCAAAACAATTAGGCCTCAACGCAATCCCGCAACAAAGCGGTTGCTCGATGAAGATTGAACGGGCCCATCAGATGAATCAACGTCACCCGGCACTCAGACGAATCGGAGGGACAAGACATGGGAAAGGCTAATAGACTTTTTGGCAGACGTGAACTGAAAGTCGTCGGCAAGATGATACTTCTGTACATATGCCTCAGCATCATATGGATCATGCACGAATGGTTTGCATACCGGTCACTCAATATGGATGTAGCGGATTCTGTGGCGGCAGGACTGTTGGCATACTTCATCGTCATCACGTCGGAGTATAACGCCTATCTGAAGTTGGCCCGGCAGAACATCGAAGCTCATCAAACAGCGGTCGTCGACCTGAACGACATCATACTCCGCCAGAAAAAAGTGATTGCCGAGCAGAACAAAACAATGCTCCGGCTGGGAACGATCACCGCCTGGAAAAAAGATATCGCCTCAGAGAAAATGATATCGGCGCTAGAACGATATGCCGACCCCGAATATTATTCTATCCTGAATGACAGGGATGTTTTCGAGGGCGGCGAGGATGAAGAGTTGAGACCGGTCGGGTCATTGGCACGCCAAGCAATCGACCGAACGAAAACATGATACGGAATTGATACGATTTTGATACGGATTTGATACTCCACCCTTAGAAAAGCGTGTGATAATTGGGGTGTAGAGGAGCGTGCACACGCCGCAAGTGACCGCGTCTCCTCACCGTTCACTCCAAACTTAATAGTCCCTCAGGTCGTAGGGACACACTCAAGCCACCGAGCGGATTCGGTGGCTTTTTGTATGCATCAACGACCAGACGAGTGCGTCCTCCCCTTCGGTAGCGGCTGAGTACCCCCGAACTTGGTCGCAAGACCTGATGGCTCGTCTGGTGCTTGATGTAAACAAGGTATGAGGAGGGATCGACATGAGAAAATATGGCGCAGAATTCTATCAAATCAAATGGACCATCAATCCGATGCGCAAAGACAAGCGGACAGGCCCGACACGCATCCGGAAGCGGAGCAAGTGGGCGAACTATCTATGGGACGAACGAAATCGTTAATGACCCTATCAAAAAAAGTAAAAGGTACTGGGAAAAATATAAAATTCAGCCGCGGGTGCTGCGAGGCCCGCGGAAGCGCTAGTTTTTTTCGCTAAAAGTCCGTTTCGCTTTCGCCTTGCCGTTGTTGGGAAATAATCGTTCGAAGGGAGGTTGAAGCCTTGGCACGCAAGGATTCAGAGAAAAACACATATACCGTCAGTACAGCCGAAATAAGCGAAATCTTCGGGATTTCAACGCGAAGAGTGCAGCAATTGGCGAAGGATGGCGTGTTCGTCCGTGTCGGCCACGGTCAATTCGACCTCCCGGCGTCAGTGAATTCGTTCATCGAGTACCGTCTGGACGACACAAAAGACGAGGGAGTCCTCGACAAAACGACAGAAGAGGCAAAATGGACCCGTGCCCGACGTGAGAAAACGGAGCTCGAACTTCAAATCATGCGGGGTGATCTGCATCGATCGGAAGATGTGAGGCGCGTCATGAACGATTTGATGGGCGCGTTCCGGGCGAGAATCCTCTCCATCCCTTCGAAATTCGCACCGCAGTTGGTCGGATTGACTGAAATCCCACCGATCAAAGAGGTTTTGAAGCAAGGGGTGTATGAAGCGCTGGAAGAACTGTCTGATTATGACCCGATGGTCTTCTACGACATCAGCAAGGACAAGATGCTGCTAGAAGATGCGGACGAGGTCACTTCCATCGACGACGAGCTGAACGGGGAGCCGGTGCGCCATGACGGCAAGCCGAAAAAGTAAAAGTACCGAGAGCCTGTTCCGTGACATCGTCAAGAACGCGATTGCGCCGCCACCAGATCTGACAGTGTCCGAGTGGGCGGACGCCTATCGTAAACTTTCGTCGGAATCGTCGGCCGAACCGGGGCAATGGCGCACGGATCGCGCACCGTATCAACGCGAAATCATGGATTCGGTCAACGATCCGGAGTATGAGAAGATCGTCATCATGTCGAGTGCGCAGGTCGGGAAGACCGAGCTCATCTTGAACACGCTCGGCTACCATGTCGACTTCGACCCGGGTCCGATTTTGGTCGTGCAACCGACGGTCGCGCTCGCCCAATCGTTCTCGAAAGAGCGTCTGGCGCCGATGATTCGGGACACCCCGGCCATCAAACATAAGATTGCCGATGCGAAGAGCCGCGATTCAGGGAACACGACACTCCAAAAATCGTTCCCGGGCGGATACATCGTCCTCGCAGGAGCGAACGCACCGTCCGGACTCGCATCACGTCCGATTCGAATCCTCTTAGCCGATGAGATCGACCGTTTCCCTGTATCGGCCGGTACCGAGGGCGACCCGTTGTCCCTCGCCGAAAAACGGACGAACAACTTCTATAACCGGAAAAAGATTTTCGTGTCGACGCCGACAATCAAAGGCGCTTCACGAATCGAGAAGGAATATGAGCTCAGCACGATGGAAGAATGGACGCTCGCCTGTCCGTCATGCGGCGAATATCAACCGTTGAAGTTCGCCCAGATCCATTTCGACAGTGTCTCGATGTCCTGCAGCTGTTGCGGGGCATTGCACGACGAATACGAATGGAAACGAAGCCCTGGCAAGTGGATCGCCCGAAACCCTGGCGCACGCAGTCGGGGTTTTCATCTCAACGAGTTCGCCTCGCCGTGGAAAAAATGGCAAGAAATCATCAACGACTTTCTAGATGCCAAGAAAAAAGGGCAGGAGGCGATGAAAGTATGGGTGAACACCTCGCTCGGCGAGACATGGGAGGAAGAGACGGAAGAGGTTGATACAGAATCCCTCGAAAGCCGTCGTGAAGAATACGGCGCCGAAGTCCCCGATCGGGTCAAAGTATTGACGGCTGCCGTCGATACGCAGGACGACCGTTTCGAAGTCGAGGTGGTCGGATGGGGCGCGGGCCGTGAATCGTGGGGCATCGAATACCATGTCATTCACGGCGACCTCAAAACAGAGAAACCATGGCAAGAGCTCGATGAGTATCTTTCACGGACGTGGTCCAAGTCGGACGGCAAGCGTTTCGGCATTGCTGCCACCTGCATGGATTCCGGCGGTCATTTCACCGGTGAGGTTTACCGGTTCACGAAGGCCCGGGAGTCCAGACGCGTCTACGCCATCAAGGGCCGGTCTGACACGAAGGGACAATATACGCCACTCGTCGCAGGCTACACCCGGCCGAAGCCGGTCAAAGCGGTGCTGGTCAGTCTCGGCGTCTCGGAAGGCAAGTCGCGCGTCATGTCGAACATCTGTGTCACGGAGATCGGGCCGAACTATTGCCACTTTCCCCAAGGGCGCGGCTATGACGCGAATTATTTCCTCGGTCTGACGGCCGAAGCGCTCGTCACGAAATACGAGAGAGGCGTCGCGTACAAGGTGTGGAAGAAAATCCGGAACCGAAACGAGCCACTCGATCTACGTGTCTATAACACGGCAGCGTTAGAGATCCTGAATCCGGACTTGAATTCCGAACGGGAATACACGATCGGTACCGCACGTAAGAAGAAGAAACGGCGGACATCGTCGAAAGGGGTGACGTAATTGAATGAACTAACCGGGGTCATGACCCTCCAACGGGCGAAAACGCATCTTGAGGCATGGTATCAAGCGGACCTGGCCGTCTCGACAGGGAAAAGTTACACGATCGGCTCTCGGTCGCTCACCCGTGCAGATATGGATGATATCCGTCAGCAAATCAAATACTGGGAAGGCCGTGTGTCTGCCCTGACGAACAAGCCACGACGACGCGCCAAACGCATCGTGCCACGTGACCTATGAAGGGGGTGAACCATTGAAATGAATTGGCTAGATAAGACCGTCGCGTTCATCAGTCCGGCACAAGGATTGAAACGCGAGAAGAATCGACAACTATTGACCGTGATGAACAAGGGATATGGGAACCACGGTGCCAGTTCTCGGAAGAGCAGCATGGCGGGGTGGGTGACGCAGAACGGTTCGGTCATCGACGACATCGAGAAAAACATCCCTAGACTCCGGGAACGTTCGCGCGATCTCTACATGGGCGCCCCTCTTGCGACCGGCGCCTTGAAGACGATGCGGACGAACGTCATCGGTTCCGGGCTTCGACTCAATGCACAAATCGACGCGGACTATCTCGGCATGACGACCGAGGAAGCCGACATCTGGGAGACGAAAGTCGAACGCGAGTTCAATCTATGGGCCGAATCCATCCATTGTGACATGCAGCGGATGAACAACTTCTATCAATTGCAAGGATTGGCATTCCTCTCATGGCTCATGAGCGGGGATGCCTTTTGCTTACTGCCGATCAAGCCACGTGCGAACATGCCGTACGACTTGCGTATCCAATTGATTGAGGCGGACCGCGTCAACAGCGCGGACGGTGGGATGCTTTTAGAAGGGAACCCGAAGGTGTTGAACGGCGTCGAAATCAATGGTGACGGCGAGGTCGTCGCCTATCATATCTCGGACCGTCACCCGAGCTCGTTCGATAGCCAAAAAATGAAACGCATCCGCGTCGAGAAGTTCGGGAGAACCACAGGACGTCCGAACATCTTACATCTGATTGAAACCGAACGGCCTGAACAAAGACGAGGCGTCCCTTTGCTGGCGCCAGTCATCGAGACGATGAAACAACTCGCTCGCTATTCGGACGCCGAGCTGATGGCCGCAGTCGTCAATGCGCTGTATTCCGTCTTCATCACATCGGATGCGGATTCTGAGACGGATAAGTTCGGAAGCATCCCGGAAGAGGACGAGGTCGATTCAGATAATGAGACGACGTACGAGCTCGGACCAGGTACGGTCCACTTCCTTGGCGAGAATGAAAAGATTCAAGAGGCCGCACCGGGGCGACCGAATCCAAACTTTGACCCCTTCGTCACATCGATGTGCCGGCAAATCGGAGCAGCGCTCGAGATTCCCTATGAAGTGTTATTGAAGAACTTCACGTCCTCATATTCCGCGTCGCGCGGTGCCTTGCTCGAGGCATGGAAGATGTTCAAGATGCGCCGACAATGGATGGCCGAGGGATTCTGTCAACCGATCTATGAAGAATTCTTGAGCGAGGCGATCGCCAAAGGGCGTATCGATGCTCCCGGGTTCTTCACAGACCCGATGATCCGAAAGGCATACAGCGGCGCCGAGTGGAACGGTCCATCGCAGGGACAACTCGACCCACTCAAAGAAGTGAACGCGGCCGAGAAACGTGTCGACAACGGATTCACGACCCGTTCTGCAGAAACTGTCGCACTCGGAGGCGGCGATTGGTTCCGAAACCACTCGCTTCGCATTCGTGAGGAACAGGCTCGGCGAGAGACGGGAATGGCATCCGGCGTCCCTGACCAAACCGTGGAGTCGGACGAGGAAGATGAGACCTGAAAGGAGGTGAGTAGGAATGAAGATTAACATCAAGGGTGCCATCATCTCGAACGATGAGGCGTGGATCTATGAGTGGTTCGGTATCGACCATACGACGCCGAAGATGGTGTCTGACGCCATCAGGGACTTATCTGATGAGGACGTCACGGTCGAAATCAATAGCCCGGGTGGCTCGGTGTTCGACGCCTCCGAGATTTATACGGCATTGATGTCGCATAAAGGGAACGTCGAGGTCCATATTGTTGGTCTTGCGGCGAGCGCCGCCTCCATCATCGCGATGGCAGGAGACAACGTCTTGATGTCCCCGACGGCACAGATGATGATCCATAACGCGTCGAGTATCCAAATGGGCGACCACCGAGACATGAAGCATACGGCCGACTTCCTGAAAGGGATCGACCGCACGATCTCGAACGCTTATGCGAAAAAGACAGGGTTGTCGAACGAAAAGTTGCTCGACATGATGTCGAAGGAGACGTGGCTCACACCTGATCAGGCGAAAGAACACGGGTTCATCGACGCGGTCATGTTCGAGAACGAGGCGCCGAAAGTCGTCGCCAACCTGAATGACCTGGCCACTGGATTGTTACCGCAACGCGTGATCGATAAATTGCGCAACGAGATGCCGAATATGTTGAAAGTGGCCAATCAATCAGAACCACAACCCAAACCAAACAACGAAACGGAGGAAAACGACATCATGAACCTAGAGGATTTGAAGAACAATCATCCTGACGTCTATCAACAAATCTTGAATCTCGGGATTGCCGAGGGCGTCAAAAACGAAAACGAACGAATCAAGAATATCGATTCGTTGAAGAAACCTGCAGGCATCAAGAACGAAGAGTTCCAACAAATCATGAACGATGCCAAAGCGGACGTGAACGCGAACGCCGGCGAGGTCGCCATGAAAATCCTCAACCAAGCGGCCGAAGCGGACGAAAAACATCGTCAAGGCTACCTGGAGAACCGCGAACAAGATGCGAATCCAATCAATCAAGTCAAAGGCACACATGGTGCCGGGGTCTCGGATGGCGACGGAGACGAAGTGAAAAAGGCTGCCAATAAAATCGCCGAGAAGTTCGGCAAAAAAGGAGGTAAATGAGCATGTTCCAATTGGTGAATGATGTGAGTGAGCAAAAGTTCGACGAGCTAATTTTTGACGACAAGATTCCGTTCGTCACGAAATCGGTCGTCTTGAAACAAGCGCAGGGCGTGTTGCAACGCGGTACAGTCCTCGGAATCGTGACAGCGACAGGAGAAGCGGTCGCCGTGGATTCGACGAAGGCGGATGGCTCTGAGAAGGCGGACTGCATTCTCGCGGACACGATCGACACGACAGACGGCGCGGTCACATATGTCGCCTATGCATCAGGTCGCTTCAACCGGAAAGCGCTGATCTTGGGCGGGACGGATACGGCCGAAGACCACGAGCAACGCCTACGTGAGCTCGGTATCTATTTGAAAGACAAAATGTGAGAGGGAGGATAAACAGACATGGACTTTTCAAACACTTTGACTCTATTACAGGCGGTCGAACAAATGCCGCCAGCCCGTTCATTCTTGAAAGACACATTCTTCCCTGGTGAAGAGACATTCGTGACCGAGGAAGTGCTCCTCGACATCCGTAAGGGCAATCAGAAGATGGCACCGTTCGTCGCACCTCGTGTCGGCGGCGTGACGATGGAACGAGATGGATTCCGTACAACGAAATACACGGCACCCCGCATCGCACCGCAACGTGTCACGACAATCGATGATCTCAAGAAACGCGGCTTCGGCGAGTCGGTCGTCAGCACGCGATCACCGGAAGACCGCCAAGCGGAACTCGTCGCCAAAGACTTGGAAGAGTTGGGCGCGATGATCACACGGCGTGAAGAATGGTTGGCGGCGCAGGTATTGTTCTATGGCAGCGCAATCCTCAAAGGATACGTCGATTATGAGAGCAAGAACTTCATCGAACAACAGATCGATTACAAGTTCACGAACACAGAAACACTCACGCTCGCTGACCGTTGGGGCGAAGGGGCGGACATCTACTCCGACCTCGAGGGATGGCGCTTGGAAATCATTCAGAAGACAGGGGTCGCACCGGCGGTCGTCGTACTCGGTCGTCAAGCGGCGACTAAACTCCGGAATGACGAGAAGATGCAGAAGTTGCTCGACATCCGCAACATGAACTTCGGCCAAATCGAGCCGTCGGTCCGCGGTGACGGGACGACATTCATCGGTCGCCTTCCGGGTCTTGGTCTCGACCTCGTCACCTATGACGCCTGGTACTTGGATGAGGACAATGTGACGAAACCATTCGTGCCGGAAGACCGCATCCTCATGGCGCCGGCGGCAGTGGGTACGTTCGCGTACGGAGCCATCACCCAGATGGAACAAGATGACAACTTCGTCACGTACGAAGGATCACGCGTCCCGAAAATGTGGGCCGACCGCGCGAATGAAGTGAAAATGATGCGCGTCAGCAGTCGCCCGTTGCCGAAGCCGAACGACGTCGATTCGTGGTTCGTCGCGAAGGTGGTGTAACGGATGCCCCAATTAGAGTTCCTTACACACACACGTTATCAAGGAGAGCGATTTCGTAAAGGTGACATCGTGGAGTTGAGTGAGGAGGACGTCAAGTTCCTTCTTGCGAACGGGTTGGCCGTCGCCCATGTCACATTCGAGGAAGTCGCGGTCGTCGAACCGGGCACTGATGGTTCTGACGACAAGGTTGCTCTCGATGTAACGGCCACTGAGAAATTGATTGATGAGGAATGGAAACTCGATGAGCTCAAGGAAGACATGGACGCGGTCGGGATCATCGGAATCGAAAAAACGCTCAAAAAATCCGACCTGATCAAGGCGATTGTCGAAAGCGGACAGGCTGAAAAATTGTTGGCCATGCTCGAAGACGAAACGGAGTGACCTGAATGTCGTTATTCAAAGAGATGTTGTCAAAAGACTTGTCGACGACGTTTTTCAACCCGAACGAGTTCGCTGAAACGGTGTCTTTCAATGGCAAGCTGATCAACATCACCTTTGACGAGGACAGGCTCGAACGATTCAACCGAAAAAATGATGAGGAGGGGCTCACGAGAGGTGATCTCCTTTTCTATGCAGACAAGGCCGCGTTCGAGAAACGCCCGTTCCGCGGGCAGCGTTTAGCGTTCAAAGGACGCCCTTATGAAGTCATGGAAATCATGGATGAGAGCGGTGTGCTTGTCATCGTCTTGGAAGGGGTGTCGGCATTATGATCACGACCAGTGTTTCCGTCGATGAACGCGCGATTGAAGATATCAAGGCCAGGCTCGGGTCGATGGAGAAGAAAGCGCCGCAAGTCATCGCAAGCTCGCTCAACCGGGCGATGTCGAGCGTGGCCAAAACGGTCAACGAGGAGCTCCGCAAGAATTATCACATCAAGACGGCCGAAATCAAGCCGACGATCACTCGGACACGTGCGAAACGCAGCGATGTGAATGCAGTCCTAAAGAGTAGTGGTCCAGTCGTGCCGTTGGACCGGTTCAAAGTGAGCCCGAAGACGGTCAACCCGAAACGGAAGTCCCCGATCAAAGTCGCGGTCAAAAAAGGTGCGGCCAAACCTCTCGAGGGCGCGTTCAACGCAGATATCAACGGTATCAAGGTATTCAAACGGAGCGCAAAACGGCGCCTGCCCATCGACAGGCTGTTCGGTCCCTCGATACCGCAGATGTTGAATCGCGAGGATATCCGGAATCGAATCGACGCCACCGGTCAAAAGATGTTCAACAAGCGCATCGACCATGAAATCGAGCGTATCTTGGCGAAAGGAGCGGCGACATGATCTCAACATTGCTACAAGATGCCATCATAGACAGGTTGAAAGGCATGTTCGAGGGTGAGGAATTCAAAAAACCACTTCCGGACGGGACGGTCACAACCGGTCCGATGATGATTTTCGCCCAAGGGCTACCCGCACGGCAGCATGAGGACGATATCCAGTTCCCTTTTGTCATCGTCAAACTGATGCAGGCTAGGCAAGAGAAACCGGAGACGCAACCTCGTGTCCGGATTGGCTTTATCGTCGGTCTCTACGATGATGCGCCCGATAATCAAGGGTATCGCGACATGGTCCGTATCATCAATCGGATCATCGAGGAGTTCCGGGCGCGACCGTTAGCCGGACGCTTCTACGAGCTCAGCTATCCCCTCGATGCCTCTCCTTACGAGGAAGAGACCGCACCGCAATGGCTCGGCTCAATCGATACGTATTGGGAAGCGCCGATTCCAGCGAGAAAAGATGTGGAGGAATTGATATGACCGAAGAAAACAAAGTAAAAAAAGAGCGGGCGTCAGGAAAGGTGGACGCTCAGATTGACGTGAAGGCCGAACCGGCCACGAAGGCCGAGACAATGGTCTACATCGGGCCAGATTTGGCACTCGTCCCTCAGTTCTCCATTTTTTCGAACGGGGTACCATCTTACTTGGCCCGTGAAATCGAGAAACGGCCGGTGCTCGGACAACTCCTCGTGTCGGTCAAGTCTTTATCTATGGCCCAAGAGAAATTGAAGGTGATCGCGTCGAAAGAGTATGTATTGTACCAAGAAGCACAAAAACAAGTTGGGAGTGAAACATAATGGCATATCAACATGGAATTGACTTGATTGAAAACCCGACCTCATTGACGCCGCCGGTCACAGCCGATTCGGCCGTGCAGGTCGTCGTCGGAACAGCGCCGGTCCATCTTGCGAAAGACCCGGCGACAGCCGTCAACAAACCGATCCTCGTCCATAACTTGGCGAGCGCGCAAGAACAACTTGGGTACAGCGAGAACTTCGAGGCATTCACACTCTGTGAATCGATGTACGCATCATTTAAGTTGGCAAGCATCGCTCCGATTGTCTTCATCAACGTGCTCGACCCGGCGGTCCATAAAACGGCCGTCACGGCGAAAGCCTTCACGTTGGCGAATGGCGAGGGAGTTATCGACGACGAAGGCGTGTTGCTCGAAACGCTCGTCGTGAAGAACGGCGCGACACCTTTGGTCAAAGGGACGGACTACATCGCTTCCTTCAACAGTTATGGTAAACCGACTGTGGTCAAACTTTCGAGCACGGTCACGGCCAATGCCGCATTGACGGCAGAATACGACAAGCTCGATCCGGGTGCGGTTACGGCCGAAGATGTCATCGGTGGATATGATGCGGTCTCGAAATCTTATAAAGGTCTCGAACTCGTGAAGGTCGTCTATCCGATGTTCAACATCGTGTCCGGGACACTACTTGCACCAGGATTCTCGCATATCCCGGAAGTGGCAGCGGTCCTACAAGCGAAAACGAAGAAGATCAACGGCGGATTCAACGCGATGACGGCTCTCGACATCGACACATCCGTCGTCACATCATATGATGAGGCGCTCGTTTGGAAGAATGCGAACGGCTACAACGGGTCGCAAGCTGTCGCCTTGTGGCCGAAAGTGAAAGTCGGCGAGAAGCAGATCCACTACTCGGCATTGTTCGGTGCCGTGATGGCGTCGGTCGATGCGCGGAACGAATCAGTCCCGCACGAATCTCCATCGAACGAGTCGGTCGCCATCTCGGGCGCGGTCTTGGCGGACGGGACGGAAGTCTACCTCGACAAGGATGAGGCGAACCACTTGAACGGAAACGGAATCGTCACATTGCTGAACTGGAACGGATGGAAGACATGGGGCAACAACACCGCGGCCTATCCGAACACGACAGACCCGAAAGACCGGTTCATCTCGATTCGTCGCATCTTCAACTGGTGGGGCAACACGTTCATCTTGACGTATTTCCAAAAGGTCGATGACCCGACGAACACCCGTCTCATCGAGTCCGTCGTTGACAGCGAGAACATCCGGGCGAACGGATATACGGCGCGTGGCCAGATCGCCGGCGCGCGTATCGAGTTCCGCCAGGACATGAACCCGTCGACGGACATCTTGAACGGTAAAATCACGTTCATCCAAAAACTCGCAGCCTACCCGCCTGCCGAGCATATCGTCAACATCCTAGAGTTTGATCCACAAATGCTTTCTAATGCTATGTTCGGAGGTGCTTCATAATGAACATGATTCCTGAGAAGGTAGTCAATTATAACCTGTATACGGACACCGAGAAGTTGATCGGTGTCAGTGCCGAAGTGACGCTCCCGAACCTTGAACCGTTGACGGAGACAGTATCCGGAGCCGGCCTGCTCGGCGAATGGGACAGCGTCTCGCAAGGTCATTTTGGGAGTCTCGCGCTCGAAATCGGTTTCCGCCACATCGGAAGCCAGGCCTTCGCGCTTCAGCAAATGAAAGACCGCATGCTCGTCCTACGAGCGGCGCAACAAGCCTATGACGTCTCATCGGGCGTCACACAACATCGCGGTCTCAAAATCTCGATGAAGGGCCAACCGAAAGGTATCAACCCGGGTAAAATCGCGCAAAACGCGAACACGGAGACGACAGCCGTCTACGAAGTCCTCTATCTCAAAATCGAGGAAGATGGCAAAGTGCTCCTTGAGCTCGACAAGCTCAACTTCGTCTACGTGCTCAACGGCGTGGATCAACTCAGCGGGATCCGTAACTTAATCTGACCAAAACAATAGGGGGATAAAACATGCCAACAGAAGCAAAACAAATCAGTGTCGATGAAATCGAAAAAACGGAAGGGGACGTCACGAACGTCCTCTCCTCTCCAAGCGAGAAAAAAGAAGGCGTCATCGTCTTCGGGAAACCATTCGAATTCGAAGGGAAGTCTGTCGAGAGCATCGATTTGTCAGGACTTGAGAACCTGACTGGCGACGACCTACTCGAGGCCGACCGTGCATATTCGGCGACCGGAAACTATTCACCGGTCCCGGAGTTGACGCTCGCTTATGCCTTCTCGCTTGCTGCCACGGTAGCGGGTGTCCCACATGAATTCTTCAAGCGTCTCCCTGGTAAGGAAGCGCTCAAGGTGAAGAACGAGGTCGTCCGTTTTTTAAACAGCTAGGAGTCGCAGAGGTCAGAGGGAATCGACTTGAAATCATCGTGACGGGGCGGAACGTGCGGAAAGCATGTGTCCGCCTTTCTTCTGTCGCCCATACGGGAATCGAGTATTTCTTGCGTCTCTCACTCCGTGAACTCATCGAATTCATCACCGACGTCCGAGAGGTGAAAAAGGATGGCTAGTGCCCAAGTCTATGAAATCGCGTTCAAACTAGCCGGTATGGTCGACAGTTCGATGAAATCGTCATTTGCGAAGGCCAACAGCGGTCTCGAGCAGATGGGCGAGAACTCGAAAGTGGCGACCGGGACGATGAAAGCGCTCGGAGCGGTCGCGGTCACCACGGGTGCGGCTATCGGAGCGATCGCGGTCGGTCTCACCGGTGCCGCGAAGAGCGCGAATGCGTTCAATGGAGCGATGAAGCAGGTCCAGGCCTCGACCAACATGTCGACGAAAGAAGTGGCCGAGCTCAAAAAAGTGTCGACGAATCTCTATAATTCGAACCTCGGGGAGGATTGGAACGACCTCGCGGACGCCATCTCTAAGACGCGAAGCGTGACCAAACTGTCCGGCAAAGAGCTCGAGACGGCGACGGCGAACGCACTCGTCTATCGAGACGTGTTCGGTGAGGACGTGACCCAATCTATCAAGGCAGCGGATACGATGATGCGGAACTTCGGCATCTCGAACACCGAGGCGTTCAATTTGCTCGCCCAAGGCGCTCAGAATGGATTAAACAAAACTGACGAATTGCTGGATACTGCGAATGAATACGCACCTTATTTCAAAGCACTAGGATTTAGCGCAGATCAAATGTTCAACATTTTCAGCACAGGACTCGAAAACGGGGCGTTCTCGCTCGATAAGACAGCTGACGCTGTCAAAGAGTTCAACATTCGCTCGAAAGATGGATCTAAGGCGTCCGCCGAGGCCTATCGTGCACTCGGCATGGATGCCGAGAAAATGTCCCAAATCTTCGCGAAAGGCGGGCCGACCGCCCAGAAATCCTTTGAGCAGGTCGTTGCGGCCATCGCGCAGGTCAAAGATCCCGTCGAACAGAACGCCATCGCGGTCGGATTGTTCGGGACGCAGGCCGAAGATCTCGAGATGGATGTGCTAAAAGCGATGGGCAGCGCCCGTAAACAGTTCGACATGACCAAAAAGACCATGGAAAAGGTGGCTGACGTCAAGTACGACACGATTGGTGACGCCTTCCAAGGGATTGCCCGTCAAGTCGAGACTGGGCTCATCATCCCGATTGGTTCCAAGGCACTTCCGTATCTCACACAGTTTTCCGGATATTTGAAGGGACAGATCCCGGCGATACAACGTCGGATGGCGAACCTCGGGAAGACCGTCGAGAATTTCACGGCACCATTACGTGCCGCCAAGGATATGTTGAATGGCGATTTCGTGAGCGGTCGGAAGATCATGTTGAACGTCGGCTTCGACCACAGTCAAATCGATGTGTTTCGTGATCGGGTCAATGAAGCGAAAGATTTTGCCAATACAGCTTTCGCCGGCATCAAGATGTTCTCTGGTGACTTTGTTAAAGGACGAAAGCTCATGCCCGACGTCGGATTCAATCATAAACAGATCGACGCGTTCCGTGACCGCGTCATCTCGAACAAGGATACCTTTTCAGACGTCGGCACGAGCTTTACGACTGCGCTAAATGACATCTACGCACAGACCCAGCCGATCGCTGACAAGCTCAAGGCGATGTACGGCGATATATTTAATGGTCTGTTGTCGTTTTGGACGAATAACGGCCCTAAAATCGCCGACCTCGCCTCTGGCGTGTTCCAAGGGATCGGCGCCGTGGTCTCCGGCATCATGAAGGTGACCTCGACCGTCCTTTCGATCGTGCAACCGATGATTCCAATCATCGTCAACACCCTGACTGGTTTTGCGACGAAAATTCTCGATTTTTGGAATGAAAACGGCTCACAAATCATTCAGGCAGTCCAAAACGTGTTTGGGACAATCATCAAAATCATTCAATTTTTGGCGCCGATCGTGCTGCCGATTTTAAAAATGTTGTGGTCGACGATTTCCGGGCTCATCAATGGGGCGCTAAACGTCATCATGGGAGCCATAAAGATTTTTGCCGGCCTCTTTACCGGTGACTTCTCGAAAATGTGGGAAGGGGTCAAACAACTCTTTTTCGGAGCGATCCAATTTATCTGGAACTATATGAACCTCATGTTCATCGGTCGCGTTCTTAGCGGTATTAAGGCGCTCGGTACGGGATTGGTCAAAAACGCAGGGGCAATGTGGACTGCGACCAAGGATTTGTTTGCTAGAGGTGTTTCATCCGCTCAAAACCTAGTCGCCCAAATGGGTGCCCGGATTATTGCCGGGGTTGTCAATTTCGTTAAAAACGTTATCGGTTTCTATCGAAGTTACTGGACAGGCGTTTACAACCTGTTCAAGAACGGCGTTACGACTGTAGTGTTGCAAGCCGCATTGCTCGCATCACGAGTAGGGGCTTCGATTCGAAATATGGGCGCCCTAGCGTACGCGTTAGTGCGTAATATGGTCACAGGGATCGCTTCCCGGTTTGGGTTTATGCGAGATAAAGCAATTCAAATCGCCACAAACATGAAGGACGCAATGGCGAAACGTTTTGAAGATATCGTGGCGATGGCAAGAGCCTTGCCAGGGAAAATCGGGCAAGGGATCAAGAACATGGCTGGAAAAGCGGTCGACGGAGCGGCTTCAATAGGTAATAAGTTGTTGAATAAAATTGGAGACTCGGTTAACGGTGTGATCGGCGGTCTGAACTGGGTCAGCGGTAAGCTCGGTATTGAGGCGACGATTCCGAATTGGGTCGTCCCGCAGTACGCAAAAGGTACGAAAGGGCACCCGGGCGGCCTCGCTGTCCTCGGTGACGGTCGAGGCTCGAACGCAGGTCCCGAACTCTATCGGACACCGAATGGACGCGTGGGACTGAGCCCATCGACCGACACGTTAATGAACCTGCCGAAAGGCACGGAGGTCATCAACGCCAAAGCGACCCGGGCCGTGCTCGGCCGGAAAGGTGTTCCGCACTATGCTTTTGGTACGGTGAAAAACGCGTTCCAAACAGGTATGGAATGGGTCGGTCAAAAGGCAGGCCAAGTGAAAGATGCTGCGTTCGATGTGTTCGGTTATCTGTCAGACCCGACCAAGCTCCTCTCGAAAGTGCTCGAGCGATTCGGGGTCGAGGTGCCACGCCTGAGTGGTGCGTTTGGTGATATCGGTAAGGGTGCCTTTGGTTATGTGAAAGACAAGGCGCTCACGTTCATTAAAGGGATCGTCCCTGATATGAGCGAGTCGATGGGCGCCTCGTTTGGCGGTTCAGGTGCCGATATGGCCCGTTCGGCTATCACCCGGGCGCTCAACATGCTCAATAAGCCATTAAGCCTCTTGGGACCACTCATGACGATCGCGCAAAAAGAGTCGGGCTTCAATCCTAATGCGATCAACGATTGGGACATCAACGCACAACGGGGCGACCCGTCTGTCGGCCTGTTCCAAATCATCAATTCCACCTTCCAACGGTGGAAGGTGCCAGGCTTCAACAACCGTCGTAATCCACTTGATTCGGCGCTTGCTGCCATTCGATATATGGACGGTCGTTACGGAGGGATCATGAATCACCCCGGTATCGTGAACATGATGCGCGGCGGCGGTTATCTCCCGTATGCGAACGGCGGAATCGTCACGAATGCGCATCTCGGTCTCGTCGGAGAGGCGGGTCCGGAAGCCATCATCCCGTTGTCAGAAGAAAAACGCGGTCGGGCGACGAACCTGTTGCGTCGGGTTGCATCACGTTTCGGTCTCGAACTAAGTGACCGCCAGAACCCGTTACGTGAACTTCTAGATTTCGGTAACGGTGACAAATCTTCAGCTTGTCCGAACGAGAGCGCGAACTATCAATTCGTCTACAGCCCGGTGGTCCACATGGCCCCAGGCACGTCCCGCCAAGAGGTCGAAGACGCATTGAAGTTCAGCTATGAGGAGTTCAAACGCATGGCCGAACAATTCGAACGTGAGAAAAAACGGAATCGTTACTGAGGAGGGAGCAGATGGAGGCCTATACGACGGTGAGCGGCGATACATTCGACCGCATCGCCCTAAAGTTGTTGGGGAGCGAATATTTGCTCCCTGTTTTGTTGCGAGCCAACCCGAAACACCGATTGACCCTCATCTTTTCCGCTGGAGTGGTCTTAAACATACCTGAACCGCCACGCGAAGAAATCTTCGCTGGGGAGCCGGATTGGCTACTCGGTGACGGTGAAGCGGAAATGATGGAAGATAATTCACTTGAAGGCGGGGTGTTCGGATGATTAAGTTTGCGCGTCGTGTGCGTCCGGATATCTTGCATGACAACGTCAATGTCACGAGGGAAATCGAAGATTTTTTGACATCCATCTCATTCGTCGACAACATTTCGGCCGAGCCAGACACGGTTTCGATTGCCCTATCCGACCGAGAGAAGAAGTGGCGAAGTGCATGGCGCCCCCAAAAAGGGTCTGTCATCAAGTGCGCATTCGTCGTATCGAGTGGATGGGACGACACGAAACCGACGAGCCGATTCATCGGCACATTTGAAATCGACAAGTTCGGCATTTCCGGAACACCGAAGGTATCGACGATTGAAGGTTTATCCATTCCTCAGAGCTCGACATTGAATCGTTCCCAGAAGACAAAAGCATGGGAGAAGACGAGTTTTCGAAAAGTGGCAGGGGACGTCGCGAAAGTGAACGGCATGTCCCTCTACTTCTCGGCGATGGACAATCCATACTATGACCGCGTCGATCAAGAAGGCGAGACGGATCTCGCCTTCTTAATGCGTTTGTGTTCCGACGCCGGTTTGACGCTCAAAGTGGCGAACAAAAAACTCATCGTCATGGATGAAGCGAAACTTGAAGAGGCGCCCGAGAAACTTATCATCAAAGAATCGGACAAGGCGATCAAAAGTTACGACGGGGACGATTCCTTGACGAGCCTATACCGCAGCTGTTCCGTCAAATGGACGGACCCGAAGACGAAAAAGGTGAAACGTTACACCTTCACACCTAAACGACCACCCGCCACAAATCGCGTCCTCTACATCAATGAGGAAATCAATTCGGAGTCGGCGGCGAAGAAACTGGCAATGGCGAAGTTGAGGGATGCAAACAAGAATGGGATGACCTTCTCTGTCCGGTTCGCCGGATTTTTGACCGCATTTGCGGGAGAAACGGTCAGATTGGAAGAATTCGACGCGTTCGATGGCAAATATATCATCACAAGCGTCTCGGCGACGGTCAGTAAAGGTTCGGAGACGACGTTATCATTACGACGCGTATTGGAGGGATACTGATGCGACATGTAGATATCGGACGTGTGTCATCGGTCTATCCGGATCGGGCCACGGTTCGTGTCCTGTTTGAGGACAAAGGTGGCGACGAGGTGGTGTCGCGCGAGCTCCCGATTGTCGGAAGGGGTAGCGTTCGTGTGAAGGATTACTGGTTGCCAAAGGTTGACGAGATGGTCGTCTGTATCTTTGTCGAAGGAAGCGCCAAACAGGGCTATGTGCTCGGTTCTATTTTCAATGATGTCGACAAGGTGCCTGTAAATGAGGAGACCAAGCGACACATCGAGTTCGAGGACGGCGCTTTTGTCCAATATGATATCAAAAATAAAAACATGACCATCAATCTGGTTGGAAATGGGACCTTAGATATCAAAGGACGCATCATCGCCGACCAATTCATCACTCGAAACGGAGGGGCGTCATGAAAATCGGAACATTTGCAGGCGTCTCATTTGAGGTGTCGTCAAGCAAGTTACTCACGTTCAGCGATTTCGCCCGCAGCGGTTCGTCCCGATGGGCGGTTCATGACATCATCTTGCAGAAACCGTTGCCGGAATTCGAAGGCCCGGGCCAAGAGTCGATCAGCATGAAAATCTTACTGAAACGCTCGAAGAGAGTGGATCCGGAAAAAGTGGCCCAACAATTGCGTGGGTTTCGAGACGGAGGGAAGGTTGGCACCCTTGTCATCGGTCAAAAACCAGTGACGAATGGTTTTTGGTACATCGAGGATCTTCAAGAAACCCATCGATTCATCGACAACAAAGGCGTCTCGCACACGATTGAACTCTCGTTGACCTTGAAAGAATATCCAAAAGACAAACCCGTCCGTCAGAAACCAAAACCGAAACCGCCTACAGCATCGACTCCCGCCAAGAAGTCAGGCCCGATCGGTTCTGCGACGGTAAAAGTGGGTATGCTCAATTGCCGCATGGGCCCATCCCTCAATGCACGTATCAAAAAAGTGATGCGAAAAGGACAGAGTTTCCAAGTCTATGGGTACGCGAATGGCAGCGGCATCCGATGGTACAACGTCGGTGGCGGACTCTATATCTCCTCGGTGTCGACATACACAACATTCAAAAAGAAATAGGGAGGCTTGAAGATGACGGTCTATCAAATCAGTTCATCCGAGGGCACGACCATCGATTACGGGGCGACGGGAGTGGCCGCTATTTTGCAAAGTATCTCGTTTTTACTGGATACGCTTGTGGACAGCTACCCGATGCATCGCGAATTCGGGATGGATCCCCCGATTGACGATCCGAGTGAGTTGGCGAAAAACGAGTGGTCGGCACAGGTGATCGAGAAACTTGAACGGAACATTCCGGAGGTCAGCGTGCAAGAGGTTCTTGTTGACCAGGACGAATCAGATCTCTTGAACGGCAGAATCAGAACGACGGTGAAGGTGGTGATAGAAATTGACACGATTTAATTTACCTGAGATCGAGTTCGTCTCGAGCGACGTCGAAGAGTACGAACAACTGGGCGTCACCAAGTTTGAGCAATTGATGCCAGGCGTGAAGTTGAACGAGGCAGACCCGCGTTTTAAAATGTTGCAGGCGGCCGCTTATGTCGCCTCTTTGCTCGCGAACAACATCGATTATACGGGCAAACAGTCTCGACTCGCCTACGCGGATGATAACTTTTTGGACCATCTCGGTAACGACAAAGGGGTACCGCGTCTCGACGCCGCGCCTGCCCTCACGACTTTGAGATTCGACCTCGTGAACCCGGAACCGTTTGTCATCTTTGAAGGGACCGCGGTCGCATATAGCGGGATCACCTTTGAAACGATCGGCGACATCACGGTCACGACCGGATTATCCTACATTGATATCATCGCTCGATGCACCGAGGCAGGGACCATCGGTAACGAGATTGCACCGGGCCTCATCAATGACCTGCAGACCCCGATTCCTTGGGTACAGGGGGTGCAAAACGTCACCACGTCGAATGGCGGAACAGATGTCGAAGAGGATGAGGCCTACGCAGAGCGTATCCATTTATCGCCTGAAGGATTTTCGACCGCAGGTCCTGAGCTGGCCTATATCTATCACGCCAAGACCGCGCATCAGGGTATCATCGACGTCAAGGCGATCTCACCGGCCCCGAGCGTGGTGAAGATTGTACCATTGATGCAGGGCGGTGAACTGCCAAGCGATGAAGTCCTCGAGGCGGTGCTCGCAAAATGCTCACCGCGCGACATCCGTCCGTTGACTGATTTCGTGACGACGGCTGCGCCGGTTCCGGTTTATTACGATCTGACACTCGTCTACTATCTTCCCGAAAGCTATCGAACGGCAGAATCGTTCCATCAAAGCGAGATATTGGCGGCAATTGCCGAATACAAGCTGTGGCAGCGCTCGAAGTTAGGGCGTGGGGTCGACCCGGGCGAGCTATATGCACGCGTCCAAGAAAAAGGGGGACGTCGTGTATTGGTGGAGCCGAACGAATATGTCGGAATCGCGGACGACCAGGTCGCGAGAGAGCGGAACATCAGCGTGACGTTCGGAGGGTTCATCGATGATTGACTTACGCGACTTTTCGTTGCGGGATATCCTGCCACGCTCGCTCACATCGCAGCCTGAGAATGCCGCGTTGACCGAGGCGATCACAGAAATGTTCCGTTTCGTCCTCGAACAGACCGACGTGCTCGACCCGACCAACCCGATCCCCGAGATGTTGCTCGACATCATCGCAAAAGAAGAGCATCTCGACTACTACGACGATCAATTGAGCGCCGAACAAAAACGAGCACTCATCCAAAGCTCGTGGTCCGTCCATCGGAAGAAGGGGACGGCGCAGGCCATCGAGGACGTCGTCTCCATCATTTTGGACAAGGCGAAAATCGTGGAATGGTTCGAGTATGGCGGCGACCCGTATCATTTCCGTATCGAGATTGATGGTCCGTATTCAGGTGATGAAACTTTAAAGGTCGTTTTCAGAACTGTAAATGCTAATAAACGTCAATCAACAAGACTAGAGGAGATAATATTTCATAGAGATGGCTTCTACTATCGGGTCATTGATAGCAATGAAGGAATTGTTGCACAACCGGTAGTTAAAGAAAGTCTCATGATTTCAAATCGAGCCAAAATTCAAATTGGGACCTATCGATCCGTTGGTGAGTTAAAAGCGGGGCTTCCTGTTTGGAGAAAAGAAAGCGAGGTAAACGCGTGAGTGTAACTCTATTCTATCGTTCGATTGTCGCTCAGGAATTAGCTGAAAAAATTCACTATATTCGTTTAAACGGTAGTATCTTAAAAACCCTAGTCGGTACTGTAGTTGATCGAAACATTGTCACGACAAAAACTGAGACTATTACTGGATTGAGTGTTATTACTAAAATTGAATGCTTAGATCAAAACATGGAGACAATTAGTTCTAAGGATTTAAATATTCTGTTAACACCTAATAAAGTGGTTGATTTTGAATATAGTTGGGAGGTAAACTAATGAATTTTAATGCAAAGACTAATTGGAAGATTGATGACCCAATATCTGAAAATGATTTGAATCGTTGGGAAACAGGGATTGATGATTCTCACAAAAAGTCGACAGAGATTGCTGCGCAATTGGCGGATAAAGCGACGAAGACAGAGGTAACAACCGCGCTTTATCTGAAAACTGATAAAACATACACCGACAGTCAACTGACTCTCAAAAGGGACAAGACCGAAAAAATTGCGGGAACCGAACTCGATACTTCCACTGACGGAAAAAAAGTAAAACTAATCAACTTAGCCGACGAAGTGCAACAGGCGCTAACGGGTAACGCTCCGGCTTTAAGCATAATTACTGATGGCGCCATAGGTACAACCAAGTTAGCAGACGCCTCCCTAAAGAGAGCGAAGTCGGGAACGTCTTTGGGTAGTTTGCAAGACGCGATCTATTTATCTAATAACGAGTGTTACTTGACTCGTTCGGGAACTGATTTGTTAGTGAAATTCAAACTGTACACGACATTCAACTTTAAGAATGTTGAATCTGTGCAATTTGTTTCTTTGAACGCGGCGGAAGACTTGGAGTATACAGTCCCTACCGGCTCCGCCTTGGTTCACACGTTAGGCACACGCAATAAGTTGCTCGTTAAATCAGCAGACACCTTAACGACGTCTGATTTTATCATGCTTGTAAACAATAATGGCGAAGTCTACGGGAATAACTTGGAATTTAAACGTCAAGGTTTTAACAACCATATGGTGTACTTCGGTGGAACAGTTGTCTATGATTTAACAAGCGGTTTCACAGTAACGTTTAGCGGCGATATGCGCTTATTTGTTCGGACTGGCAAAGGGGCTAACTATACATTTATTGTCCCACAATCGTCATACTCTATCGCCACGGGTAATGTATTGGTGTACAGAGCATATACCCAAACGATGACCGTGAAATCAGTAGATTCTTTATTAGTCGATGACGTCGTGTTGATTGGGAACGTTGGCAACAAACCTGTTCAAAATAATATCGGAGCGACCGCAACGAACACGTTAGCGAATCGGCAATTTGCAGACGATATTGTGATGTACGGTACGTTCGAAGGCGTGTATGTAGAGAGTGTTTCCGGAAATGCAGTAGTTACGTTCGGCACGGAAGATCCGCGATTGTTCTACAAAACGAGCGAAGGGAACAAGCAGATTGTTCTAACGACGTTCGTTTACACAGTCCCTTCAAATTTTTCATTGGTACTAAACAAGTCTTCGCAAGTGCTTGAAGTTGTCAACTCTGACAGCATCATTCGAGGGACACACTTACTATTACTCGCTGTTCGGTATGGTAAGGTGATCAAATCCAATCTTGCACACATTGAAAAACCTAGTCCGAACAAGGTGTTTAGAGAAATGAACAAACCGGCTGTAAGCATCAAGCGTTTTAGTTTTCCGTTGCAACAAGACGGATGCGTCGTCGAAGATGAGATTTGGTTGTTTGACGAGAGTACGCCGAACCATGTGGGTAATTCGACGATTCGAGTCTTGGATAAAGCGACATTTGCTGAAAAGGCGAACAAACAGCACAACTTAGGACACGCGAACGGGGTTGATTACCGAAACGGATTCTTGTTGGTCTTTAACGGAGCAACCTACCCTCCAGAGATTAATATCTTCAAAAACCCCTACGGGAAGACGAGTGTATTGACGACCGACACCGCTAATACACAAATCATTTTCATGGAAGGCAATAAACGTTTAGAAGGTGATGGGTCGGCTTGTTTCGGAGAAAACGAGCGAATCGTCTATTACAACGCAGGGGCGAAGATTTATAAATTCTTACTCGGTATGGGTGATAACGATTTGTCTGATGTAACGCCCGGAAAAACAGACCCGGCTTACTGGGGTACGTTCACAAGTGGTAAGGCGCAAACGGAGTATAACGGTACAGCGAAATTATTGAAAACGTACACGTTAACTGACCAATTAACGCCGGGGCAGGTTCAACCTCAAGGTATCACCTACAACGGCTCACTGTACCTTGTGACAGGATCAGAATATTGTCACGCTTTTAAAGTAGAGTTGCTTACGAACGGGACGTTTAATATCATTGATGATTTCAAATACAGCCACACGAACTATAAAAACGAGATAATCCACGTAGAACCTCAAATCGCGTTCACGATTGATGACAAACTATACGTGGGTTGTCGCGGTGACGGCGATACATTCATGGTCGAAATGCAAACGTAAAAGGTTGCAATCTATGGCGCTATCGGGTCAATTGGTGTTGCTATTCAAAACATGGTAAGTAATATCTATGTCCACAAACCAAGAGGACAAGCAGTGTATGTTCACGGTTTTAAAAGACTATCTTTTTACAATTTGAACATTGATACAACTTCGTTTCATGAAGGAATTTTTATTAATACAAATGCACAAGTATCGATTCATGGTTTCAATTGCGAAGGGTCAAAATTAGATAATGGTCAAGCTATTGTTACTATAAGAGGTGGATCTGTTGTTTTATTAGAAAATGGTCAAATTACTCCTGCTAGTGTTTTATCTGGAACTGCATACGGTATTTTCATGACTTCAGACAACACTAAATTAATTTTATTGAATGTAAATGTAGGAACTCTAGCAACAGGTTTTAGACAAGTTTATACAGCGAGTAATCAAAACAGTATGCTAACCAACCTGTCTCCATTAATTACAGATATTCATAATGCAACTGGAATTAACTCGAAACCAACAGTAAACAACTTAAATGCACCAAAAGTAATTGTTTCGCCCGAAATTGATTTAACCGGAGAGGAAAAGAATCTTGTATTAGCTTTACCTTCAAATAAAATATGAATAAAATCAGTGAAATTATTTTATTCGTACTGGATAACAAGTGAAGCAGCAGTACCAGTAACCGTAAGGTGGGGAACAGGTAATAAATACGTTGTATCAACCATTACTCACGACACGAACATAGCAGCTAATAATTATAAGGAAGGTACACTTGTAAATACACTAGTTGATAGCGGTGTTCCTTTAATAGCTCATTGTATGGGTGGCAAAGGTGGTACAGGTAAAGTTCAAGTAGTGATAGAGTACTTTGATGAGTAAATTGTACTATAAAGGCTATCTAATTTGTGTTATGCTATGAAGGATAAAAAAACATTATAGTATGGTGAGTAACATGAAAATAACAAACAGATGGATAGTCCTTTTTTTGGTATTGCCACATTTGAGTATTTACGTATTGAATTTAGTTGAACCTATTAAACTAGCTTGGCAGTTTGGAATCGTATTCCTAGCAACGATAATAGTTATTAAGACTCTTACACTAAATAAATTTATTGCGTTTACGATTCTCAACATGGTAATTATTTTGATATCAGCAATGGTAAATCACACAATAACTGTAGGTATCGTATTTACTATAGTAGTATTTATTAGCTTTTGTATATACTTTTCATATGCGATTAAAGATTTTAAAGAGTTAATAACAGGATTATACTATATGTCAGTTATTGTTGTTCTAGCTAGCTTCGTTTCTTTATTTTTCCCACTTTATTCAGGTGGGGAAGCGATGTATTTCTTAGGTGGAAAAAATCAATTTTCAATGACAATCGTTCTAGTCATAGCAATAGCTTATATTTATTCTTTGACAATATATAAAAAGGTTAGACCGTTTCCTTTATTCATAATACTAATCGGTATGATTACTACTTATGCAGCAGGAAGTGGAACGGGTATTGTTGTTGCATTGTTACTAGCGATTTTTATTTTTTCTCCCATTAGAAAGTTTCCATCTTTTCGGGTGTACCTAATATCATATATCACGGTATTTATATCTGTCGTGATATATCGATTACATGAAGTCTGGTTTGGTAATTTTATAGGATGAATTATAAAATTAAGTGCAACACCTGAACGTGAACGCAAAAAAGCCCATAGCGATGGCCTCGTGTAGAATGAAGTTACGACACAA